>JBFMCB010000158.1:0-7258 GCA_040754915.1 Chloroflexota bacterium | reverse complement strand
AGCCGCTTCTTAAGCCCTTTACAATGCCGCGGGCCTGTAGTATCATAGGCGTTCGAGGCGTGGCCTGGTATCAGCGAATGCCATATCGCGCCTCGACCACTTCACTGGTAGAGAGGCTGTGTCCCATGCCCGACATGGACACCATTGTCTCCCTGTGCAAGCGCCGGGGCTATATCTTTCCGAGCTCGGAGATCTACGGTGGCTACGGCGGCTTCTGGGATTATGGTCCCCTGGGGGTGGAGCTGAAGAATAACGTCAAACGGGCCTGGTGGAAGGCGGTGGTCCAGGAACGGGATGACGTGGTGGGCCAGGATGCGGCCATCGTCATGAACCCGGAGGTGTGGCGGGCCTCGGGGCACGTGACCCAGTTCACCGACCCCCTGGTGGACTGTAAGTCGTGCAAACGCCGCTTCCGGGCGGACGACGTGGAGGGCGACGTATGCCCGGAGTGCGGCGGGGAACTCACCGATGTGCGGCGGTTCAACCTGATGTTTAAGACCTTCGTGGGGCCGGTGGAGGACCAGGCGGCGGTGGCCTATCTGCGGCCAGAGACGGCCCAGGGTATTTTCGTGAACTTCTTGAACGTCCAGACCACCATGCGCAAGAAGCTGCCCTTCGGCATCGCCCAGATCGGCAAGGCCTTCCGCAACGAGATCACACCAGGAAACTTCACCTTCCGCAGCCGGGAATTCGAGCAGATGGAGGTGGAATACTTCGTCCGGCCCGGCACCGACGAGGAGTGGCACCGGCGTTGGATCCAGGACCGCTATGACTGGTACATCCGCCTGGGCGTTCGAGCGGAGAACCTGCGCATACGGCCCCACACGAAGGACGAGCTGGCCCACTACGCCCGGGCCTGTGCCGACGTGGAGTACAACTTCCCCACGGGGTGGGCTGAGCTGGAGGGCATAGCCAACCGCACCGACTTCGACCTGCGGCAACATTCTCAGGCCTCCGGTCGGGACCTGACCTTCTACGACGAAGAGACCGGCGAACACATAATACCCTATGTCATCGAACCCTCGGGCGGGGTGGACCGGGCTATGCTTACGTTCCTCTTGGACGCCTATCACGAAGAAGAGGTGCGCAAGGAAAAGCGGGTGGTGCTACGGCTGCACAAGGACCTGGCGCCCATCAAGGTGGCGGTTCTGCCACTCCTGCGCAATCGGCCGGAGATCGTGGCCCTGGCCCGGGAGATAACCAGGACGCTGAAGCCACACATGATGACCGTGTACGACGACACCGGCGCCATCGGCCGGCTCTATCGCCGCCAGGACGAGGTGGGCACACCTCTCTGCGTCACCGTGGACGTGCAATCTTTGCAGGACAGGGCGGTTACCATCCGGGAGCGGGATTCCATGGAGCAGATCCGGGTCCCGGTGGCGGAGTTAAAGGACATACTATTGGACAAATTGAGTTAACTGGAGGTTTTCCAAACATGCCATCCCAAAAATGGGTCTATCTTTTCCGCGAGGGCAACGCCGGGATGCGCGATCTCCTGGGGGGGAAGGGCGCCGGCGTGGCCGAGATGACCAACGCCGGCCTGCCGGTGCCGCCGGGCTTCACCATCACCACCGAGGCCTGTAACGAGTTCTACCGGCTGGGCAAGGTTTTCCCCGAGGGGATGTGGGAACAGGCCCTGGCCGCCTTGGAGCAGGTGGAGGCCCAGACGGGCAAGGGGTTCGGCGATCCGGGAAATCCATTGCTGGTATCGGTTCGATCGGGCGCCAGGTTCTCCATGCCAGGCATGATGGACACGGTGCTGAACCTGGGGCTCAACGAGGAGACGTTGAAAGGCCTGGCGGCGCTCACCAATAACGAGCGCTTTGCCTACGACGCCTACCGCCGGTTCATTGCTATGTTCGGCCGCATCGTCATGGGCATGGACGGGGCCCGGTTCGAGCAGGTCCTGGAGGGGTACAAGGAGAAGACCCAGGGCAAGAGGGACACTGACCTGACGGTGGGCATGCTCAAGGCGGTGGTGGCGGACTACCAGAGGCTCTATAAGGCGGAGATCGGAAAGGATTTCCCCCAAGACCCCTACCAGCAGCTCAAGCTGGCCATTGGCGCGGTTTTCGGCTCGTGGATGGGCAAGCGGGCGGTGGACTACCGCAACTTCAACAAGATCCCACACGACCTGGGCACGGCGGTGAACGTTCAGGCCATGGTCTTCGGCAACATGGGCTTCGACTCAGGCACCGGCGTGGCTTTCACCCGCAACCCGGCCACCGGCGAGAAGAGGCTCTACGGTGAATACCTGTTGAACGCCCAGGGCGAGGACGTGGTGGCGGGCATCCGCACGCCCCAGAAGATCGATGCCCTGGCCCAGGAGCTACCACAGGTCTACCAGGAGTTCCAGAAGTACGCCGACATGATGGAACGGCACTACCGTGACGTGCAGGATCTGGAGTTCACCGTGGAGCGGGGAAAGCTCTACATGCTTCAGACTCGCTCCGGCAAGCGCACCGCGGCCGCGGCGGTGAAGATCGCGGTGGACATGGCCAGAGAGGGGCTGATTGCCGAAGAGGAGGCCTTGATGCGGGTGGAGCCGGGCCACGTGGTCCAGCTTCTCCTGCCACGGTTCGACGAGTCGGCCAAGGAACGGGGTAACCTCCTGGCCAGGGGGCTCAATGCCTCCCCTGGCGCGGCCACTGGCATCGCCGTCTTCGATCCGGACACCGCCGAGCGACTGGGCAAGGAGAAGAAGGCGGTGATCCTGGTGCGCACCGAGACCTCCCCTGACGACGTCCATGGTATGCTCAACGCCAAGGGCATCCTCACCGCCCGGGGGGGCGCCACCAGCCACGCGGCGGTGGTGGCCCGGGGCCTGGGCCTGCCCTGCGTGGCGGGCTGCGAGGCCATCCGGGTGGACGAGGAGCAGAAGCAGTTCTCGGTGAACGGCCAGGTGATCAAGGAAAACGACTACATTTCTATAGATGGCTCTACCGGCGAGGTCTTCGCCGGAGTCATCCCGACCATTGACCCGGACTTCGCCAAGGAGAAGGACCTTTTGACCCTCCTGGGGTGGGCCGACAAGGTTCGCCGGCTTCAGGTCTGGGCCAACGCTGACTACCCCCGGGACGCCGAGCGAGCCCGGGCCTTTGGTGCCCAGGGCATCGGCCTGTGTCGCACCGAGCACATGTTCTTCGAGCAGGACCGTCTGCCCATCGTCCAGCGGATGATCCTGGCCGAGTCCGACGCCGAGCGCCAGAGGCCTTTGGACGAGCTCTTGCCCATCCAGCGCCAGGACTTCGTGGGGATACTGAAGGCCATGGAGGGCCTGCCGGTGATCATCCGGCTCATCGACCCGCCGCTCCATGAGTTCCTGCCCTCCTACGAGGAGCTGCTGGTGGAGGTCACTGAGCTGCGCTGTAGGGGCGCCGAGCCCGGAGCCCTGGCCGAGAAGGAGAAACTCCTTAAGGCCGTGGCGGCCATGCGGGAGGCCAACCCCATGCTGGGTCTGCGGGGCTGCCGTCTGGGCATCACCTTCCCCCAGATCACCCAGATGCAGGTGCGGGCCATTCTCGAGGCCGCCTGCCAGCTTAAGAAGCAGGGCGTGGAGGTGCACCCCGAGGTGATGATCCCCCTGGTGGGCCACGTGAATGAGCTCAAGGACCAGCGGGAGGCCCTGGAGTCGGTGGCCAAGGAGGTGATGGCGGAGCAGGGGGTCAGCGTGGACTACAAGTTCGGCACCATGATCGAGATCCCCAGGGCGGCCCTGACCGCCGACGAGATCGCGGAGTATGCGGAGTTCTTCTCCTTTGGCACCAACGACCTGACCCAGACCACCTTTGGGTACAGCCGGGACGACGCCGAGGGCAAGTTCCTGCTCCAGTACGTGGAGCATAAGATACTGCCGGAGAACCCATTTCAGGTGCTGGACCGCAACGGCGTGGGCAAGCTGATGAAGACGGCGGTGGAGCTGGGCCGGAGGGCCCGGCCCATGCTGGAGGTGGGCATCTGCGGCGAGCACGGCGGTGACCCCTCCAGCATCGAGTTCTGTCATCAGATTGGCTTGAACTACGTCTCCTGCTCGCCCTTCCGGGTGCCGGTAGCCCGGCTGGCCGCCGCCCAGGCGGTCCTGGCCAAAGCGGAGAAGGATAGATAGTGGTTCTGATGGTGTAAGGCGGCATCCCTATGCCCAGCCCGGTGGAAGAGATCAAGGAACGACTCGACATCGTGGAGCTCGTCTCCCCGTACGTCGCCTTGAAGAAAGCGGGGAAGAGCTACAAGGGGCTGTGCCCTTTCCACACCGAGAAGACCCCGTCCTTTTACGTTTTTCCCGATAAAGGCAACTACCACTGTTTTGGCTGCGGGGCCAACGGGGACGTCTTCACCTTCTTGATGAAGACGGAGAACCTGGAATTCCCGGAGGCCCTGCGAACGCTGGCGGAGCGCACGGGGGTGGCCCTGGCGCCCCGGCAGGTCACTGCCGCCGAGGACCAGGCCCGGGAGCGCCTGCGCCAGATCAACGCCGCTGCCGCCCAGTTTTACCACAATCTGCTCCTGAATTCCCCTCAAGCCCAGGGGGCCCGGGACTACCTGGTGCGGCGGGGCGTGAACCTCGAGACCATCGTCTCCTGGGAGCTGGGCTATGCCCTGGACCAGTGGACCGCCCTCCTGGACCATCTGACCGGCCGGGGCTACGCCCTGGACGAGCTGGCCGCCGCCGGGCTGGTGGTGGAAAAGCAAGGGGGCGGCCACTACGACCGGTTTCGCCACCGGCTCATCTTCCCCATCCGGGACCAGAAGGGCAGCGTGACCGGCTTCGGCGGCCGGGCCCTGGGCGACGAGGAGCCGAAGTACCTCAACTCGCCCCAAACCCTGATCTTCGACAAGAGCGGGAGCCTCTACGGCATCCACCAGGCCAGGGAGGCCATCAGGAGGGCACAACAGGCCATCATCGTCGAGGGCTACATGGATGTTTTAATTGCCCATCAAATGGGTATTAATACAGTGGTGGCATCTCTTGGGACCGCGCTCACCGATAAACAGGTCAGTATTCTAAAAAAGCTGACCACCAACCTGGTGTTGGCCCTGGATGCCGATGTGGCCGGCGACGAGGCCACCCTGCGAGGGCTGGAGGTGGCCAGAGGGGCGCTGGACTACAAGGCGGTACCGGTGCCCACCTGGAAGGGATTGGTGCGTTTCGAGTATAAGTTGGATGCCAATATCCGTATTCTGTCCTTGCCCCGAGGCAAGGACCCGGACGAGGTGATCCTGGAGAGCCGGGAGCTCTGGCAGGAGCTGGTGGACGGAGCGGAGCCCGTCGTCGATTTCTACTTCCGGGTGGTGGCCGGGAGGCATGACCTTTCTCGGCCGAAAGAGAAGGCCCAGGCGGTGGAGGAGTTGGTGACCATCATCCGGGAAATAGGTGACCCGGTGGTGGAGAGCCATTACGTCCAAAGGCTGGCCCAACTGGTGGGGGTGGAGGAAAAGGTCATCGCCTCGGCCCTGGCTCGAGCCAAAAGGGTCCGCCGTCCCGCGGGGGCGGGCGAGGGGCTGCTCCCATTGCTCGCCCCAGCCGCCCAGGGAGAAGAGTACTGCCTGGCTTTGCTCTTGCAGGCACCGGGCGTCCTGGCGGAGCGGCCGGACCTTGCGCCGGAGGACTTCGCTGACCTGGAAAACCGTCAGATCTTTGAGATCTTGAGGGGGTTCATCTACCGTGGGGAGATGCCGGCGCCTGAGGTGCTGAAGGGGCGCGTTGACCAGGCGCTTCTGCCCCGAGTGGAAGCGCTGATTCAGCGCAGTGCCTCCCTCCCTCCAGCGGAGGACGAGCAGCTCCGGGCGGGCTTCGTGGACTGCGTGCGAACCCTCCGGCGCTGCGGGCTGCGGGAATGGGAGGCGCGGTTGCGGGCGCTACTGGCGGAAGCGGAGGAGGATCCGGAGGAGCGGGCTCACCTGCAGCGCATGGTTAACCTGCTTCTCCTGGAGGAGATGGAGCTTCTGTTGGAAGATCCTGGATTGCAGGCTAACCCGGCGGAGGGTGAACGGATTGCCGGGCAGATCGCCGATCTGCGGCGCCAACTACTATAGGTGGATTGTAACCGTGTAGCGTGGGGGCGGGAGCCCCCGCCTGGAGGCTTGAAGTGACCGAAGAGTTGGATACCGGGCAAGCGCTGGATAGATTACTGTCCAGGAGCAAGGAACGCGGTTTCTTGACCGAGGACGACATCCTGAAGATGATTCCCGAGCCCGAGGAAAATGTGGACCGGGTGGACGACGTGTATGCAGCGGCCATTGACCTGGGCATCCCAGTGTTGGGAGGGGAGGCCAAGCCCGGGGAGCCTGGCTACGGCGAGGTGCCCGCGCTCTGGGAGGAGAAGGTTGAAGAACCGGAGATCGCCGAGCTGGAAGTAATTGGAGAGGTCGAAGTTGAGGCGGTGCCGGAGATCGAGGAGCACGAGATCGTGGATGACTCCGTGCGCATGTATCTCCGGGAGATCGGCCGGGTCCCCCTCCTGACCTGGGAGGGCGAGAAACACCTGGCGATGCAGATGGAGGAGGGCAAGCGCCTGGAGAAGATGCGAGAGGAGCTGGCGACGAAGCTGGGCCGGCCGCCCAGCTCCGCGGAGCTGGTGCGAGAGATCTACGATGACCTGCGCCGGGACTGGCCGGTGATCGAGAGGCTATGCTTCAAGCTGGGCCTGCCGGCAGACCAGCCTGCCGAGATGATCCGCCAGATGCGCACGCACTTCGGGATAGATACTGGCATCGTAGCCGAAGTGGCCGCTGAGCTGAATTGGTCCCTGCCTAAGCTGGAACGCAGACAGATCGAGATATCGGTGGACGCACGCATCATCCCCGACGAAATACTCGATGCGTTGGAGTCCCTGGGCCAGAAAAACCGCCAATTGCCGACTCCGGCCAAGCTGTACGAGGTTACGGTGGGGCAGTCCAATCTCTTAGACGCCCGTCTCCAGCAAATCCAGCACGATTCCAGCCGGGCAAGGCGGCACCTCACCGAGGCCAACCTCCGCCTGGTGGTCAGCGTGGCCAAGAAGTACATCGGCCGAGGGATGTCGCTCCTGGATCTGATCCAGGAGGGGAACATCGGTTTGATCCGGGCGGTAGAGAAATTCGAGTATCGCAAAGGCTTCAAATTCTCAACCTATGCTACCTGGTGGATCCGCCAGGCCATCACCCGGGCCATCGCCGACCAGGCCCGCACTATGCGCATTCCCGTGCACATGGTGGAGACGATCAACCGGCTGATCCGGGTCTCCCGGCGGCTGTTGCAGGACCTGGGCCGGGAGCC
>JBFMCB010000157.1:0-7315 GCA_040754915.1 Chloroflexota bacterium | reverse complement strand
AAGGCTGGAACGAGGGCAGAAATGCAATCCGATGCCATGACCGTGGAACGCTTGCGCTCAAGCGTTGGAAGCATCCTGAAGAATCGGCCGGTGCGCGTGGCGTATGTCTATGGCTCGGTGGCTATCGGTGATTCCACACCGCTGAGCGACGTGGATATTGCCCTGGTAGTGGATGACGGTCTCACGCCTCTCCAGCAACTCCGCCTGGGCCTGCGCCTGACGACAGAGATCGCGGAGCAAACCGGTGTCCGCAAGGTAGAGGCCCGGGTAATCAACCATGCGCCGCTAGCCTTGCGCGGGCTGGTAGCCTGCCGTGGTATCTTGCTCTATGCCCGCGATGAGGCCAGCCGGGTGGACTTTGAGACGGCCACGCGCGACGCCTATTTCGACTACCAGCCGGTGGCTCGGCGTTTGCGCCAGGCCTTCTTCGCTGATCTGCGAGAAAGGGGACTGCATGGTCGATCTGGAAAAGCTGCAGGGCATCCTGGACAATCTGCGGCAGTACACCGGGTATCTGCATGGGCTCGCCACCGTGAACCGTGACGACTTTCTGGCAGACCCCATCAAGGTCGGCGCAGCCAAGTACTACGCGCAAGCGGCCATTGAGTGCTGCCCTGATATCGCTAATCACATCATCTCCAGTGAGAAACTTCGCGCCCCAGAGGATTATAAGGACACCTTCAACGTGTTGAACGAGGCCGGCATCCTGCCCACGGACTTCGCCGCCACAATGCAGGACATGGCCGGTTTTCGCAACTTGGTGGTACACCTCTACGGTTCTGTGGACAATGCCCAGGTTTGGGAAATCCTGCAGGCCGACCTGGGCGACTTTGATCGATTTGTGGACTACGTGATGCGCTTTCTGGAATCCACAATGGATCAGAGGTAGCCAGCACCCGGCTCACCAAGCCGATCTCCTTGCCGATGGCCTTTGGTTAGGAAGGAGCCAGACTCGGTCATACGTTCCCCGCTTCTGTCGGCCTCAACCGGTCGGGCAAGCCCTCGATCTCCACGCTCACCTGCTGGCTCCGGGCCATGTCGCGCAGGGTGACAAGACCGCGTTTCAACTCCTCTTCGCCCAGGATAACCGCGTAGGCCGCGCCGGAGTTGCCCGCCTGTTTGAGCTGGGCCTTGAGGCTGCGGTCCCCGAAGGAGCAGATGGCGCTGAGGCCAGCGGCCCGCAGGGTGGCGGAGAGCCGGAGGGCCGCCTCCTTGGCCGGCTGGCCCAGGTAGGCCAGAAAGACCCGGGGCGGCTCCTCCGGCCGGACGGCGATGCTCTGGCTCTTCATAGTCATGACGATGCGCTCGATACCCATGGCGATGCCGATGCCCGGCGTGGGCCTTCCACCCAGCTCCCGGGCCAGGCCGTCGTAGCGGCCGCCGCCCCCCACGGCGTTCTGGGCGCCGATGCCCGGGGCCCAGACCTCGCAGACGGTCTTGGTATAGTAGTCCAGGCCCCGGACCAGGCGCGGGTTGATGGTGTACGGGAGCCCCAAGAGGTCCAGGTACTTCAAAAGCTGAACGAAGTGGCCAGCGCACTCCGGACACAGATGGCTGCGGATGTTCGGGGCGCCAGCCAGGATGGGCTGGCACCGATCCACCTTGCAGTCTAAGAGGCGCAGGGGGTTCTTCCCGTACCGCAATTGGCAGTCGGAGCAGATCTGGCCCAGGTGACCCAGATAATATCTCTTTAGCTCCTGGATGTAGGCCGGGCGACATCGGGGGCAGCCGGTGCTGTTCAGTTGCAGGCTCAGGCCCGAGAGCCCCAGCTCCCGGTAGAGATCCAGGGCCAGGCACAGCACCTCGGCGTCCAAGGCCGGGTCCATCTCGCCCAGGGCCTCCACGTTGAGCTGGTGGGCCTCCCGGAGGCGACCGGCCTGGGGCCGCTCGTACCGGAATATGGAGATGATCGAGTACAGCTTCACCGGCTGGGGCAGGGCGTGCATGCCGTGCTCCAGGTAGGCCCGAACTACGGGGGCGGTGGCCTCGGGGCGCAGCGTAAGGCTTTCCCCGCCCTTGTCCTCGAAGGAATACATCTCCTTCTCGACGATGTCGGTGCCCTGGCCAACCCCCCGCACAAAGAGCGAGGTCTCTTCGAAGGTGGGCGTGGCGATGAGCCGGTAGCCGTAGCGGCGGCACACCTGGTGGATCACCTCCTCCACGCGGCGCCAGTAGGGGGCTTCCTCCGGAAGAAGGTCCTGGGTGCCCCTGGGTGCTCGGAACACGGTCTGTCTCCTGTCTCGAGAATGGCAATGTGGGGGCAATTATAGCCGATTCTGGTGGTGGAGTCTATAGCAGCCGTTTTGACAAACGGGGTCGGCCTTGCTACAATGACGCCAGCCAGAAACAGCGAGAGGGTAGGACGATGAGCCCAACGGCCGGGGGGCTAGGGAAATCACTGGGCGCTCTCAAGCGCGCCGTAGGCGAGGTGTGGTACGGCATGACCCTGCACGGCATCGTGCGGGATGTGCTGCGGGAACGGGCCTCCCGGGAGCACCTGTTCATCCTGATCAGCTTCGGAGACCTGTTGGGCGTGCCGGTGCTGCCGCCCTACTACACCCTCCGGCTTCTGCCTTTTATCGTTCCCGAGATCAACAACTGGCGGCGGCGGATGCTCAGGGAACGGGACCTGGTGGATTTCCTGGGAGGCTAGCTGGATGAAGGTCGTCAACGCCCAGGAGATGAGAGGGCTGGAACAGGGCGCCGATGCCGCGGGCGTCTCCTACGCCATGATGATGGAGAGCGCCGGCCACGCGGTGGCCGAGGAGATCAAGCGCCGGCGAAAAGTGAAAGAGCTGCCTGTTCTGATCCTGGTCGGGCCCGGCAACAACGGCGGCGATGGCCTGGTGGCAGCCCGGTATCTGAAGGAAGCGGGTGCCGATGTAAGCCTGTATCTGTGGAACCGGCGGGTGGCCGAGGACCAGAACTACCGCCTGGCCCGGGAGTTGAAGATACCGGCGGTGGAGGAGGCTAGCGACCAGGGCCACGGCCGACTCAGGGAGGCAGTGGTTTGGTGCCGGGTGCTTATGGACGCCCTCCTGGGCACCGGCGCCTCCCGGCCCATTCAAGGGTCCCTGGCCGACGTATTGCAAACCGTCCACCAGGAGCTGAAGGGCCTGCCGCGCTCGGTCGCTCCCCTGATCGTGGCGGTGGACCTGCCCTCAGGGCTGAACTGCGATACCGGAGGGGTGGACCCTCTCACCCTGCCTGCCGACATCACCGTCACCTTCGCTTATCCCAAGCGGGGGCTATACCTTTTCCCGGGTGCCGAATACGTGGGCGAGCTGGTGGTGGCTGATATCGGCATCCCCCCGGACCTGGCCGAGGGTATCCGCACCGAGCTGATCGCGCCGGGAGAGGTGAGTGCCACGTTACCCCGGCGGCCATTGGGTGCCCATAAGGGGGTTTTCGGGAAGGCGTTGGTGATCGCCGGTTCCTTGAACTACACTGGGGCGGCCTATCTGGCCTGCAGCGCGGCCAGCCGGGTGGGGGCCGGGCTGGTGACTCTGGCGGTGGCCCAGAGTTTGTACCCGATCCTGGCGGCGAAGTTGGCCGAGATCACGTTTCTCCCGTTGCCGGAGGCGGAGCCTGGACACATGGGAGAGGAGGGCCTGGATCTCCTGCGCGAGGCCCTGGATCGGTACGACGTGGTCCTGGCTGGCCCGGGACTTGGCCGCCACCCGGCCACCGTGAGACTGGTCCGCAGCCTGGTCACGTGCATGGGACCCCAGCGCTTCGTGCTCGATGCCGATGGGTTGAACGCCCTGGCCGGCGCCGAAAGCTGGTGGGAAGCCTTGCCGGATGAGGGGATCTTGACCCCTCATCACGGTGAGATGGGGCGGCTTCTAGACATTCCCCTGGCCGAGGTGGAGGGGGAGCGGCTGGAAATCGCCCGAAAGGCCGCTGGCAAGTGGAAAGAGGTGGTGGTGCTGAAAGGCGCCTACACCGCCGTGGCCACGCCCCAGGGCCAGGTCTCAATCAACCCCTTCGCCAACCCGGGCCTGGCCACTGCCGGCACCGGCGACGTCCTGGCGGGGGCGATCGCCGGGTTCCTGGCCCAGGGGATGCCGCCGTATGCCGCGGCCAAGGCCGGGGCATATTGCCACGGACTGGCTGGTGAGCTGGTGCGGCAGGAAAAGGGGGACATGGGCATGGTGGCAGGGGATCTTTTGCCGGCCCTCCCCCTGGCTTTGAAGCAGATCCGGGCGCTCTAATCCCTCTCTATGGCCTGCTTGATCTTCTCCAGGGCCCGGCGTTGCAGTCGGGAGACGTGCATCTGAGAGATCTTTAGGCGCTGGGCCACCTGGGCCTGGGAGAGCCCCCGATAGAAGCGCAGATAGAGGATGATCTGCTCCCTGGGGGAGAGCCGGGAGATGATCTGGGAGACGGTGGCCCGATCCTCAAATTCGGCGATGGCCCGGTCCTCCTGGCTGAGCTGTTCCTCCAGAGGCGTGCCTTCGACGCCCCCCTCCGCTGGCTGATCCAGGGACAGGACGTGGATCAGAAAGAGGTCCCTTTGCCCGGCCTCCCTATCCGGGCGACCTGAGGTAACGCCATCGCTGGTAACAGTGGCCGGGGCAAAAGAGGCTTTTGACCTCAGGCGAGGCGTCCTCAGGACGGAGGCCTTGTCGCGATAGTATCTTTGTATCTCGCCCACCACCGTGGGCACGGCGTAGCCCTTGAAGGGCACGCCTCGGCTGGGATCATAGCGGTCGATGGCCTTGATCAAACCCAGGTAGGCTACCTGGATCAGGTCATCCAGGTGTTCCGGGCGATAGCTCAGCCGACGCGCCAGCTGCGCCACCCAACCCAACTGTCGGACGATGAGCTTTTCCCTGATCTCCGGTGAACGCGTGCGGGAATACTGGGCGAAAAGCTCGGCATCCTCCCCAGCGGAGTCACTATAGGCTGATCGGGGCTTCTTTTTCTCTGGCATCTCACCACGGGATGAGCGTGAACAAAAAAAGGGTTCTACTCTGGGCCGGAGCCGATGAACAGCAAGACCCCGGGCAAGCGAAAGCCAGACCACTCAGTTTGTAGAGGGCAACCCCCTCATCCTACCGCGAAGACGCAAAGACACGAAGATTAAAGAACTACCCCAGAAACCAGGTTTCTCCGAGAAACCTGGTTTCTACATCCTTCGTGTCTACGCGGCTTGTATACTTGTATAAATGGGGATTTGCCCCTAACCCCCAGTTAAACGGCGCCCTTTGAGCCGCTTGGCAGAGCCACCTAGCCTTCGGCTTCGCCTCGAGCTTTACGGAGTTTGGCCTGCAACTCCTTGGTGGTCTTGGCCGCGGCCTCCCGACCCTCTTCCAGGGCCTCTTTGACCGCGGCGGTCTTTTCCTGGAGCACGATCCGGCCTTTGGCCTGTAGCTCCTCGGCCTCTTCCCTGGCCTTGACCATCCCCTCCTGGGCCTTGCCCTTGAGCTCGATGCTTTTCTCCAGGAGTTGCTCGCGGGTCTGCTCGCCAGGCTGTGGGGCTATGAGCAATCCCACCGCGGCGCCCACAATGCCGCCCAAGAGGAAGCCAGCCAGGAAGGCGGTGCCTCTATCGTTATCGGACATGGCTTTTCCCCCCTTTCCTAACCATTTTGCGAATTAGTCCCCGGAAGGTGCCCAGCACACCGGAAGACAGGCTATAAACCCTGATCAATGGGGCCACGAGGCCATCGGAAACAAAGGTGGTGGTGCCTTTAACCGTATCGGCCGTCTGCCGGGCTGAGGCCAGGACCGGCTTGATCTCCTTCTTGAGCATGTCGATGAGCTGCCACAGGAGCACCACCACGATGGCCAGGAGCAAGGTCACGATGAAAGATTCCAGCACCAGGATGATGATGGCGATATCGCGCAGGCCAGAGAGGCCAATCGTGGGGTAGATCTGGACGACAGCGAAGACGATGGCGGCCAGGACGATCAAGGTGACCACCGCGACCACCGTCTCGTTCCTCATGCCTTCTCACCCCCTTGTTTTGGATTATATCACAACCGGACCAGGTTGGCAACGAATAGCGCGGCCAGGCAGATAATGGCCCCGGTGACCGGCTGGACGTCGCCTATGGCGAAGCGGTCCAGCGCTTCCAGCGGCGGCAGTCGCTGGCTGCCGAAGAAGGCTACCAGGCTGACGAGCCAGTAGTAGGCCAGGTTGCGCTCCCGGCGGCCGAAGAGCAGGTGGAAAGCAAAGGCGTAGATGCTGGCCAGGAGCAACGATAGAATGAGAGATGGCGGCAGCACATTCAGGGCCCAACGTATACGAACTTCACGGCGTCAAAGGCGATGTACTCGGAGTTGTACGGCTCGCCGGTGGCGTCAGAGAGCTCCACGTATTCTTTGCCATCGGCGGCAAAGGTGTAGACCCCCAGGCTCTCCCAGGAGTCTCGCGGTGCTTTGCCTTGGTTGACCACCGCCACCTTCCACTGCCCGCTGAAATTGATACGGTAACGCGCGCTAGAGGTGGTGGCCAGCTTTTCGGGGACGAAGGCGTACACCTCGTATTTCCCCGGTTTGGGGAGGCTGGGCGTCCATTTCCCGAAGTTCTCGGTCTTGTCGGTGGCATTTCTGGTCCAGAAGAAGTGCTGGCCGTAGCCGCTGGGCTCCGCTCCCCAGAACTCCTCGGGGCCGCCCTTCTGAAATCCCGGGCTCACGTCGTCGATCAGGATAGTGGCGGTTATCTCGGTTGGCACCGGCGAAGGCGTTACCGAGGCGGAGATGGCGAGGGTGGCGGTGACGGGTGGGGTTGGCGTAAGCCATACAGTGGGAGAAGGCGTGGCCAAGGCAGCCTGAACGGCGATGGGAGGCAGTTGCGGTGTTATCCGCGCGAACAGCCACAGCCCTACCAGGGCCAGCCCCAGAAAGACGCTCAGAAGCGAGATGGCCACCATGGCCGCGAAGGGCACGGTCTCCTCCGGCATTTCCGCCTCTGTCGTCAGGTCAGCGGCGGGAGCGGGGGCGGGTTCGGTGCTCGGCTGAGCCTTAATATAGATGGCAGTGATGTTGTCATGCCCTCCGCGCTCCTTGGCTGTGCTCACCAGCCGCTGGGCGATCTCCTGAGAGGTGCCGCCCATGGCGACGATGGCGGCGACGTCCTCATCAGGAAGCTCGCCGGTCAGGCCGTCGCAACAGAGGAGCACCGCATCGCCGGGTTGAAGGGTCTCTCGAAAGATGTCAACCTGGACCTCCGGGTGGGTGCCCAGGGACCGGGTGATGATGTTGCGCAGGGCGTGGGTCTTGGCCTGCTCAGGAGATAGAACGCCTTCCTGCACCTGCTCGGCAACCCAGGAGTGATCCACGGTCAACTGTCTGGCCTGCCCCGCTC
>JBFMCB010000156.1:0-7369 GCA_040754915.1 Chloroflexota bacterium | reverse complement strand
CAGCCCACCCTTCTTCCAGACGTAGAGGTATCCCAGCAGTAGGACGGCCACGAAGACGGCCATGGCTCCCAGGCCATAAAGCTGGAGTTCCCGGAAGATCACCGCCCAGGGATAAAGGAAGACTATCTCGATATCGAAGATGATGAAGAGGACCGCCACCAGGTAGAAGCGAACCATGAAACGTCTGCGGGTCGTGCCTGTCGCGGGCATGCCGCATTCGTAGGGTGAGAGCTTGCGTGGCGAAGGCTTACGGGGCCCCAAGAGCGCCGAGGCGCCCAAGGCCACCGCCGCAAATCCCACACACACCACGAAGAGGACCAGTATGGGCAAATAGTCCGAAACCACCAGATAATCCCCTCTCCGCCCGCTGCCTAGGAAAAGCGCACTAAATGCGTGCAGTTTAGCATAGAGAAACGGCTAAGACAAGGGATCCGATAGGTTTCCCGCCCAGGCGCCTCTAGAGCTCACCCTCAACGCGGCTCCATAGCACCGGATCAGGCGATGGGGCCAGCCGAGTTTGGGGTATTCAGAAGTCAATGCCTCGCCGGGCCACCTGCCCTTCGTTGAACGGGTGCTTCACGTCCAGCATCTCGGTGACCAGGTCCGCCGCTGCCACCAGCTCCGGCGGGGCATCCCGGCCGGTGAGGATAACGTGCATGGCCGCCGGGCGAAACCGCAGGAAGGCCAGGACGTCTTCCAGGGACACTAGTCCAAGCCTCAGGGCATTGTCGATCTCGTCCAGGACCAGGATGTCGTAGGCGCCCGTGCCAGCTTTGTCCCTGGCCAAGGCCAGGGCCTCTTGGGCTGCCTTCTGGTGCTCGGAAAACGGCCGGTCGTCCCCCCTGATGCCGACAAACCCTTTGCCCGTGGCGATGATCTCCAGATTCGGGGCCAGCCGCTTGGCTGCCTCCAATTCTCCGGCAAGCCAGGGTCCCTTGATGAACTGGATGACGAGGGTCCTCAAGGCATGGCCGCAGGCGCGCAAGGCGATGCCCAGGGCCGCCGTGGTCTTGCCCTTCCCGCTGCCGGTGAACACGATGACCAGCCCTCTGGCTTCCTCCACCGCAGGCCCTATCCCCCCAGACACCATTTGCCTCCTGCCCGCCCTCCGGTCGATTCTTTAACCAGTAAAGAATTCAGGGCTAGCCGCTGAAACCCAGGGCCCGTTTGGCCTCTATGGACATTCGGGAGGGGTTCCATGGCGGGTCCCAGACCAGCTTCACCTCGGCCTCCTCGATGCCCTCCACCCCCAGGACCTTTTGCCTGGCATCCTGGGTCAGATAGGCATGTAGAGGACAGCCGGGGGTGGTCATGGTCATCTCCACGTAAGCCTTCTTGCCCTCTACTTTCACCTGGTAGATGAGCCCCAGGTCCACCACATTGATCCCGATCTCGGGATCAAAGCAATTGCGCAGGGCCTCCACCACTGTTTCCTTGGTTGCCATTCCATTCTCCTGTATCTATCGTCGCCTTCTCAAGCACGTACGGTGGGCGAGAAACCCGCCCTACGAAAGCCGGTGATAGGTCTCCTGGAGCAGCAGGGCGTCCTCCTCCAGGTTGGGGCTTTCACAGATCACGAAGCCCCGCACCTGAAAGTCCTTCAGGGTCTGTATTAGCTCCTGGTACTTGAGGTCGGCCTCGGCCAGGTTCAGATGGTTTCGCTCTCCCTTCGGCGAATAGGCGATCCCCGAAACGTGGATGTGCATGTTCTCCAGCCCCCTCCGGCCCAGCCTGGCCTCCACGCGCTGCAGGATCTCCGCGAACTCGGCGTAGGAGTTGTATCTCCCGGTCCGGGCATGGTAGTGGGCGAAATCTACGCAGGGCATGACCCCGGGGACCGCGGTGGAAAGGTTCAACAATTCGTCCAGAGAGCCGAACTGGCTCTCCTTCCCCGTCAATTCCGGGCGAATCCAGAGGTGGTTATCCTCCACATCCAAGATGGTTCGGATCTCTCGCAGTTGTTCCAGAACGGTGTTGTAAACGGTCTTCGGATCTATTCCTTGGTAGAAAGCGGCGTGAAAGGTCACGCTCTCCGCGCCACAGATGGCCCCTATCCGGGCCGATTGACAGATACGCTGCCGGCTGGCGGCCAGCTTTTCCGGATCCTGGGAGTTCAGGTTGATGTAGTACGGCCCGTGGACCGTGAGCCGCACGCCATTGGCCTCCGCTGCCTGGCGCACCAACCCTGCTTCCTTCTCGCCCATGCGCACACCCTGGACGAACTCCAACTCCATGGCACCCAGGCCCAGCTCCCGAACCCTTTCGATGCCTCCCACGCTGGAGCGCTTTTTCGCGCTAACCGGCACGCCAGCAGGGCCGAAAACCAGTCCCTCCATGGCCCTCTCCTTTCCACGCTAGCCCGCCAGCCGCTCCTCGCTAGGCCCTTTGCTCCTCCAAGGCAGCGATGGTCTCCCGGCAAAAAGCCGGCAGGTCCTGAGGCAGGCGGGAGGTGATCAGGTTCCCATCACGGACCACCTCCTGATCCACGTAGGTGGCCCCGGCATTGATCACATCGTCTTTAATGGCGCTCACGCAGGTCATGGTGCGGCCCGACAGAACCTTTGCCGAGACCAACACCGAGCCGGCGTGACAGATGGCCGCCACCACCTTGCCTTGATCGAACATATCCTTGATGAAACTCAGCACCGCCGGGTACCGGCGCAGGCGGTCCGGCGCCCAGCCCCCGGGGATGACCACTCCGGCGAAATCCTTGGCCTCGGCCTTATCCGCCGCCATGGCCGCCTCCACCGGATAGCCGTGCTGGCTAGCGTAGGTGTTCTTGCTGCCGGTCCCCACCACCACGGTTTCGGCCCCCGCCTCCCGGAGCCGCAGGAGGGGATACCAGAGCTCCAGGTCCTGATAGTTGTCCTCAGCCAGCACCGCCACTCGTTTACCTTGCAGGCTCATAGCTATACCTCCTCGAAGCTGCTAGAGGCTCTCATCTCACTTCAACTTCTCTGCGGCCGCCAAGCCCGCTGCCAGGGCCTTCAGGTTCAGTTCCTCGGTGCCTTTGGGAACCCTGGCAGCCACAGCCAACCTGATGGCCTGGGTCGAGACCAGGCCGGTGAGCCCCACCAGGAGGCCTAAGGCCGCCATGCTGGCGGTGAAGGTCTTACCGGTTGATTCCCGGGCAATGCTGGTGATGGGCACCGAGTAGACCCGTCCCTCGGGCACTTGCGTCACGTGGGCGGAATCCACCACGATGATGGCCTCTTTTTGCACGCCAGGGCCATATTTATCGCAGGCCTCCTGGGCCATGGCCAGGAGCAGGTTGGGCGCCAGCGCCTTAGGGTAGTCGATCTCCTCCTGGCTGATGATCACGTCCGACATACTGGGCCCGCCCCGGGTCTCCGCCCCGTAGGATTGCGTCTGCACGGCGTTCTTTCCGTCGTAGATGGCTGCTGCCTCCGCCAGGATCATGCCCGCCAACACCAGGCCTTGACCGCCAACCCCGGCTAGACGCACCTCGTATCGGCTATCCACGGCCGTCCTCCCTCCCCTGAACCCTGGCCACCAGCGACTGGTAGGCCTCCAGGTACTCGGGCAGCTCCCGGTCCACCAGCACACCGCGCACTATCTTGCCCCTGGCATCGTCGCCCTTTACCTGGCTGACGGCTATGGTGTTATCCCGTTGCCAGCGCAACATCTCCGAGGCCTGCCCCATCTGGTTCAGCTTACCGTAGTGTACGTGGCAATTGCTGATGACCTCCACCACGGAAAACCCCTTTTTCTTGAGGGCCTGTCCCAAGAGCTTCACCAGCTCCACCACATGGAAGACCGTACCCCGGGCCACAAAAGGTGCCCCGGCGGCCTGGGCCAGCTTCACGGTGTCGAAGGGCTGCTCCACATGGCCATAGGTTGAGGTCTCGGTGATGGCCCCAAACGGGGTGGTGGGCGAGTATTGCCCGCCGGTGAGCCCGTAGATGCTGTTGTTGACCACAATGGCCGTCAGATCGATGTTTCGACGGGCGGCGTGGATGAAATGATTGCCGCCGATGGCCAGGGCGTCACCGTCACCCATGATGGTTATCACCTTCAACTCCGGCCGGGCTAGCTTCAGACCCGTGGCGAAAGCCAGGGCCCGGCCATGGGTGGTATGTAGGCCGCCGAAATCGGCGTACACCGGCATGCGGCCGGTACAGCCGATCCCCGAGACCAGGGCGATGTCGTCCTTCGATATCCCCAGGCTGGATATGGCGCGCAGGAGCGCGCCCAAGGCCACGCCGATGCCGCAACCGGGACACCACACGCTGGGAAAGCGCTTCTTGGGCCGAAGGTATTCGCGGATGTGCACGGTCTGTTGCGCCGTCATCTAACCTTCTAAGGCCTCCAGGACCTGCTGAGGCCGGATCATCTCGCCGTCATAGCGATGTACGCCCACCACCTGGGCCCTGTCTCGGGCAATGCGCTCCACCTCCAGGCGCATCTGGCCCCGGTTCATCTCCGCCACCACCAGCCGCCTGACTCGTTGAGCCAGCCGGTCCAGCGGGCCCTCCGCGAAGGGCCAGATGGTGATGAGCTGCAGGTATCCCACCCGCTTCCCACCTTGCCGGGCCAGGCCCATGGCGTGCCGGGCCGAGCGCGCGGTGGAGCCATAGGAGACGATCACCGCCTCCGCGTCTTCGGTGTTCTCCTCCCGTACCTGCACGATATCGTCCAGGTTGGCCTCGACCTTGCGGAACACCCGTTCGAACCACGGGTTGATCTCATCCAGGCGCTGGGTGGGAAACCCGGCCCGGTCATGGAAGAGGCCGGTCACGTGGTACCGGTAGCCATCCCGGTTGAAGGGCACCAGCGGCGGGACATCGGTTCCCGCTGACTCATAGGGATCGTAGTCCTCCGGTGGCACCGTGGGCCTTCTACTTTCCAAAGCCGCCGCTTCGCCCAGTGGCGGCAGGGCCACCTTCTCCCGCATGTGGGCCACCACCTCGTCCATGAGCAATATCACCGGTGTCCGATACCTTTCCGACAGATCGAAGGCCCGGATCGCGAGCACGTAGGCCTCGCGCACCGAGGCCGGGGAGATGACAATTATGGGATGATCCCCGTGGGTGCCCCACCGGGCTTGCATCACGTCGCCCTGGGCCGGGGCCGTAGGTTGCCCGGTGCTAGGGCCGGCCCTCTGCACGTTTATGATGACGCACGGGATCTCGGCAGCCGCGGCATAGCCAATGTTTTCCTGCATCAAGGAAAACCCGGGGCCGCTGGTAGCAGTGGCGGCCTTCAACCCGCCCACCGAGGCGCCGATGACTGCGGCCAGGCTGCCGATCTCGTCCTCCATTTGCACGAAAACGCCGCCCACTTCCGGCAAACGTCGGGAAAGGCCCTCGGCGATCTCACTGGAGGGGGTTATGGGATACCCGCTGTAGAACCGTAGACCCGCCGCCAGACATCCCTCCACCACCGCCTCATTGCCCTGCAAAAAGGCCACCTTGGCTTCACCGCCCATGGTTGCATTGCACCTCGACGTACCTCATACCACAATCCGAAGCCAGTCGTCTTCAGAATTTCAACTTGCTGTTAGAGACCGTGATGACGAAGTCCGGGCAACGCACCTCGCACATCCCACACTCGGTGCACTTGTCGGGATAGGCCAGGTAGGGGTAGTCCCTGGCGTCCATCTCCAAGGCGTGGGTGGGGCAGAAATCAACACAGATTCGACAGTTCTTGCACCAGGCCAGGTGAAACAGCACCTTGGACTCCGGTGCCTGGACCTTTTGATCCTGTGCTATAGCCGCCCTCTCGTCGTCGTGGATATGCTCCAAGGTACGGGATGACCCCGGCGTGTTCACCACGTGGTCATGCTTCATTGCTCTCATCCACCTCGCAGCCGCATAGACCGGTAAGCGATCCACCTGGTATCCTTCGCTAGTAAAGGATCAGTTCCCCTCCGCCCGGTAAGCTCGATCCAGAAGCTCTACCACATGTGCCAATGCCAGGGGCCTCTGAGTCCTTTGGGCACCAAGCCGCAGTTGCAGCAGGCACCCCGGGTTGGCCGTGGCCACCACCCGGGCCCCAGTGGCCACGATGTTGCTCATCTTGCGGTCCAGGATACCCTGTGAATAGCTTCGATGAGTTATGCCATAGGCGCCGGCGCTGCCGCAGCACCAGTTGGCCTCCGCCATCTCCACATACTCCAGGCCTGGGATCGACTTCAGCAGGTGACGCGGCGGCTGGGTGATGCCCTGAGAATGAGCCAGATGGCAGGGGTCATGATAGGTCACCCGCGCCCTCACCTCTCCCCGGGGTGGGCGAAGCGGCAATCCCACCAGGAACTCGGTGATGTCTCGGGCTTTTGTTTTGAGGGCCCGGGCCCTGGGGGCATATTCCGGGTCATCGGCTAGAAGTTCGGGCCAGGCCTTGAGCTCGGTGCCGCAGGCAGCGCAGTCCGTGACCACGTAGTCGACCTGGGCCTGCTCGAAAACCCGAACATTGTGGCGAGCCAGATCCCTGGCCACCTCCATCTCCCCATCTGCCAGGTGAGGCGCGCCGCAGCACTTCTGTCGCCTGGGGGTAACCACCGTGCACCCGTTCTCTCGCAAAACCCTCACCGTGCTGGCGCTGGCTTCGGGGAAAAAGAGGCTCATGAAACAGCCCAGGTAGAACCCTACCCGCAGGCGTTCCTGACCCCGGGCAATCACCACCTCCGGCAGCTCCTGTCGCAAGGGCCTAGCCGGCAGCGGAGGGAGTAACCTTTCCATAGCCTCCACTGAGGGGAACGGCTTGAGAACCCGGCTGCCCCTGATCACTTTCTGAAGACCAACCCGTTGATAGACCCGTAGCGCCGAGGTCGCCGCCTCCAGCCTTTCCGGATAGGGAAGGAGCCGGCGGTAGATCGTGTCGCGGAGGAATTGGGGGATCACCCACCGCCGCCGGTGGGCCTCGATCTCCGCCCGGGCCGCGATGACCCACTCGCCGATCTTGACTCCGGAAGGACAGGTCGTCTGGCAAGCCCGGCAGTCGAGACAGACGTAGAGAAGCCGCACCAGGTTCGGCGATACCTTTAAGCCCCCCGAACTGGCCGCCTTGATCAGGGCCACTCGACCCCGCGGTGATTCGGTCTCCAGGTAGGATTGTTGATAGGTCGGACAGACCGCCAGGCACAGGCCACAGCGGATGCAGCGCTGGATATTCTCGTTATCTGGATGGCCGCCTTCAGTGAAAAACCACTGCCAGTCAGCCACAGCGATCTCGGTCATCGACCACATTATATCATAAAGCCTGAACCGTTGGCTAACCACCCCTGTGCGGGGGCCAGGACATACTATACACTCCTCCGGCTACGCTGAATACGTGCAGCTTGTGTTAGAATGGTCGGGTCGTAGGCGTATCACCGAGGAGGATGCAAAGCAGTATGAGACCTGGACCC
>JBFMCB010000155.1:0-7437 GCA_040754915.1 Chloroflexota bacterium | reverse complement strand
TCTGCCCCTCTTCCTGGGCTTCGGCTGCAATGTGCCGGCGGTGATGGGGACCCGCATCATTGACTCGCCCCGGGCGCGCCTCTTGACCATCCTGGTGGCCCCCCTGGTGCCCTGCACGGCCCGCATGGCGGTGGTGGCGGTGCTGGCCCCGCTCTTCTTTGGCCAGGCTGCGGCCCTGGTCTCCTGGGGGCTGGTGGGGCTCAGCCTGGTGCTCCTGGCCGTGGTGGGGTTGCTCCTGCACGAACTGGTCCTGGGGGGCGAGCACGTGGCCTTCATTATGGAGCTGCCCCTCTATCACGTGCCCAACGCCCGCACCGTCGGCCTCTCGGTGTGGCAGCGGATGGTGGCTTTTCTGAAGAAGGCGGGCAGCATCATCCTGGCGGTCTCGGTGGCGGTCTGGGCTCTCTCGGCCCTGCCGGGCGGCAATATCGAAACCAGTTACCTGGCACAGATCGGCCGGCTTCTGGCCCCCGTGGGAGCGCTGATGGGGCTGGAGTGGCAGATGATGTTAGCGCTCCTCACCAGCTTCGTGGCCAAGGAGAATACCATCGCCACGTTGGGGATCCTGTACGGAGCGGGTGAGGAGGGGAGAGGCTTGGGCCAGGCTCTGGCCGGAGTGCTGGCGCCGGCGGCGGCCCTGGCTTTCCTGGCGGTGCAGGTGTTGTTCATCCCCTGCGCGGCCACGATGGCCGTGCTGCGCCAGGAGACGGGGTCCTGGCGATGGACGGCCTTCAGCGCGGCGTTACTTCTGGTGGTCTCCTTTACTGTGGGCATCGCTATCTATCAGGTAGCGCGGTTGGCAGGGTGGGGGGTGTGAGGTGTTGCAGAGATTGCTGGAAGCGGTGGCCCGGGGCGGCACGCACACCAGGTCGGAGCTGGCCCGCGAACTGGGGGTGAGCCAGGAGCTATTGCAAGGGATGATCGATGACCTGGCTAGGCGGGGGTACCTGCGACCGACGGGGGAGGGCTGCGATGAGCGTTGCGCCGCATGTCTCTTACATGACACCTGCGCCGTCGGCAGCCCCGGCCAGATCTGGGCCCTGACGGAGAAGGGGCTCGGCCTGACAAGGGGTACCCGTAACCGCATACGCCTCCAGGGGAGAGGACCAGGGGATTCTTAGGGCAGAGGAGCAAAAGCCGTTTCCCGGGCGGCACAGAAGGAGGACTCAGATGACCTCAACCCCATTGGCTCGCCGGGGCCTGGAGATCATGGCACAGACGGGCCTGGCAGCCCTGACCGTCGTCTTTGGCTTGCAAACCCTGCGCGTCCTCTTGCCTCTCATCGTCTACCATTACGGAGTGCGGCCCGGCATCACCTCCATAGACATGGGGCTGTACGCCTTCGGCACCTTCCTCGTCGCCTTCCTGGCCGCCATCCTGCGCCGGCTGCTGGGGCCCCAGGCCCTATTAGCCCTCACCGCCGGGGGCCTGGCGCTCCTGCGCCTGGGGGAGCAGCTCTCGCCGTCCCCGGCGCTGGACCTGACCCTGACCACGGCCGGCACGGCCCTCTTCGTCCTTTTCCTGCCGACCTACCTGGGGCACGTCCGGAGCCGGGGAGCAGCAGGGACGGGCGGCTACGCCCTGGCTCTCCTCTTGGGGCTGGCCCTGGACACGGGGCTCCATGGGGCTCTTGGCACCTACGACCTGAGCTGGCAGCCCGGCCCCGGGACGGCTCTTCTGGTGCTGGTCCTGGTGCTGATCCAGTTGGCCCTCCTGGCCCGGGCCTTGAGAGCCCCTGAATCCCGGAGACCCAGCGACGCTGGCTTCCTGGCCACCCTTCCTTTCCTGGCCCTGGGCCCCTTCCTGTTTCTCCAGGCCTTGCTCTTCCAGAACATCGCCCATCTCACCGTGGCGACGGGCTGGCCCCAGCCAGCGGCCTTCGCCTGGGTCGTGCTGGCCAATGCCGCTGCCGTGGCCCTGGCAACGGTGGCTGTGGGCCGGGCCCGGCGGGGCTGGTGGCCCGGAGCCCTCTTCTTGGGTGCAGTGCTGATCCTGGCCCCATGGATGATGTCGCTAGGCGGTTGGGCCGGGGCGGTGGGGCTATTCTTAGGGCAGATCGGCGCCGCTGGCGAACTGGCCCTCATCCTGGCCGAGCAGGGCGCCCGGGCCGACCGGCCCGGGCTATGGCGGACAAGTGCAGCTCACGGTCTGGGCATGATCCTCCTGGTGTCCCTGACCTTCGCCTACTACGTCGGCTACGATCTCCGCGTGCCTTACACCAATACCATCCTTCTCCCCTTAGCCGGGGTGGTCCTGCTGGCCTGCGCCCTGGCCGCGGCGGCCCTTTTGCCTGGTGCTGGACTGGCGGCGCCTCTGGACTGGAGGCCGGCTGGGGTCGCCCTGGCGGTCCTCCTTCTGCCGCTCTTCTCCTGGGCTGCCTGGCGTGCACCTGAGCCGGTGGCGGGACGGGGCTGGCCGGTGCGAGTCATGACCTATAACCTCCACCAGGGGTTCGACACCGAGGGGCGCCTGGGGATGGAAGCCCTGGCCCGGGTCATAGAGGGGAGCGGAGCCCAGGTGGTGGCCCTGCAAGAAGTATCCCGGGGCTGGTATATAAATGGCTCCCTGGACATGCTCGTCTGGCTCTCCCGCCGGCTGGGGATGCCCTACCTCTTCGGCCCCGCCGCTGACCCGGTGTGGGGCAACGCCATCCTCAGCCGCTATCCGATCCGGGAGCACGGGAGTGGGCCGGTGCCCCGCGGCGACGCGCCGATGAAACGGGGTTACCTATGGGCCCGCATTGACCTGGGCCAGGGTCGGGAACTGCTGATGATCGCCACTCACCTGCACCACGTGGAGGAGGAAAGCCAGATACGTCTCCCCCAGGTGGCGACCATTGTGAAGTTCTGGGCGGGCCGGGAGCGGACGGTGATCCTGGGCGACATGAACTCCTGGCCTCCATCGCCAGAGATGGCGCTGTTCCGCCAGGCCGGCTTGCGGGACGCCTTTGCCGAGATCGGCTCCGGGGATGGCTACACCTATGCCTCCAACAAGCTTTACGAGCGCATTGACTACATCTGGATCTCACCTGATCTGAGGGTGAGCGATCTGGCCATCCCCCAGAGTACCGCCTCCGACCACCTGGGGGTGGTGGTGACGGTGGGACGGTGATCGCTGAAGGAGGAAGGCCAAAAGGCGGCGCAAGGGCATCGTCCCCTAGTCCTTGGCCGCCATCGACTCCGAGGCTTGTGGGTTATGGAGGAGTTGATGAGGGCCGGGTCTTGCCTGGAGTCTTCCCGGACCACGGACTAGCGGGCCGGATGGACCAGGAGATAGCGCTTTAGGACCTCCGCGGCGTCGCCCAGTAGCTGGTAACTCACCCATTCCTGAAAGGCGGTCATGGCGAAGATGGCGGCGCCAATCACATAGTCGTCTTTGTGGAGCTCGGCGTCGTACCAGGCCAACTGGCCCACGTAGGTTCCTGGCCCATCGCTCCCCATGCCCTGGCTTTCCCAGTACTCCACGAAGTCGCGCCAGCCCCGGCCCGGCGGCCCTGGCCTCCCCCGGATGCCTCCGTCGATGCCGCACTCGGTGATGACCAACGGCAGCCTGAGGCCCATGGGGATCAGGTAGCTGCGGTAAACCTTGCGATAGCGTAGGGTCAACCAGCCCTCGTCCTTCTCATCGGCCGTGCGATCCAGTTGCTGCTTGCCGGTGCCGAACTGCATCACCGGCGCCGAATACTCGTGGAGACCCAGGTAGCCCCGGTGGGCCAGGGCCGCCTCCAGGGCCGGCCGCAGATACGGCCAATACTCCAACGGTGGCTGGCCGGCGGCGAAGTTTCCCACCACCGACCGGAGGCCTCGCTCAGCCAGGAGTCTCACCCGCTCGACCTCCAGCTCGGCCAGCTTCTTGACCTGCTCGATGTTGGCGGCCACGGGCTCGTTGAAACCCTCCCAGGCGTCCACCAACCCGGCGCGGCGGGGATCCAAGGCCAGGGGCAGGAGCTTCTCCACCAGACGTTGCACCTGGGATGTGGAAGCCCCGGCGCCCAGGTCGGGCTGTTCCCACGGGAGGCGGCCCACGATGAGTGTTCCCGGTGACTGGCGCTTGATTTCTGCCAGGAAGTTGGGGTCCAGCTCCAGGGTTTTGACGACGGCCACGTTTCGCGTGCGCACCAGGTTGAAAATCTGGGGATGATGCCAAGCCACGAAGAGCCCCAGTTTGGATGGTGGCCCCGGCGGGAAGGGGGTGGGGCCGGAGGGCGATGGGCTTGGGCCGGGGGCAGAGGGAGATGGCGCGCCTGTGGGATCAGGTCCCAGGGTGCCCGGGGGCCCGAAGGTGGGCAGCGGAGTCAGGGTGGGCGGCAACCGAGCCGCCGGTGGCTGGGAGAGCTCCGGCAGGAGGCGGCAGGCGGAAAGGAACGCTACCAGCGCGGCGGAGCCTGCGCCTCCCAGGAAGGCTCGGCGGCTAATGGCGTCGTAGGTCCGTTTTCGAGGGCCTCTGGGGCTTGGGGTTTGCGATTCAGGCGAAGACATAGCTCCTATTGAATTAACATGTTCGGGAGGATTAGTCGTATCTTTGACTCGTTGTCTTTCTTCCTACGCCTCGTATCTCTTGAACGCCACGCAGGCGTTGTGGCCGCCCAGGCCGGCGTTGTTGGAGACGGCCACGCGTACGTTGGCCTTGCGGGCCACGCCCGGGACATAGTCCAGGTCACATTCGGGGTCGGGGTTTTCCAGGTTGATGGTGGGCGGGATGATGCCATGGAAGATCGTCAGGACCGTGGCGATGCCCTCCACCGCCCCGGCAGCCGCCATCAGGTGGCCCACCATGGACTTGGTGCTGGAGATGGCGAGCTTATAGGCATGATCGCCGAAGACGGCTTTGATGGCCGCCGTCTCCTCCCGGTCGTTGAGCATGGTGGCGGTGCCGTGCGGGTTGACATAGTCCACCTCCTCGGGCTTCAGGCCGGCGCGCCGCAGGGCCCGGCGCATGGCCCGGGCCAATCCCTCCCCAGCCTGGGCGGGGGCCGCCAGGTGCACGGCGTCGTCGCTCCCGCCATAGCCGGCTACCTCGGCGTAGATGCGGGCGCCCCGGGCCTTGGCGTGCTCCAATTCCTCTAGAATCAGAATGCCTGCGCCCTCGCTCAACACCAGGCCATCCCGCTGGGCGTCGAAAGGGCGGCTGGCCCGCTGGGGCTCCTCGTTGCGGCGGGATAGAACGCGCATGGCACTGAAGCCGGCGATAGCGATGGGCAGCACCGCCGCCTCGGCACCCCCTACCACCGCCGCAATCAGCTCGCCCCGGCGGATCATCTCCGCTCCCTCCCCGATGGCCGTGGAGCCGGTGGCACAGGCGGTGACCACCGCCATGTTGGGGCCCTTTATCCCGAAGGTGATGGCGAGCTGCCCGGAGGCCATGTCCACCAAGGCCATAGGGATGGCGAAGGGGCTCACGCGGCCAGGCCCTCGAGTCTCCAATATCCTGGCCTGCTCCAGGAGAGTCGCCACGCCCCCAATGCCGGAGCCCAGGACGATGCCGATGTCGTCGGAGTTCTCTTCCGTGATGGGGAGCCCAGAGTCCTCCAGGGCCTCCTTGGTCGCGGCCACGGCTAGGTGGGCGTAGCGGTCCATGCGCCGAGCCTCCTTGGGGTCCAGGAAAGAGGTGGGGTCGAAGTCTTTCACCTCCCCGGCAATACGGGTTTCGTAAGGGGTAGGGTCAAAGCGGGTGATGGGGCCAATGCCCGACCTCCCCGCTACCAGGCCCTCCCAGGTGGTTTTGACGTCGTTGCCCAGGGGATTAACAGTCCCCAACCCGGTGACGACCGCTCGCTTCACGTTATACCTCCTCAGAGATATCCTCTCCCCGTTTTATGCATAACACCGGGGGAGGTCAAGAGATACGCCACACAATGAAACCTGGGGATACACTCTAATTGTAACAACTTTTGATGGGCGCTCACCTTATGCCTGCTTCTGCTACCGCCTAGTGGACTAGGGCTATCCCAGGCAAAGTATCCGGGCCAGCTCGTCCTCGGTGGGCTCGGTGGCTACCAGGCGCACGTCCAGGGTGGGCACCGATTGATAGCCCTGGTTCCACTCTTCCACCTGGGCTGCCGCCCCGGGATGCCGCTCGATGTCCACGTCCTGGTAGGGGATAGCACGGCCTTGCAGGAAGGTCCGGGCCCGGCGGACGTCGTGGCACCAGTCGGTGGTGTACATAGTGAGGCTTTGCACCCGGGCCTTAGGGCTGAAGATGCCGGCCAGGGCGGCGTCGGAGGGCTCGGTCACCACCAGCCGCATGTCCAGGGTGGGCACGGACTGGTTCCCGTCGTTCCATCTCTCCACCTGCTGGGCGCCACTGCGCGAGCGCTCTATGTCGGTCTCTCGATAGGGGACATCGTACTTTTTCAGCAAGCCTTTGGTGCGCCGGGAGCGCGGGCACCACCAGGTGGTATAGACCGTGATCTCCCGCAGACGCACGTTGGCCCGGGCTACCTGGAGCGACTGGTCCAGCACCGGAGCGTAGGCCGTGGCCGGGTCGTACTTATCATCCACGAAAAGGTGCCAGCGGCAATGGCCGTCATGGGCGATCTCGTCCTTGTGCCAGTAGCAGGGGCAGATGTTGCGCCGATCCAACACGGGATCGCCGGTGAGGTCCCGTCAGGGACAATAACTCCAGCCCTACTTCTGCCGGGCCCGGGCCAGGGCTCGCACCAGGCCCTCCACCACCTCGGGCTCGGGGTTCGGTTTGTAAGGCCCTTTGGACGTGTAGTGGGCCACCATGCGACGGTAGATCTGTACCAGCTCGTCGAAGCTCCTGGTGGTGGTCGGCGTCGGCGTCTCGGCCATGTCTGTGGCCTCCTGGAAAAGGGAATTGGCGGTGACTCAATGGTTTACAATTATACCACAGAAATTGGCAGTTGGCGTAAGCTCCCCCGCACAACGATGGCTTGACTTATTGGTCAGTTTAGGGTATTTTCTGTGTCAAAGATTTGCCGGTTTGGGTAGCGGCCCAACCGGGTTGGGCGACTGGCTGGAGGTGCCCGGTGCGCGGGATGCGGCGGGTTTTCTACACGGCAATTACCGCCGCGCTGTTTGGGTCAGTCCTGGCCGGCTGCGCCAACCCGCCCGGCAAGGTTACGCCATCCATTCCGTTGGGGGTTGTCCCCAACCGGCCGACCCTGGTCATGTTCGAGGCCCAGGGCTGTCCTTTCTGCGCTAAGATGCGGCCCGTCGTGGACGAGTTGGAGCAAAGGTATCGAGACTTGGTGACGTTTCTCTACCTCAACTATCACTCGCAGGAAGGCCAGGCCCGGGCCAGGGAGTACCGGGTATTTGGCCACCCCACCTTTGTGGTGTTGGACAAGGAGGGCAAACCCCTCCGGGTGATCGCCGGCGTGGTGCCCAGGGGCACGCTGGAGGACGCCCTCGGGGAGTCCCTGAAGCAGGAGAAGCCCTTGGAAGCGGGAAACGTGTCCATGATCCTGGCCTT
>JBFMCB010000154.1:0-7483 GCA_040754915.1 Chloroflexota bacterium | reverse complement strand
AACCCGAGAGGGGTCTACCTGGATCCCCTGCTGGAGGACGTCGATGGCCTCGTCGAACTGCCGCAGGGCCAGGTGGGCCGCGCCCAGGCCCCGGTAGGCCTCGGGTGCAGAGGGATACAGGGCCAGTGCTCTCTGGAAGGCTTGGATCGCTGGTTCGAACTTCCGGGCCTTCAGATAATGCTCCCCCTCTCGCAGGGCCTGCACCGCCTCGGGGGGAGGCGGGCCTGGGGGTAGGCTTTGGGCGCTGACCGCGGCGGCGGCCGGGCGAGGCAGGCTGGCAAAATCGGCAGGGGCGCACGCCGGGAAGGAGGCCACCAGGATCAGGAGCAAGCTCAGGACCAACAGGCTCTCGGGGCGCTTTCTTCTGGACACGTTGCCCTCACCTCCACTTTGAGCGGGACACGGCAAGAAAGGATTCTCCTGTTTAACTATAACGCACAACTGCGCAAAAGGATGGGAGTTTCTACTAAGATGGTTTCTCCCACAACTATTATTTAGAGGACTTACGCAGTTCGAGAAATTTAACCGCAGAGCACGCCGAGAACGCCGAGAAAACCTGAATAAGTCTCAGCGCACTCTGCGCTCTCTGCGGTAAAACAGGGATCGGTGGATCAACTGCGTAACTCCTGTTATTCAAACCGGTCAAGCAACTGAAGAAAGCAGGCTCACAGCCGCGGCCTTGCCCTGGTCGCCCACCTCGTTGGCCGGGCCCACGCAGGAGGGGCAGCCGGCCGGGCACGGACAGCGTCGCGTCAGGTTCAGGGCGGTCTCCACCAACTGGTCGTGGATCTGGAAGAGCTTCGGGCTAAAGCCGATGCCGCCGGGGTAGTTGTCATAAAGATAGACCGTGCTCTGGCCAGTGAAGGGGGAGCGCACCTGGGGTACCACGCGGATGTCCCTGGGATCGCACATCAGATATAGCGGCGCCACGTTCACCAGCAGGTTCGCCACCCCCAACAGCCCACCCTGCAAGTCCTCCTTCCGCATCCTCCCGGCCATGGCCTCGGGGAAGGCCAGCCAGTAGGCGGTGGTGTGCATCTCCTGTTCCGGCAGTTGAATGCGGCCCCAGCCCACGTTCTCGTGGGTGTGCAACTTGACCTTCTTGTAGATCGTGGCCAGGGAGGTCACCTTCACCTCCCCGTGGCTTTTCTTCCCCTGTCCGCCCGGGGCCGAATCGAACTCGTCCAGCACGCCGATGTTCACTGACAGGTTGGCGTCGGTGTAATAGTCCACGTCCACTTGCCGGACGTAGGCCTTCTTTTCTTCCCAATCCAGCTTGTCCACGTGGTACTGCTGGCCTTCGTGGATGTAGATGGCATCCTGGTGGATGAGCATGGGGGCGCTGTAGCGGTCCACCTCGCCGATGATCCGAGAGCCACGGGTGGTGTCGATCACCACGAAGTTCTCGGTGGAAGCGGTGCGCAGGCTGATGTCCTCGGCGGGATAGGCCTCGCTCATCCAGTGCCACGCGTCACCGGCGTGGTGCAGGAGGCCGGCATCGGCCAGAAAACGCAAGATCTCCTGGGTTGTGGGCACGCCAAAGGTCTCGTCGTCTCGGAATGGCAGCTCGAACGCCGCGCACTTCAAGTGACTGGTGAGGATCAAGAGGTTGTCGGGATTGATCAGGCCGTGTTCCGGGGACTGGCCGAAGAAGTAGGCCGGATTGTTGACGATGAATTGGTCCAGGGGGCTCGAGCTCGCCACTAACACCGCCGCCGATACGTCAGTGCGGCGGCCTGCCCGCCCGGCCTGTTGCCAGGTGCTGGCGATGGTGCCGGGATAACCGGCCATGACACAGGCCTCCAGCCGGCCAATATCGATGCCCAGCTCCAGGGCATTGGTGGCCACCACACCTCGCACGGTGCCCTGGCGCAAGCCCCTCTCGATCTCCCGGCGCTGCAACGGCAGGTAACCACCCCGGTAGCCCCGGATGGAGTCCTGGGACTTGGACCTCTTGGTCGCTGCCTCCTTAAGGTAGGTCAGGAGGATCTCGGTGAGGACGCGAGAGCGGGCAAAGACGATGGTTTGCACGTCGTTGGCCACGAGATTGGCGGCGATGTTCGAGGCCTCGCTCACGGAGCTGCGCCGGATGCCCAGCTCCTTATTGACCACCGGCGGATTGTAGAAGATGAGGTGCTTCTCGCCCAAGGGGGCGCCGCTTTGGTCCACCAGCTCTACCGGCTCCTCGATGAGTCTCTGGGCCAGCTCTTGCGGGTTGGCGATGGTGGCGGAGCAGCAGACGAAGCGCGGGCGGGAGCCGTAGAACTGGCAGATGCGCCGCAGGCGGCGGATCAGGTTGGCCAGGTGGCTGCCGAAGACGCCCCGGTAGTGGTGGACCTCGTCGATGACCACGTATTCCAGATTCTCGAAGAGCCGCACCCATTTGGTGTGGTGGGGCAGGATACCGGTGTGGAGCATGTCCGGGTTGGTGACCACGATATGACCGGCGCTGCGGATGAGCTTGCGGGCGCTCTGGGGCGTGTCGCCGTCGTAGGTGTAGGTTTTGATGTCCGCACCGAGGGTCATAATGAGTTCGTGGAGTTCAGCGTACTGGTCCTGGGACAAGGCCTTGGTGGGGAACAGATACATCGCCCGGGCCTGGGGCTTCTTGAGCACCGTGTCGAGCACCGGCAGGTTGTAGCAGAGGGTCTTGCCGGAGGCGGTGGGGGTGACGACCACCACGTGCTTGCCGTCGGCCACCGCCTGGATGGCCTGGGCCTGGTGGGAGTACAGCTTCTCGATGCCGCGTACCTTCAGGGCTGCCGCTAGCCGTGGCTCCAGCCACGCGGGGAAGTCAGCGTAGGCGCCCTCCTTCGCCGGCTGCACCCGCCACGCGGTCACACAAGATTGAAAACCCTGATCGCTCTGCAACTGGTCCAGGACCTGAGAAAGTCTCAAAGAATGCCTCCATCATGCGTGACTCAAATTAAGGCACCACCAAGGTCGCCAGGACGACGCGGACGTCTCGCTTGCTACCATGCTCGTCTAGAACCGGCAGGCGCTCCCCAGTGGCCAGGAGATACATGCCGGCCTCGATCTCGTATTCACCAGGGGGAGCGCTGGCCGACAAGGTGACCGCAAAGCGGTCCAGGATCAGTTCGCCTGGCTTCCACGCCGTGGTGGGGTAAGACCCGCCTCCCGGCTGCTTATCCTGCTGGCCCCACAGGGCGTTGCCGCTGGCCGGATTAACCAGCGACCCCAGCAGGTGAACGAAGGCCGTGTACGCATTGTCGGTGGCTGCCAGCGATCGCCAGTAGAGCAAGAGCTCCAAAGTCTGTCCGGTGGAGATAGATATCCGGGGGCGGCCGTCTGGGCCGACGGCCCAGGCCTGGTCTTTGGCCGGTCCAGGCACCCGGAGGTCAAACCCCACCAGTTCGATCTGGTGGCCCAGGTTTGCCGGCACAATGAACGTCGGCGGACGCCTCACCTGTACCTGCTCCAGCGCGTAGGCCCTGGCGTATACCTGGCCCTGTGGATCCAGGAAATCGTTGACGATCTGGCCTTCGCCCAGAGCGTCTTTCAGCCGCGGCAGGGTGTCCGCGTCCTGGTCAACGAAGACGACGTAGGTGGCACGAGCGCCGGCCGGCGGCAGCACCGTGACCTGCCTCCCGTCAAAAGAGGCATACGCCTGGCGAGAGCGGGAGGCAAACAAGATCGAGGGGTGAGCGCCATAGGCCGGTGAAACGTAGAGGTGCCGGGCCTCCCGCTGGGCCCCCAGGTACCTCCCAACCTCTACCAGGCCCGCGTCGAAGCTGTGGAAAAGGTAGGAACCTCTTGCCCAAACGGAGAAATAGTCCCTGAACGCCAGGTAGCCGCTACCCACGAGTACCAGGGTCACCAATCCCCAGGCCGTCTTCCGCCACGCCGTTGGGATGACTGGCCGCTCTCTATCTAGTAGAAGAGCCGGGAAGATGGCGACCGCCGGCAGCGCCCCGCTGGCTCTCAGGTAATGCGGTGCGAATTCGCTGAGGCCGGTGGGCAGGAGCATCACCGCCAACCAGGCCAAAAGTAAGAAGTACTCCGGCTGACGGAAGCGGAATAGGGCAACCGCCAGTCCCAGACAGAAAAGCGTGGTCGAGGCGGGGTCGAACACCGGCCGCCCGGGCAGGTTCTGCCTGGGGTTTTCATCTCCCTGGAAGCTGAACATCCCGGCGGTCCGTACCAGGTTCTGGCCCCAGGTCCCCGGAGGTGTCTCGTAAGGCGCCGGCTTGGCCTCTTGCGCCAGCACCTGGCCGGCCCGGGCAGCGAACATGGTCGGGTGTTGGAGGAAATAGGCTCCCAGGGGAGCGAACAGGACCAAGGAGGTGAGTGTACAGAGCAAGGCCCCGGCGACCAGGCGCCCGAGCTCCTGGGCCCTGGCCAGGGCGTAGAAGAAAAAGAAAAGGAGAACCACCACCGGCAGAAGCCGGGCGGCCAGGTAGGTGTACTGGCTGGCCCCCAGGAAGAGCCCCGAAAGCACATAGTCACGCCAGATGCCATTGTTCAGCCCGCGCCATAGGAAAAGGAACACCAGCGACGCAAGCAAGGGCAAGAGCACCGTGCGCAGGCCCAGGCGGGAGATGCTAACGTGCCAGTAGCTAGTGGCGAGTGCGAAGGCGGCCAGGAAGCCCACCGGCCGGGAGAAGAGCTCCCGGCCCAGGAAGTAGAGCACCACCACGGTGAAAACGCCGACAAGTGCGGAGACCAGGCGAATGCTCCATGCCTCGGCGCCCAGGAGCCGGAAGGCCAGGGCTACCAGGTAAATGAAGAGGGGCTCTCGGCCGAAGTTGCCCTCGAAGAAAATGGGCCGCGCTCCGCCCAGGACCGCCAGGGCATCCAGACCGTTGTACGCCTCGTCGTAGTGAAGCCCCGGGGGCAAGACGTCTAGCCGGTAGAGCCGCAGGAAGGCGGCCAAGGCCACCAGGGCGCCGATGGCCAGGGGCTCCAACCACCTGCGAGTGGCGAATCTGGCCAGGTTTGGGACGCGTATTCTCGGCTCTCCTTAAACTAGTAAAGAAAAACGGTTACGGTAACCCAAGCTCGGCCAGCTTGGCCGGGGTGGGCACGCCGTTCTGGTCCCACCCCCGTTGGGCATAGTATTCGTCCAGGAGCTGATCGATCTGGGCCCTGGTCATCACGCTGCCGTCGGTGGGCCCGCCCTCGATGGGGTCTTGCCAGAAGCGCGCCGGCGGGTAGTCCCAGGAGCGACCGAAGCCGGGCACCTCTCTCAGCCAGAACAGGCGGGTCAGGTTCCAAACCCGCTCCGAGACCTTCATCAAGTCCGGCCAGGTCACTTCCTTTCCGAAAAGGGCACTCAAGACCTTGGGATAGTGCTCCAGGCTCATGGAGAGCTCGACCCATTGCAGCCGGCAGGCCCCCAGGCAGTCGAAGAGAGGCCGGATGTGCTGTAACTCGACGACCTTTTCCGCCTTGCCCTCGATAAGCTGGCGGCCAACGGCGATGTCGTGGGTGATGGCCCAGGACCTGTTGTGGTGGGCGCCCACGTCGGCGGTCATGTAGGAGAGCAACATGGCCGGGGCCTGGTGGGATTCGTAGCCGGAGACCTCCAGGCCTTTAACGTGGATGGCAAAGGCCTCGCTGCCCTGGCCGAACCGGGCGGCGGCGAACTTGACGCCCTCGGCCAGGATGGCGCCAAGGCCCTGGCGCTTGGCGATCTTCTCGATGAGGTAGTTCACCGCTTTAGCCTCGCCGAAGCGCAGGGCCACCCCGCCGGCCTCGGCGTCGGTGATGATGCCGCGCTGGTAGCACTCCATGGCAAAGGCGATGGCGTTGCCCGCGGAGATGGTGTCGAGCCCCAGCTCGTCGCACAGGTAATTGGCGTAGGCCACGTCCTCCATGTTGGTGAGGCCGCAGTTGCCGCCGATGAGAGCGGTGGTCTCGTACTCCGGCCCCTCCACGTAGACATGGCCGATGTGAGAGTACTTGCCACAAGGCACCGGGCAGCCGAAACAGGCCTTGTCGGCCACCACCATCTTCTGGCGCATGGGTTCGCCTCCCAGGGCCTCGTAGCCCTCCAGTTGGCCGGAGGTGAAGTTGCGGGTGGGGAAGGCGCCGACCTCATTGGACCAGGTGGTGACGCCGGCGGTGCCGTAGCGCTGCCACACCTGGCGGCCAGCACTATCGAAGCAGTCCTGGAAGGCGTCCTTGGCCGCCTTCATGAACCCTTCCCGGTCGGCGATGGCTATCCCCCTGGTGCCGTGAACGGCGATGGCCTTCAGCTTCTTCGCCCCTAACACCGCGCCGATGCCGGTGCGGCCAGCCTGGCGCCCGAAGTCGTGGGTGATACAGGCAAATTTCACCCCAGTCTCACCCGCGGGCCCAATGGTGGCGATCTGGAAGCGCTCGCCCAGCTCATCCTTCAGCATCTTCTCGACTGTGATGGAGCCCTTGCCCCAGTAGGCGCCGGCGTCTCGCAGCTCCACCCGGTCGTCGTCCACGAACAGGTAGACCGGTTGCTCTGCGCTTCCCTCGACGATGATGGCGTCGTAGCCGGCCTGTTTCAGCTCGGCGCTCAACATCCCTCCCACCGAGGAGTCGCCCCAACCCCCAGTGGCCGGGGATTTGGCCGCGAACTCGGTCTTCCCGGCACCTGGCACGAAGAGACCCGACAGGGGGCCGCCGGCAACCACCACCTTGTTCTTCGGCCCCAGGGGGTCTATGCCGGGCTCCAGCTCGTCATACAGGAGCCGTGCCGCGAACCCGCGGCCTCCCAGGTATTCCTCCGCCAGCCGTACATCCAGCTTTTCCTTCTTGAACGTCTTATCGGTCAGGTTGACTCGCAGTATCCAGCCGGCGTAGCCGCCCAGGGGGAAGGGAACCTTGGTGGGTTTTGGGAATACATGTGGCGGTGGGATTACCTCGGATTCCTTCTTTTCCAGGTGCAGGACGTCGGTGCCGCAGTACCTGGTGCACTCGCCGCAGGCGTCGCACTTGATGGGGAAGCTTAGATCGGGATGGGTGAACATCACGTCCAGGGGGCAGGCCTCCACGCAGGCCAGGCAGTTGGTGCATTCGTCGGGGTTGATCCAGTAGACCCCCTGGTCAAAATGGATCGCCTCCACCGGGCAGACGGCGGCGCAATCGCCGCACTGGTTGCAGGTGGTGACCTTGAACCCTCCCGGCGCAGGAAACCGCCCCTCTACCTTGAGCGCAGCCTTCTTGGTGTTGTTGTCCTGGAAATGGGCCAGGGGGCAAATGGTCAGGCAAACCCGACATCCGGAGCACTTTGGGCTGTCCGCGGTGAGTTGCATGGGTTGATCTCCTTGACTGTTTTTTGAACGGCGGTCGTTGCCTTTTGCTCTGGGGGCTTTTGTGATAGAATGAGGGCACGAGCGCGAAAAGCATATATCAAGGCCCTTCAAAAGTCAAGGGCGATTGATTTCTTTATTAGCCACGGGTAGCAGGCCAATCGTATTGCCCCTCCCCTGAGGTCCCGGAGTTGAACTCCGGTACATCAGGGTAGGGGCAGGGTGAGGGGGGACAA
>JBFMCB010000153.1:0-7531 GCA_040754915.1 Chloroflexota bacterium | reverse complement strand
ATCTGCGGGTGACCGGCTTCATCCGCTGCAGCAATAAAGCGCATATCCATCTTGGCAGCAACGTGACACTGAAGCGCCAGGTGGAGCTGTTGGCTGGCCAACGCGACAAGGCGATCACCATCGGCGACCGGAGCGGCATCCACGAATTCTGCGTTCTGCAGACCTTTCCCCAGGGCTTCATCCATATCGGTCGACGCAGTAACCTGAACCGTAACGGCCTCATTTACGGAGCCGGCGGAGTGACTATCGGCGACCGGGTACGTATCGGGGCCGGGGTGAACATCGTCTCCCACAACCACGTCTTCGACGATCCGGATGTGCCGATCATGGACCAGGGCCAGGAACTCTCCCCAATTGTCATCGAGGATGATGTGTGGATGGGCGTCAGGGTCACCGTCCTGCCCGGGGTTACCATCGGCCTTGGCAGCGTCGTGGGGGCCGGCTCGGTCGTAACCCGTGATGTGCCGCCGCACGCGGTGGTGGCCGGGGTACCGGCCAGACGGATTGGAGACCGGGGGCAAGTTGCGCCGTGATTTCTCAGGCTTACATCTGTGCCGCCGGCCACTCCGGCTCCACCCTCCTTGACCTGCTCATCGGTTCCCACTCCGCCGCCGAGTCCCTGGGAGAGGTCTCCCACCTGGCCAAGAATATCGCCCTCAACACCAAATGCTCCTGTGGCGAGCCGGTGCGGGCCTGCTCCTTCTGGCAGCGGGTTATCCCCGAGCTGGAGCGGCGCCTCAACCTTGAGATTTGGAGGCGGCCGTATTCCCTGGAGCTGGGCTTTCCGAAGCCAGCGGTGATCCGGGACCGCATCCATCGCAGCGTCCGGTACAAGACTGCCCGGAAATTCTTCTTGGGACTTCGCTACGCCGAGCTGCGATATGGCCTGCCAGTGCCCAGCCTGCTGTTGGCTCCGGTCCGGCGGGGGATCACCAACAACCTAACTCTGTATCAGACGGTGCGAGATCTGACCGGCAAACAACTGGTGGTGGATTCCTCCAAGGACTACTTGAAGGGCCATGGCATCTATCTGACCAGACCGGAATCCACCCGAATAATCCTGCTCTCCCGGGACGGACGGGGCGTCCTTTATTCCAACAAGAAACGGGGCTTCGACCGAGCGAAGAGCCTCAGAGGTTGGCGCAACTACTACAGCCGCTGCCTTGCACTGCTGCGCCGGCATGTCCCGCCAGAGGCTATTGTCCCTGTCAAATACGAAGAGCTGGTGCAGGATCCTGCCGCCCAGCTACGGCGCATCTGTCACGCGGTCGGCATCCCTTTTGAGGCTCAGATGCTGGAATTCTCGACACACACACACCACATTACCAACGGTAACGATATGCGCTTTGCCACCAGTTCGGCCATCCGGGCTGACTTGGCGTGGCAGACCCGGCTCAATGCCGACGATCTGGCGCTGTTCGAATCGATCGCCGGGAGGCTGAACCGTGAGCTGGGTTACCCATGAGCTGCGTGGAGCTGTCACGGACCTCAAGCGCCGCTTCGCCCCTAATCGTCCAGCCTGCGGCATCAGCAACTGGCGCCAGTTCGCTCGCCGAGTGCGAAGCGGGGACTGCCGCCTCCTAGCCCGCCTGCCGGATTACCCCTCGGCCATCCTGGTGACCGGCTGTCAGCGGTCCGGCACAACAATGCTGGCCAGGCTCGTTACCTCCAGCGCTGGTATGACCAACTACTGGTCCGGCCTGGATGACGAGCTGGACGCCGCCCTGATTCTGGCCGGTCTGGAAGAGCCCGCCGCCACCGGCCGGTACTGCTTCCAGACCACCTACCTGAACGAGTGCTACCAGGAGTATCTGGAGGCTCCGGCTTCCGTACGTATCCTGTGGGTGCTGCGCGACCCAGCCAGCGTCGTCAACTCCATGCTGCACAACTGGCGGCCCTCGGCCCTCCGTGAGCTGGCGGCGGCCTGCCGGCGGCAGCCGCCACCCAAAGCCCGCAACCTGCCCGATCTGCCCGTCGTCAGAGCCCAGGGCCGTCTGGGCCAGGCCTGCCTGGCCTACATCGGTAAGACCGCCCAGCTTTGGATGCTGGCCGAGTGTCTCCCCCGGCCGATGCTCGCCGTGATCGATTACGACGAGCTGATCCGGGACAAGGGGCGTCTGCTCCCCGAGATCTACCGCTTCATCGGCCTGCCCTTCCGACCGGAATATGGGGCGGCGATCCGGCCGCCGTCGGCCCGACGAGCCCTGATCCTGGACGCTGACGCCCGGCAGCTGGTGGGGGAAAGCTGCCTGCCGCTCTACCAGGCCGCCCGGAGACTCGCCACTTGGCCTACCCCTGGTGCAGCCCTGGAGATCTGACCATGCGGCTCCTCTTTCTCTCCTCGGACAAGTTCCCACCGTTTCGTCCCGATGTTGCCGTGCTCTTCGGGGACAAGCTGGCGGGGCGAGGCCATGCCATCGACTGGGTGCTTCAGGCGGAACAGGCCTGCAGCAGGGCTCACTGGACCGAATGGTCGGGGGGCAGGGTCTGGGTCGGGGCTACCGATACCGGCAGCAACCGCTGGCATCGGCTGCGCAAGCACCTTCTGGGCATCGCTCACAGCACAAGCGTGTTTCCGCTGCTCCGCCAGCGACCGTACGACCTGCTTCTGGTCAAAGATAAGGCTCTGGAGGCATTGCCCGCCCTCGTGGCCGCCCGCCGGGCCGGGGTCCCCTTCCTCTTCTGGCTGTCCTATCCCTTCCCGGAGGCCTCCATCCACCAGGCTCGGGAGGGAACGGCCCGGTATCCGCTGCTCTACCGGATGCGGGGACACATCTTTTTCTTCCTGCTCTATCGCCTGCTCCTGCCCCGAGCCTGCCACGTCTTCGTCCAGAGCGAGCAGATGCGCCGAGATCTGGCTTCCTACGGTCTGGACGGTTCAAAAATGACGCCAGTGCCCATGGGCGTTCAATTAGAAGAAATTCCCTTCATCGGGTATGATCATGAAGGCGATGCGGGGTCCACCCTGGTGTACCTGGGCACGCTCCTCAAGCTGCGCAAGCTCGATTTCCTTATCCGCGTCCTGGTCCGGGTCCATGAGCACCGCCCTGACGCCCAGCTGCTCTTCATCGGCGGCGGCAGCGACCCCAGCGACGAGGAATTCCTGCAGGCGGAGGCGGCCAGACTGGGGGTGGCCGACCGGGTGACCATCACAGGCTTCCTTCCCCGTCAAGAAGCCTGGAGCCGAATGGCCGCCGCCACCGTCTGCCTGTCGCCGTACTACCCGACGCCGATTCTGAACTCCACCTCGCCCACCAAGCTCATCGAATACATGGCCATGGGCAAGGCCGTGGTGGCCAACGACCACCCGGAGCAGAGGCTGGTGCTGGAGAAGTCCCGGGCCGGCATGGTGGTGCCCTGGGACGAGGAGCGTTTTGCAGCAGCCATCTGCGACCTGCTGGCCCACCCCCAAACCCTGGCAGCCATGGGGCAAAGGGGGCGGGACTACGTGCAGCGTTTCCGGACCTATGACAGCATAGCTGACTTGGTCGAAGCCAAGCTGATCGATCTGGCATCGACCTGTCGGAGCGATCGGCCGTGACCCGTATCGCCGTCATCGTCCCAACCCACTGGTCTGCCCGGATGGGTGGTTCCCAGTACCAGGCCATGTGCCTCGTGGACAGCCTGGTCGCGGCCGGAAACTCCTTGGTCACCTTTGTCGCCCGTCGCATCGGCCACGGCTATTCGCCCATGGGCTATACCCTGCGGCAGGTGGGCAGCAGGAGTCGCTGGGCAAGATATTCGTTTCTGCCCGACACCATGAGCCTGTGGAATGCGCTCAAACAGGCCGAACCGCAAGCCATCTATCAGCGGGTCGGCTGCGCCTACACCGGCATCGCCGCGGCCTTTGCGCGTCGGTATGGCTGCAGGATGTACTGGCATGTCGCTGCCGAGGACGATGTCAAGCCCTTTCATCAGCAAACCCTGCTCGGCACCAGCCAGTACCTGGACAAGAAGGTTCTCGAGTATGGGATACGGACAGCCCCTTTCATCGTTGCCCAGACCGAAGACCAGAATCGCCTACTGCAAGCAAACTACGGGCGCTGGGCGGATGCCATCATCCCCAATTTCCATCCGGAGCCAACGGAGGAGATCTCAAGGGACCTTCCCGTACAGGTGGTTTGGATCGGCAACCTCAAGCCGGTCAAGCAGCCGATGGTGTTCGTTCAGTTGGCCAAGGACCTGGCCACCCACCTGCCGACAGTTCGGTTCACCATGGTCGGAGCCATGAGCAGCGATGCCAGATGGCAAGCGGCCTTCAACCGCGAGATCGCGTCCCAGCCCAACCTGCACTATCTGGGCGAAGTACCCCAGGAGCAAGTGAACCGGATCCTGGCCAGAAGCCATCTGCTAGTGAATACCAGCATCTCAGAGGGATTTTCGAACACCTTTGTCCAGGCGTGGCTCAGGGCTGTGCCGGTCGTAAGCCTGAACTCCAATCCAGACAGTATCTTGACCCCCGGGGAGTTGGGTCGCCACTCCCGAGATTACCAAACACTGAAGGCGGACGTTCAAGAACTGGCCGAGGACCACACCCGCAGACAAGCGATGGGACAGGCCGCACGTGAATATGCCCGACGCAGACATTCGATGCAGAATGTACAACAGCTGGTGAGCCTCCTAGCAACAACGTAGCTTCTCGCGCCCTGACTTGATGGCATCGCAAGGAGCCATCGTCGGCCGCCCAGGAGTGGAGGCCGCGAGATCAAGATCGGCCTTGAGTGCCTGATCTTGCGCGCGAATGCGGAAGCGTCTTTCGGCTTCGCGCAGGGGCAAGAAGCCCAGGAAGACCTTTTGCGACGGTTCTAACTGAACTGTGGCACTGACCAAACCCGTGGTACCCGACGACCATGAACAAGCTTGTCTATCTCCTCATAGCTACTCTGTTTCTGCTTGACTACTTGCATGCAGAGCTACATCTCATACCGCGGACCGCAACGTGGCTACCGGAAATCGTCGCGATGCTGGTCTCTGTCTATATCCCCTTCGCTGTCATCAAACAGCGGCATCCGCTACCAGGCAGGTACATACTGCTTCTCGCACTTCTTGCTGTCGAAGTCATTACGGGCTGGCTGCTCAACGTCGTACCATCCCAGAGCATATTTGTTGGCATTCGTGTCTATTTCAAGTACATCCCTCTGTTTCTTCTGCCATTTGCGTACAGATTCTCAGAGGTTGAAATAAAAAAGCAGCTGTTTCTTATTGGCGCTTTTGCGATATTACAGTTGCCGATTTCCGTATACCAGCGACTCGTTCAGTTCAAGGGCTTCATGAGTGGCGATGTCGTCAGTGGTACTCTCACCATATCCTCGTTCCTGTCGATCTTTCTGGTCTCTGTCATTTCTGTCCTTTACGGTCTCTACCTTAAGAAACAGCTCAACCTCCTGTCGTTCCTCGTCATGACCAGCATCTGTTTCCTCCCCACGACCATCAACGAAACCAAGGGCACGCTGTTCCTCCTTCCACTCGGCCTTCTGGTGGTCAACTTCGTCTCCGGCGTCAAGACGGCCGCCGTGAAGCGCTTTCTGCTGTTGCCCTGCCTCATCGTCATCATGCTAGGCCTATTCATTCCTGTATATGATCACTTCATACGTTCCCGATGGGGCTATGGCATACTCGACTTCTTCACGATGGAAGGCCGGGTGGAGCACTATTTTTTCCGGGGAGCCTCCGGTCAATTGAGCAGCGAAAAGCTTGGCAGAATTGACAGCATGGTGCTCGCCTACAATGAGCTTTCCAAGGACCCGTTCCAGCTCCTGTTTGGCCTCGGCGCCGGCAACGTCACCGTGCCGGCATTTGCGGATTTCGCGGGGGAGAACGTCAGCTTCCTGAGCGCAGGCGCACGGATGACAACCTTCACCAACTGCTTCTGGGAAATCGGCCTGGTGGGGTTCGGCCTCTATCTGGCAATGATGACAACCGTGCTGCGAGACACGCGTCGGGCCGGGCAAGGCCAGGGGCTCGCCAGCGGCCTGGCCGCCGGGTGGTGCGGTGTTGTGGCCGTGATGATGCTGAGCCTGGTCTACAAGAACACCTTGCACCACACCTTCACTTTGAACATGTTCTGGTACCTGTCCGGACTGGCCGTTTCCGGTGCCGACCACCCTAAGACGCCATCTATGGGCTCCCGTTACGAGCGATACCGAGTCTCCACCACTCCATCGCTTTGAACGCTTGTCGCCCTTCAGCAGTCATGAGTCATGAGTAATAGGTTCTTGTCATTGACATGGACAGAACACAAGACGAAGTAGCCACTGCTTTTTCTGGACCCGTGTTCGTCGTCGGGATGCCGCGGTCTGGAACAAAGCTCTTGCGCAACCTGCTCAACCGACATCCTCTTATTCGCATCCCTGAAATCGAAACGGAGTTCTTGGCCTGGCTGGCGCACCATATTCGTGGTTATGGTGAGCTTTCCGCTTTTGAAAACTTCAAGAATCTCTTTCATGACATAACGCGCTTTCCTTATTTCATGTATCGAGCCGAGACGGGTCCTGTGATCGAGGCTTACACCTGGCATGCGGCCTGTCGCAGCTTCGACGCTGGTGGTGTTTTCGAAGCCCTCATTCGCACAGAAGTTGATGCGCCAGTTGGGAGCAAGATCATCTGGGGCGACAAGTCTCCATCTTACATCAATGACATCTTACTAATCGCTGCGTTATACCCAAGTGCACGTTTTGTTCACATTGTGCGTGATGTGCGTGACTACTGTCTGTCAATTCATCGTGCGTGGGGCAAGAACGTGCTGCGGGCTGCCCAACGGTGGACGGACGATGTGAGCAAGGCACGCAACGACGGCATAATCATCGGCTCGGCGTACATTGAAGTACGCTACGAAGAACTGATCGGGAACACGGAAGGCACATTGAGGAGGTTATGTTCACACCTTGGTGTTCCTTTTGTCCCGGCAATGCTGACGCTGGACAAGCCCTCTGAAAACCTGGGCGATGCCAAGGGGATAACGGAGATAGTGCGCCATAACCTCGGCAAGTACTCTTCAAACATAAGCGCTGGAACCCTCAAACGCATTGAGGAGATCGCCACTAACACCATGAAGGCGTTCGGCTATGAGCTGGTATTTGATGTTGTGGCGCCCAGGAGGTTGTCTGCTCTAGAAACACTGTGGGCCAGAGCACAAGATGCTTTCCATCTCGTTGGACGTGAGGTTCGCACCCGTGGTGTTCTGTCGGGAATTCTCTTTCATCTGAGATATTTTCGGGCGACCCGTGGATGACAAGCCTATCCAAGTGCAGTGTCCCAGAAAGGAGAACCCCGTATTTTTCGGAGAAGGCCATGACCAATGCGCGACGAGGCAAGATCTTGCTCTTCGGTCCTGCGCTCACTGCAGTGAGCGGTGTCTCCACGCACCTGAATCAGCTCTTCGCATCTCCGTTGTCGGAGAGGTACCAGCTGGTCCACTTCCAGGTCGGCCGGGAAGGCAGACAGGAAGCCACCGTCGGCAGGATAGGTCGGCTACTCTGGAGCATGGGAAATCTCCTGGCTGTGTTGTTGCAGGACCGTCCAGACGTCGTCC
>JBFMCB010000152.1:0-7539 GCA_040754915.1 Chloroflexota bacterium | reverse complement strand
AGTGTCTCAACATTCAGGACGGGGCTTGGGTGGAATCTGTACGTCTAGCTTCCCGCGGAACCGCCGTTGTGGCGGCGGCGGTAGTCCTCGATCGCCTTATGCAGGGCGTCGGCGGCCAGGTTCGAGCAGTGCATTTTCACCGGCGGCAGTCCACCCAGGGCCTCGGCCACGGTGACGCGACTGATGGCCATGGCCTCGTCCAGGGTCTTGCCCTTCACCAGCTCGGTGATCATGCTGGAAGTAGCGATGGCAGCACCACAGCCGAAGGTGCGAAACTTGATGTCGTCGATCCGCTCGTCTTTAACCTTGATCATTATCTCCATGATGTCCCCACAGACGGGGTTGCCCTCCTTGCCCACTCCATCCGGGTCCGGAATGACACCCACGTTACGGGGGTTCTGAAAATGCTCCATCACTAAAGCGCTATACATCAATGCCTCCAATTAAGGATTCGGGGATAAGGGTTAAGGGCAAAAACCGTCCCGCCGCTGGCTGTCTCTATCCCCTGCACGTTGACCCCTTTCAGGCCTGCGCCAGCCTGGCGTTGTAAAGCGGCGACATGGCGCGCAGTTTCTCGATGATGCCGGGCAAGACTCCCAGCACGTAGTCCACGTCTTCCTGAGTGTTCTCCGTGCCCAGGGTCAACCGCAAAGAGCCGTGGGCCACCTCCACCGGGATCCCCATGGCCACTAACACGTGGCTTGGCTCCAGGGAGGCCGAGGTGCAGGCTGAACCGCTGGAGGCGGAGATCCCCAAGAGATCCAGGTTCAACAGTATGGATTCGCCCTCGATGAACTGGAAGGTGAAACTGGCACTGTTGGGCAGCCTCTGAGTGGGATGTCCCGTCAATTGGGAATACGGTATTTTTAATACCCCATCGATCAACCGATCCCGGAGCTGCGAGATGCGTCGGTTGTTATCCTCCAGATGTTCGTAGGCCAAGGTCAGGGCGGTGGCCAGACCGACAATGTACGGCACGTTCTCGGTGCCGGCCCGCCGGTTGCGCTCCTGGCTGCCCCCGGTCTGCATGGGCAGGAAAGCGGAGCCCTTGCGGGCGTAAAGCACCCCCACCCCCTTGGGGCCATAGAACTTGTGAGCCGAAAGGGACAGGAGGTCTACCCCCAGGTGGTCTACGTTGATATCCAGGCTCCCTGCCGCTTGCACCGCGTCGGTGTGGAAAGGGATCCTCCTGGCCCTGGCAATCTTGCTCATCTCGGCGATGGGCTCGATGGTCCCGACCTCGTTGTTCGCATACATGATGGTGATGAGCACAGTGCGGTCGGTGATGGCCCGGGCCAAGTCGTCCGGGTTCACCACTCCGTACCGGTCCACCGGTAGATAGGTCACCTCGTAGCCGAAGTACTTGTTCAGTTGCGCCAGGGTATGAGAGACGGCATGGTGTTCAACCGAACTAGTGATGATGTGATTGCCTCTGCTCTTGTTGGCAAAGGCCACGCCGCGAATGGCCAGGTTATCGCTCTCGGTGCCGCAACCGGTGAAGATCACCTCGTCGCGCCTGGCCCCCAGGATCTCCGCCACATTCTCCCTGGACTCATCTATGGCCTTGCGGGCCTCTCGGCCCAGGCCATACAGGCTGGAAGGGTTGCCGTACTTCTCAGAGAAGTAGGGCAACATCGCCTCCACCACCTTGGGATGCACTGCCGTGGTGGCAGCATGGTCCAGGTACACGCTCCTTGCAAGAACTCCCATGATTGACCTCCAAGAACAGGATGAAATAGCCCTAGCTGGCCCGGTCCGAGCAAAGATCGGACAGGGTGGTGGAATTCAGGGCCTGAAAGATGCTGTCACGCAGCTTCTCCCAGACGAGGCGGGTGGTGCAGGTCTCCCGCTGCTCGCAACACTCCACCTGGCTTTCGTCGGAAACGCACTCCACGGGCGCCAGGGGTTCCAGCGGCCGGATCACCTCACTGATGCTGATCGACCGCGGATCACGGGCCAGGACGTACCCGCCGTAGGCCCCCCGAACGCTTTCCACTAATCCTGCCTTCCGCAGTATCGCCACCAGTTGCTCCAGGTAGGCGAGAGATATGTTTTCCCTTTGCGAGATATAGGAAAGCGAAACCGGTCCCTGGCCGTATCTCTCGGCCAGGAACACCATGGCTCGCACCCCATACTCGCCCTTGGTCGAAAGCTTCATCGATTAATTCCTAGTAAATCAGTAGGAATTATAGCACCGAGCCGGGAGCATGTCAATAGGGTTGGTGGAAAGGTAAAATATCCTGGCGGGGGCCCCGATGTCCCGTAGTTCAACTCCGGGACATCGGGGCGCTTACTGAATCCTACTTTCCAGTCTTTCCAGGGAGCTTTCCAGGTCGCGTTGGCGAACGGCAAAGGTCAGATCGCCCCTGGTCTTCTCCATGACGCTCCGGACCATGTCGGTGGTCCGCCGCAGGTTGCCGGTGATGGCATCTGGGAAATCCATGGTCAGCAAAAGGCAGTAGATATCATCCATGTTTTGCAACACGTCCTCGCAACGCTCGGTTTGGCCCTGACGTATCCGATCCAGGATAAATCGCCGCAGCTCTCCCACCGCCTCTCCCAGCCCGTTCAAATAAGCGGCGTCCTCCACGCCCAGCTCAACCGGCTCCGGCAGGGCCTCTCGACGCACCAGTGCGAGCAGGGCACTGGCTTCCGCGTATTCCTTCAACGCCTCTTGTACGTAGCCGGCGTGATACAGGTCGGGGTGGCCGGACAGATCGGAGCGCAATTGGGCTACATGTCTTTGAGCATCGGCCAAAAGACTTGCCGCTTGGGCATGCTCGCTCCGGTGCATAGACCGGATCGAGTTGGCGCACAGCCGCACCAGTTCCCGAGACATCAGAAGCGCCTTATCTCGCGCCTCATTCTTAACGATGAAGTTTGCCCTTATTTTATCGGCAATAGCGTTGAGGTTGTCCACAGTCATGTCCTCCTGCATCGAAATCTAATCCCCCCGGCGGAGCTTATAGGCCAAGTAGGCCACCGGCAAGAGAAAAAGGGAGCTGAAGATCACCACCGCCGCGCTGAAGAACAGGAGCGCGTTCAGCCGCTCCAGCACCAAGGAGATCCATCCGGCGATCTGGGCAAGCAAGGAGCTGTTCAGGATCCCTAACCGCCATGTGTTCTCGGCGTAGACCGCGAGGATGCCGGCTCCAGCGAAAATGAGAGCGTCGACGAACACGTGTGACAGGTCGATGGGGCTGGGAGCAATGCCGTAGCTCAAAGAAAAAGCCAGATAGAGAAAGAGCCAGGTCTGCCAGTGCCGGAAATCGGCTCGCCCGAATATGCTGCGCACCAGTTCTATCAGGGCGATGGCAGTGTGACCCAGATCGTTGGGCGCCGGGCGCAGGTGCACCGGTGCCAGGGCTATACCGGTGTGACTGAAGAAGTATCGGCTGAGCAGGTAGAGCACCAGGGCACTGCCCACAAATGGTGCCAGCGAGACCAGGTTGCGGCGGAAGATGTCAACCCTGGCGTAGGTGACCCAGCCCACCACGCCGTTCTTCTGAGGGGAGAAGAGGCGGAAATCCCGGACTTTCACGCCGGTGAGGAGGCAGGCCAACAGATGGCTTAACTCGTGGACCACGGTCCCAGGCAAGATGAAGAGATAGAAGAGGAAACTGTTGAAACCGGAGAACGAAAGGGCTGCGCACAGGGGTATCAGGCCAAAACGCAAAACGATGTGACTCAGCACATACAGCACCAACATCAGCACCAGGGTGGTTATGCCGTCGAAAAGCAGGTTAGTGAGTGCCATGGCGGCATTTTACCCCATATCCTGGGGCAGCGCAAGGCTGGCCGGCGGCGGGTATGCGGCGCTGGTTCCGCCCGCCGCTCTCACTTGTTCGGCCCGCCCCTTTATGCTATACTTTCGGCATTTGGTGGCTGGAGTCATAACATGGATGAAGCCGATATGCTTTCCTCGGCACTGTTGGAGGCCTTGCCCTACATCAATTACTTCGCCGGCAAGACCCTGGTCATAAAAGTGGGCGGGAGCACCCTGGGCTCAGGCGATACCACTTTGCAAGACATAGTATGGCTCAAGAGCCTGGGGATCGAGCCGGTGATCGTCCACGGCGGCGGCGCGGACATCAGCCTGTGGCTGAAGCGGCTGGGGGTAGAGCCCCGCTTCGTCCAGGGCCTGAGGGTGACCGACGAACCCACCATGGAGGTGGTCCGGATGGTGCTGGTGGGAAAGGTGAACACCGAGCTCATATCGACCATCAACGCCCTGGGCGGCAAAGCATTGGGGATCTCAGGACTGGATGGAGGCCTGATTCAGGCCGAAATCGAGGACCCCCAGTTGGGCCTGGTGGGCAGGATAACTGCCATTAACCTGGAGTTGCTCAACACCATCATCGGCGCCGGCTACATCGTGGTCATCGCGCCCATCGGCACCGGGCTCGCCGGCCAACCCTTGAACCTGAACGCCGACACGGTGGCTGGCGAGATCGCCCGAACCCTGAGAGCGGAGAAGCTGATCGTGCTCAGCGATGTGGCCGGCATCCTGGACTCCAATGGCCAGTTGCTCTCCCACATCTCCGCCGCCCAGGCCCAGGAGTTGATCCAGAGCCAGGCGGTGTCGGGCGGCATGATACCCAAGGTGAGGGCCTGTCTCCGGGCCTTGGAAGGGGTTAAGCGCACCCACATCATTGACGGCCGGGTGCCCCATGCACTGATCCGCGAGCTCTTCACCGACCGCGGTGTGGGCACTATGATCACCCAGGTCGTGCCCAACGGCCTGGCCCCGTCCAAGAACATCGAATATCTTCTGGACAGCATGAAGAACAAACGTGGAGGGGCCAAGTGAGTACCTGGCGCGAGCTCGAGGCGCGCTACATGATGAATACCTATGCCCGGCAGCCGGTGGTCCTGGTGAAAGGCCAGGGCTGCCGGGTTTGGGACGAGGACGGCACGGCCTACCTGGACCTGGTGGCGGGCATCGCCGTGAACTCCCTGGGCCATGCTCACCCGGCCCTCACCCAGGCTGTGGCCGACCAGGCCCGAATCCTGATCCACACCTCGAATCTCTATTATACGGTGCCACAGGTGCAGTTGGCGCAGCTCCTGGTGGAAAGCTCTTGTGCCGACAAGGTCTTCTTCTGCAACAGCGGCGCGGAAGCCAACGAAGGGGCCATCAAGCTGGCCCGCAAGTACGGTAAGTTGCACAAAGATGGTGCCTATGAGGTCCTTAGCGCGGAGCATTCTTTCCACGGCCGGACCCTGGCTACGGTGGCCGCCACGGGGCAGCCCAAGTACCAGTTGCCATTCGCGCCCATGCCGGACGGCTTCAAGCAGGTCCCCTATAACGACCTGGAAGCGCTGAAAAAAGCCACTACCCAGAAGACCATCGCCGTTCTGCTGGAGCCAGTTCAAGGGGAAAGTGGCGTGCACCTCGCTGACCGAGACTACATCAATGGCGTGAAGGAATGGTGCCAGGACAACGGTCTGCTCCTGATCTTCGACGAGGTCCAGTCAGGCCTGGGCCGGACCGGAAAGCTCTTTGCCTACCAACACTACGACGTGGAGCCGGATGTCTTTACCCTGGCTAAGGGAACCGCGGGTGGGCTCCCCGTTGGCGTGCTCCTGGCCAAGGAGAAGGCGGCGGTGTTCACGCCTGGCGACCATGCCTCCACCTTCGGAGGCACACCGCTGGTGTGCGCCGTGGCCCTGGCCGCCGTGAGAACCATACTCGAACAAGGGCTGGTGGAGAATGCCGCCAGGGTGGGGACATACTTTCTCGAAGCACTCGACGAGCTTAAGAAGAGACATCCAGTCATCACCGCTACTCGTGGCCTGGGATTAATGCTGGCCTTTGACCTGGACCGGGATCAGGCCAAGCCCCTGGTGGCGAGGGCGCTGGAGAACGGGCTGCTCATCAACGCCACCGGTGAGCGCACCATCCGTCTGGTGCCGCCGCTCATCATCACCCCGTCCGAAGTAGACGAGGCCGTCCAGGTACTCGATAGATCACTGTCTGCCCTTGTTCAGTGTGAGGTTCGGCCAGGGCCATAGGCGGGCATCGTAACCGCGGTATGGCTGGCCCACACCCTTGGGTAGGTACGATGTCACCTTGCTGACATTCCCGGAGGCGAGGCCCATTGTTAGAAAGCCTGAGCGAACGACTGCAAGGCGTCTTTCAAAAGCTGCGGGGAAAGGGCGTACTCCGAGAGGCAGATGTAGACGAGGCCCTGCGGGAGGTGCGCCTGGCACTCCTGGAGGCCGACGTTAACTTCAAGGTTGCCCGCGACTTCCTGTCGCGTGTCCGGGCCAGGGCCGTGGGCACCGAGGTACTCTCCAGCCTGAGCCCTGCCCAGGCCGTGGTCAAGGTCGTCAACGAGGAGCTGATCGCCACCCTGGGCGGCGGGCTAAGCAAGATCGCCCTATCTGGCTCTCCAACGGTAGTCATGCTGGTGGGCCTGCAGGGTTCGGGGAAGACCACCACCGCGGCCAAGCTGGCCTGGCAACTGCGCAAGGCTGGCCAGCGCCCTCTGCTGGTGGCGGCGGACGTGCGTCGGCCGGCCGCTATCCAACAACTCCTCACCCTGGGCAAGCAGCTCGATATCCCGGTGCACAGCGAGGGCGGCCAGGTGCCCCCACCGCAGATCTGCGCCAATGCAGTGAAAAGGGCCAGAGAGATGGCCTACTCGGTGGTGATCCTGGACACGGGCGGGCGCCTGCACGTGGACGACGAGATGATGGCCGAGTTGGAGCGAGTGAAGGCCAAGATCTCGCCGGGGGAGGTGCTGTTGGTGGCGGATGCCATGACCGGACAGGAGGCCGTACGGGTGGCCGAGGAATTCCACCGGCGGGTGGGGCTCACCGGACTCATCCTGACCAAGGTCGACGGCGATGCTCGGGGCGGGGCAGCGCTTTCCATCCGGGCGGTCACTGGCGTTCCCGTCAAGTACATCGGCGTCGGCGAGAAAACCGATGCCCTGGAGCCCTTCTACCCGGAGCGATTGGCCTCACGGATCCTGGGCATGGGGGATGTCCTGAGCCTGATCGAAAAGGCGCAGGCCGCCTACGACCAGAAGCGGGCCCAGGACCTGGAGGAAAAGCTGCGCACGGCCAGGTTGGACCTGGAGGACTTTCTGGAGCAACTGCGGCAGGTGAAGAAGATGGGGCCCTTGAGCCAGGTCTTAGAGATGATGCCGGGCTTCTCCGGAGCAGCCAGGTTCCCGGGCTACGACGATGCCCTATCCGACAAACAGTTCAAACGCCTGGAGGCCATCATCAACTCCATGACCATGCAAGAACGGCATAATCCCAACATCATTGACGGAAGCCGTAAACGCCGCATCGCTCGAGGTAGCGGCACGACGCCGCAGGAGATCAACCAACTGTTGGCCCAGTTCCGGCAGATGCAAAAGGTGATGAAGATGGCCGCTCTAGGCCGTGGACCCAGGGATCTTCACCGCCTGTTCGGAGGGTAAAGGGCCTTGCGCGCATGGGCCAGGTTCAAGGCAAATTGGCTCAGAAACCAGGTTTCTCCGAGAAACCTGGTTTCTACCTCTCCCGGCTTCCTGCTCTCCCTTC
>JBFMCB010000151.1:0-7604 GCA_040754915.1 Chloroflexota bacterium | reverse complement strand
CGGATGATAACATAGGATAGCTCGGAATGGGTGATGGCCTTTTCCAGAAGACCCTTCCCCCTGAAGTAAGGAAGGGGTAAGTCTTCGCCGGCGTTGGTGATGCTGAGATGCACAATGTTACGGACACCGGCTTGTTCAGCGGCCTTGATGAGCGTTTTCGTATTCTCAACCGCCTTATCGAAGGTGACGTGCCCACGTGGAAAGCGCACCCAATACGTGTTGTAGAGGGTGGTAGCTCCTTGTAAACTCTTGCTCAGTTCGGTCGGATTATCGAAATCAAGAGCAGCAACGCTCACCTGGTCGCCGAACGGGTTTGGGCGGTTGGGATGCCCGGTGAGTGTTCTCACCCTCTTCCCCATGGAAAGAAGCCGCCGAGTGATGTATTTGCCGGTGTAACCAAACGCTCCTGTCACCACATTCAATTCAGAGGTTTCCATAGTCACACCTAACTTCATCACACCCGCCTCCTATGACCTCATGAAAATCGTTCCGCCCTCAGCGGCGTCAGGTCTATGGCCGGCGCTTCGCCGGAAATGATTTGCGACACCAGCTTGCCGGTGATCGGGCCAAGGGATATGCCGAGGGTGCCGTGGCCGCTGGCGACGATCAGATTTTCCAACGATTTGCTGCGCCCGATGATGGGTAAACCGTCCGGCGTAACGGACCGTAGACCGCGCCAGATCTCTATCAGCTCCAGCTCCGCCATACCGTTTAGATACTCGCGGACGGCCTGGCTGATGGCGGCCACCCGCTGCCGATTGATTGACAGGTCAGGGCCGGCCAGTTCTAGCGTGCCACCGAAGCGCAACGTCTCGCCCATGGGCGTCACGGCCACCCTGCTTTCACTCAGGAAGAGAGGCACGTGAGGGCGGGTGGGGGGTGCTTTGACGGTGATGCTGTAGCCTTTGGCGGCCTGAATGGGCAGCCTGAGCCGCAGTTCGCGGGCCACGTCCGGTGACCAGGCTCCTGTGGCCAGCACCGCCTGATCCGTCCGGAAATTGCCGCGGGTGGTAATCACCGCCGAAATCTGCCGGCCGGAGGTCTCAAAGCCCAACACTTCCGTAGCTGGTTTGAGGCAGACCCCCCGGCTCTCGGCCAGACGGGCAAGTTCTCGCACAAAGCGGTCGGGGACCAGGTGGGCATCTTCCGGGTAGTAGATCCCGCCGATAACAGAGGGCATCACCTCCGGTTCCATCTGGCGTACGCCGGCCGCATCCAGGACCTGCGATATAACGCCGAACTCCTGCAGCAGGTGGGCCTCCTCGATACCCTGCTCGAAACCACGCCGGCTGTTGAAGAGCAATAGCCACCCCTTCTGCTCATAACCGAATTCCAGGTCATTGCTGGCGGCTAGTCCCTGGAAGAGTTCAGCACTAGCCCGGCCCAGGGCCAAGAGCACCGGGATGGCCCGGCGCATGGGCTCCTCTTTGCAGGCAGCGCGAAACCGAAAGAGCCAACGGAAAAGCTCAAGGTCAAAGCGCGGCTTGATGTAGAAGGGGCTATCGGGATCCAGCAACCACTTCAGCCCTTGAGTCAGTGCCCCGGGCGCGGCCAGAGGGATGGCGTGGCTGGGAACGATCAGCCCGGCGTTGCCGTAAGAGCAGCCCGCACCAATGTCATCCTTTTCAACCAGCGTCACTGGGCAGCCCCGCTCGGCCAGGTAGTAGGCCGTGCAGACACCGATGACGCCGCCGCCGATGATGAGAACATCTTCCCGTTTGCTCATAGGGCGGACTCTCCTTGAGAAGTTTCAGCAAGCAAATATGGCCGGTGGTGAGCAGGAAGGTGGTAGCTCCTTGCTTTTAGCTGCACGCCCGGCCCTGCGCCTGGGCCCCAACAAGGACCTGATGGCTATTCTCTACTGGCTACCTGTCTCTGTATAATTTGTCTATGAAACATTATACAGAGTCTTAGTCACGAGTCAAAAGGAGGATTGTCTTCTGGAAGCCTGCACGTCTTATAGGGACGCCATCCATAGACCCGAAGAGGGCGAATTGGGTCATCCTCGCCCTCAGTCCGAAAGACCGATAATCTCTCGCAGCCTTTCCCAGGCAGCTTGCTCACGGTCGGCGATTGCCAGCATGAGCGTGCCGGCCGCGGGCAACAAGGTGACCGGAGCAGGTGCAGTATAAGCTCTCTTGAAGATCTGCGCAACCTCTTGCCACTGGTCGCCGATCTCCCGCATCTCCTCCCCGACCTCAGCCAGCCGTCGGTCGCCAGTGATGTCTGACGCTTCTTTCAGGAAACGCCCGTACATATAGCGGAAGATACCGCCGCCGGTGCCTCCCTGGGCGTCAATGAAAATAAAGATGTTGAAGCAGGCATAGCGTAGTTGCCCTTCGTCCATGACTTCTGGCCACTTGAGGGTGCGCTCGACTGCTTTGCGAATGCCGCGCACGCCCAGATTCGTGATGGGCGGCTCCAGCATGCCGGTGACTACCTCCCGGATCGCCTGCTGGACCTCTTCCGGGTCCGGCGGCCGCCTGCCGCTGAAGTCGAAGGTGTACCAGGTGTTCCGAGGCGGGAAGGGTTTGAACTGCGAGCCGCGCGCTCGCTCCAGGTCTTCCAGCGATACTGGGTGCAGTTCACCGTCGCGGTCAGCGATGAGTACCTGGCGGGTTTCGGAGTCATACCCGGCAACGACGACTAGGTGACCGCCGAAGTGGTATCCTTCCGGCAGGTCGAAGTAGGGCAGAAAGCCCATGTCAACCTGAATCATCACCGGCTCACCCGCCGCCAGCATTTCGAGCAACACCTTTTCTGCTTTCTGAGCGCTGCCAGTCTGAAAAGACTCAACGCGCACGCCCGTTCGCCTTCCAGCAGTCTTCTCCAACCCCTCTTCGCCTGGCCGGCCCACATTCGCCCGGCCTCCGTAGAAGGGTAGGGTGCCCTTCATGTGCCAGTAGACGAAGCCCACACCGGCGCCCAAGCCCAGCAGCAGGTCTTCGCTGATGGGATAGCCGTGGAACTCGTAGATGTTGCGCATCGAACCGGTGACGCAGTGGTGTGTCTTTAGCGGTTGAAAACCTTGAAGGGGGTTAAGCGTCATCTTTTACCACCTCGCGTTTTCTCGCAACCATCCGGCGATCTCCCCAGCCAGGCTTTTACCGATTCCTGGCAGTTCTCTCAGCCCCGCCTCACCGCGGGCTTCATACCGCACGGCAATGCTCTCCGGCCACTCGTCCACCGTCCACGCTGCCTTGCGGTAGGCCCAGATGCGATGCTCCTCCGCCTGCTCCAATTCCAGGTCGTACATCTTGAGAAACAGCCGCTCGGCGATCCGCTTGTTGACGGCTAACGGGCCCGACTGCACGTAACGCGGCAGGCGATCCCGCAGACCGTAGCGGGCGCACAATTCACGCACCATCAACCCCAGCCGGACCGCGTACTCACGTGGTGGGCTGTAGTTCGGCTTTCCTGTTTTCCCCCAGTTGTAAAGTCGCCGCCAGCGAGCCTCCAACGCTGGGTCCAACCGTCGGGCGGCATTCAGCGCCCGCTCCGCTTGAACTCCCTCCATCGTCAGCCCACCGGCCAGTACGAATGTTCCCCCGTGCTCTTTGGTCGCACAGACCACGTCTTCCAGATGGCCTTCGTCATCGCCCACGAAGGGAATGATGGGCATAAGCGACGTGCCGACCAGAATGCCGGCGTTTGCCAAGGCCTCCATGGCCTGCAGGCGATGCTTCAAGCCCGGGCTGCGTGGCTCAAAGGCCTGCTTCAGCGCCGGGTCCACGTTGCTCAGGCTAAAGACCACCCCCACCCAGGCCCTGCGGTTGACGTCGACCAGCAGGTCGAGGTCTCGGGTGAGCAGCGGCGAACGTTCGACGATGAACAGGGGAAACGCCAGTTCACGCACCACCTCCAGCATCCGGCGCGACAGCCGGTAGCGATCCTCTGCCGGCTGCTGCCAATCTCCACAGGCGATCACATCATGTTCCAGAAGGGGTAGTTCCTTCCGCAACAGCTCTACGGCGTTGATTTTGACCTGGATCAGCGTATCGAAGGTATCTGGGTCACGCTGGCCCAGGTAACGGCCGCCCCGCGCGTAACAGAACTCACAGCCGCTACGGCAGCCCACATAGGGGTGGGCGCTATACTTGTCCCAGAACCAGGGGCCGTCCACGTGGCGATGGACGTTGACGATCCTGCGGGCGCGGTATTCCTGGAACTCCAGCTCCATCAAAACGCGCCTCCAGTCGCGCGGGCCCGTTGGTCGCGCGAAAGGTAAGTAAGAGCCTTACGCAGCATCAAGGTGCGAGGGCGGCGATGGCGATGGACGACCTGCTGGGCCAGCCAGTCAACGGTCAGGTCAGGGTAATATCTGCCCAACGTCTTCAGTCCCCAGCCAACGTCGGCCTACCCTCTTTACGACTTTTACCGCGGAGAGCGCGGAGAACACAGAGAATGAACTGGAAATCTCAGCACGATGAGTGGCGCCCAGGCCGGGGGTGGTTCAGGAACCGGTTTACACTCCCTGGGTGGCCCAGGGGCAGGCTGGGCAAGAGTGCGAACCAGACTCCGCCCGAAAATGAGCCATCCCCCAGGCCGCACGGCTATTCCTGATCCGGCAAAAGTGGCTTAATCTGTGAGAGTAGGTCTGGCACATCTATCTCGGCTGTGCGCCAGACCTCTTCCAAGTCGACAATATCATACCCGTGGATCAACTTGTCGCGCATGCCGGCAATCAATGACCACGGCATCTCTGGATAACAAGAGCGAAACTCGGGGGAGAGCCGCTTGACCGCCTCGCCTATTACCATCAACTGGTGTAATACTGCGGACTGCGTCTTGACATCCTCGAAGAAGGCCGCTTTATCCATACCTGCCTTGAATTCAAGCACAAGTCGCGCTGCACGAGCGATATCCAGCAGCGTCGCCTCATCGCGTTCCATAGATAACCTCGGCTGTATCCAGAATCTCTTGGCGACGAATCCAATTGTGGCTGCGCTCAACAGCTCGTCTCGTGAACAGGTCAATCTCACGGTTCAACAGCACCGCCAGTTCCTGTTCCATCCGCAGGTGGTCAAGCAAGCTCCAATCAACTTCTGGGGCAAATGTAACCAGTATGTCCAAGTCGCTCTCGGGGCCAAAGTCATCTCGCAGTACGGAGCCAAACAGGGCAAGCTCGATAATATGCCAACGTCGGCAGAAGCCCTCGATTAGGCTTCTTGGTATGTCAATGCTCGGATTAACCACCTCATACCTCACGTCGAATGTCTGCTGCTCCACGCACTGCCAGAACCATTATACCATACAGTCAGGCAAGACCAACGCATAAGCCACCCGTGTGTGCCGCCGCCCAACGGCTGGTGCTTCAGCCGCCGCCGAAGGCGGTCGGCTGGAACCGCTTGTTAGGCGGCGTCCCTCGGTGTCAGAATATTGGTATATCACCTCTCACCCTTATCGTGCTATTGACTGGTAAAGGTCTTTGACCCAAGCAAGAATCTCGCGCTGGTCAGCTTCTGTTGGGGCCTCATTGCCTCGCCCGCCGAAGACAAGACGCATAGGCAGGCCACCTTCATTCCAGTTCATCTCGAACGTCTGAAATTTGCCCATCCAGGCGTAAAGACGGTCAAGTTCCTCCGTGGTCAACCAGACAGTTGGGTAGGGCTGAATGCCCATACTGCAATCATTGGCGAAGACCTTGCCATAAACCTCCATCTGAATTCTGCTGCAAGGGTTGGAACCTTCTTGGTTGAAAGCAACGGCCAAGCCCCAGGAAGCTCCACTGCGTCCAAACTGCAGTTCTTGGTGCACAAGGGACGCCCACTCAGCTACCGCCTGCTTTTCAGATGGGGTAGCGACCTGGGTTCCACGCCCCGCAAAGATGATCCGTCCGGCAGGGGTATCCGCTTCGAAGGGCTGATAGCGGTCCAAGAAATGCTGCAGGTCACGCGGCCTCTCGACAAAAGAGAGAATAGGTGCTACTGAGCGGGGACCAGAACAGGGGCCAAAGCTTGCTTGGCCTTGAGCGTCGATGATCACTGTTTGGCATCCCGCACTCAAGTACCTCTCCCAGGTAAGCGCTGCAGAGCCAAGGGTGGTACTCGAAGGCTGGAATAGGTGGAGCGGATTACTCTCCAAGATCTTCTCCACTTCTTCCCATCCTGTCGGGAATGCGTAGTTATAACGTGCGGGAAGCGCAAAGACGTATCGGGAATTGCGCCCAAGCTCGCCCGGGTTAATGGGGGCCGCGCTGACGTAGAATTTACCCTGTTGAAGCGCGTTCCACTGGGCGACGGTGAATACCATAATCGGAATATCCTGTCTCGGATTCTCAGAAGTCCATTGAGGATGCCTGATGGAGATCATCGGGCCTTGCTCGACGACTACTACACCCTTGGGACCTCCTAGCGTGTAGCCCTCCCACTTGTCAGTTATGATGGAATATCCTTTCCAACTTCCCGGTAATGAGAAGCTAAAGCCGTACTGGGTATTCCGGTATTCGATTGATACTGCTGGTCGTGTTGTGGGTACTGGGGTTCGCGCCTCAGGCATAGGCCTTGCCACGGATGGCGCACACGCTCCAAGCAAACCCTCCAAAAAAAGCAAGGCCAGCGACAGAAGCGCGAGATATCGTTTGTTAGGCATCTTCCCTCCACATTTGCGGCCAGCCGGCCGATTATTGATTAGGCGGAAATATGGGCAGATGTTCAAGGCTGGCGACGTGCGCTCGTTCGGACTAACAGCCCGGTTCGGCAGCAAGATCACCGTCAGGTGTCCGAGTTGGTTGGCAATAGACAGGCACATGCGCGCCTGCCGCATGACATTGTTGCGTTGTCGCGATTTTTAGCCTGTTCCGGAGGGTGCCATACCCCTTCATTTTGTGCGGTATCGGATAATCCTCCATTCATACGGGGTAACAGTGCCATCCCCAGTCCGTCGGTAGTAGTACTTTGACGTATTTCGTGGATAGGGCTCCAAGCCAAGAGTCCTCGAAATAACTCGAAAATTCGTTGTCTGATCTGCTGCGATATAGATCCGCCTGCCGATGGCCATGGTCGAGCCAGGAGTGCCTTGAAAACTCGTTGTCTGATCTGCTGCTACAGCACCACCATCAGCGAGACGGGCGTCCACTGGGGTTTGCACCATGTTTATCTCCGCTCTCACGCTCTCCGTCTTCGCTTTCCCAATGAAACCGATGATGTTTAGGGCTACCAAAAAGAGCGCCCCAAGGATCGAAAGAACTACCACCAATTCAGTTAGCGAGAAGGCCGCTTTCCTGTTTTTCATCCGTATCACCTTCTTCCTGCTCAGATTCCCCTGGTGCTATCTTCGGTTGTAACCCTTTACCGGTTAACGTTATAACCCACTGTACCATCCCGGTCGGCGCTCTGTCAAGCCTGGTTTGAAATCTCAGCCTTCGTATCTCCTGAACCTTGATGCTCTCAGGCCGGCAGGGTGGCCAGAAGCGGTAATGTACTATTGTTTCAGTTCTCCCCTGTTAGACTTCGCATTGTCTCAAGTGCACAATCCGCCAGGGCCCCATATCGTTAAACCCCAGTTGATCGCAGATAGAAACAATCAATGGATCACGGACAACCGCACAAGCTTGTTTGCCCTCGTCCAAGAGCGATCGTACGAGCTTTGCCATAGCCGAGAGC
>JBFMCB010000150.1:0-7618 GCA_040754915.1 Chloroflexota bacterium | reverse complement strand
CACCGGGCCCGTGCTCCGGGCCTCCGGGGTCCGCTACGACATCCGTCGGGCGGAGCCCTATTCCATCTACGACCGCTTTGATTTCCAGGTCCCGGCGTTGGAGCACGGAGACTCCTACGATCGTTACCTGCTCCGCATCCTGGAGATGCGCCAGAGCGTGCGCATTCTGGAGCAGGCCCTGGCCCAGATACCGGCCGGCGAGATTCAGACCAGGCTCCCCAAGGCCTTTCGGCCCGCCCCGGGCGAGGCCTATGCCCGCACCGAGTCGCCCAAAGGCGAATTGGGCTACTATGTGGTCAGCGATGGTTCGGGCAACCCGTATCGGATCAAGATACGCCCGCCCTCCTTCGTCAATATCTCGATCCTGTCCCGGATGTCGGTGGGCTGGAAGGTGGCCGATCTGATCACGATCCTGGGCAGCGTCGACATCATCCTGGGCGAGGTGGACCGCTAATGGCATTGGGCGTTGGACGTTGAAAGGGCAGCCGGTGTGGGACTTAGTGTATGATCTCTTCCCGAAGATCTCCCAGGCCCTGAACGCCTTCCTGCGGGGCTTTCTGCCGGGCTGGGGGGCAGATCTGGCCGTTATCGTCCTGGTGGTCACCGCCCTCCTCCTGGGCCTGGCGGCCCTCTTCATGGTTCAGACCTGGCTGGAGCGAAAGGTCATCGGTCGCATACAGGACCGCTACGGCCCTAACCGGGTCGGCCCCCTGGGGATGTTGCAGCCAGTGGCCGACGGCATCAAGATGTTCACCAAAGAAGACGTCACACCCCTGAGGGCCGACCGGTTGGCCTACAACCTGGGACCCATCCTGATCATCGTCCCGGCCATGGCGGTGTACGCGGTGATACCCTTCGGCAGGGGCATGGTGGGCGCTGACGTCAACATCGGCGTCCTCTATCTGGTAGCCATATCCTCCCTGGCCACCATCGCCCTTCTGGCGGCGGGATGGGGCTCCAACAACAAGTACTCCCTGCTGGGTGGCCTTCGGGCGGCGGCCCAGATCGTGAGCTACGAGGTCCCCATGGTGCTGTCCATGCTCACCGCGGTGATGCTCGCCGGCTCCATGTCCATGGTCAAGATCGTGGAAGCCCAGGGCGGTTTCTTGGGATTGGGATGGTACGTCTTTTTTGTCCCCGTCGGCCCCATTGCGTTCCTGATCTATTTCACCTGTGGGGTGGCCGAAGTCAATCGAGCTCCCTTTGACATCCCGGAGGCGGAGTCGGAGATCGTGGCCGGCTTCCACATCGAGTACTCGGGCATGAAGTTTGCCCTCTTCATGATGGGGGAGTACATCCAGGCCTTCGCCGTCTCCGCCATCGCCGTGACGCTTTTCCTGGGCGGATGGCAGGGGCCGGTCCTGCCCCCCTACGTCTGGTTCGGGCTGAAGACCTTCTCGCTCTGGTTCGTGCTCATGTGGCTCCGGGGGACCTTGCCGCGGCTGCGGGTGGATCAGCTAATGGCCTTCGCCTGGAAGTTCCTTTTGCCGGTCTCCCTGGCCAACATTTTCCTTACCGGCATCGGCATCAGCATCGTTCAAATCCTGACCAAGTGAGGTAGCGTTGCACGTTAAACGTTCAACCGCGTCTATGTACGGTCTCGGCATCCTGAAGGGTCTTTGGGTGACCCTGAAACACTATATCGATACCTACATCGGGGACGGCATCTTCACCGTGCAATATCCGGAGGAGCGCCTGCCCCTGCCGCCGCGCTTCCGGGGCAACCCGGTCCTGATCATGGATACCGCCACCGGCAAGCCCCGCTGCGTGGCCTGCGGCATTTGCGTGCGAGCCTGCCCCAACGGCAGCATCGCCCTGGAGGTGGGCACCGACGAGAACAAGAAAAAGTTCCCGGAGAGATACGACTTGAACGGCGGCACCTGCATGCGTTGCGGCCTATGCGTGGAAGCGTGTCCCTTCGATGCCCTGGCCTCGGGCCCGTATTACGAGTTGGCCTCGTACCGGCGCCAAGACCTAATTTACGATAAACATTATCTGACTTTGCCACCCGACAAGATCCCCTCCTATCATGCTCGGTAGGTAGGCGACGTCGTCGTGGCCTGGATTTTTTACTAGTAAAGAAAGAGCTCATGGCTGAAACGGTTACCTACGGTGCCTTTTTCCTGCTGTCCGCGGTGATCTTGGCCAGCGCCCTGGCGGTGGTGCTACTGAGAAATGTATTGCACAGCGCCCTGGCCCTCATCGCCACCTTCTTCGCCGTGGCGGGCATATACGTCCTCCTGGAGGCCGAGTTCCTGGCGGCGGTCCAGGTGCTGATCTATGTGGGGGCGGTGGCGGTCTTGATGCTCTTCGCCATCATGCTCACACAGCGCGTCACCGGCACCGGCACGAAGGTCACCAACGAGCAGGTGCTCCTGGCGGCCGTGGTGGCCCTGGCCCTTTTCGCCGCCGTGCTGGCTCCGGTGGCCTGGAACGCGGCCTGGAACGTGAGCCAGGGGCCGGTGATCCCGGAAGCCATACGGGAGTTGGGCCTCCAACTGGTGACTACCTATGCCTTGCCCTTTGAGGTCGCCGCGGTCCTGCTCCTGGTGGCCCTGGTGGGGGCTATCATCATAGCAAGAGAAGCCTAACGAATTTCGAAATTCGAATTTCGAAACCCTGATGTCCCGGAGTTGAACTCCGGGACATCAGGGGAGCTCCTACGCCTAGTAAAGAAACAACAACCGAGGAGAGCTAATGATCATTCCTCTGAACTACTATCTGCTCCTCGCCGGTGCGCTCTTTTGTATTGGGCTCTACGGGGCACTGGCCAGGCGCAACGCCGTGGCGATATTGATGGGCATTGAGCTGATGCTCAACGCGGTCAACATCAACCTGATCGCCTTCTGGCGCTACGTCACACCGGCGGCCTTAAGCGGACAGGTGTTCGCTATCTTCGTCATCACCGTGGCCGCCGCCGAGGCCGCCGTGGGCCTGGCCATCATCATCGCCATCTACCGCACCCGTGAGACCATCAACGTGGACGACATCGACCTGATGAAGTGGTAGCCTGACAGGGGGTTAGGGGGCAACGCCCCTTATGCTACAAAGAGGTGCTGGATTGCTCGAGCTCGTGCTGGACATCGCGTGGCTGATCCCGGTCTTCCCGCTCCTGGCCTTCGCCGCCATAGTCTTCTTCACCAACCGCTGGAAGGAGCTCTCGGCCCGCTTGGCCATCGGCGCCATGGGCATATCTTTCCTGCTCTCCCTGGGTGTCCTGGGGGCAGTAATTCAGCGTGGCCAGGAGGCCTTCGAGCGCAGCTATGCCTGGGCCCCCGTTGGCCAGAGCACGCTCTCCATGGGATATCGCATTGACCCGCTCACCACCGTGATGCTCATGGTGGTCTCCTTCGTGGGCCTTTTGATCTTCATCTATTCCCAGGGCTACATGCACGGCGACAAGCGCTACAGCCGCTTCTTCGCCTACATGGCGCTTTTCGGTGCCTCCATGCTCACCCTGGTCCTGGCCAATAATCTGGTGCTCCTGTACATCTCCTGGGAGCTGGTGGGCCTTTGCTCCTATCTCTTGATCGGCTTCTGGTTCGAGAAGACCTCGGCCGCCAATGCCGCCAAAAAAGCCTTCATCACCACCCGCCTGGGCGACGTAGGATTGTTCATCGGGCTCCTGTTACTGTACTCGCTCACCGGGCACGTGGATTTTTCCGGTGTCTTCCAGGCCATCCCGGGGCTTGACCCCTCGATCCTGGCCCTCATCGGCATCCTCATCTTCGCCGGAGCGGTGGGCAAATCGGCCCAGTTCCCGCTCCACGTCTGGCTCCCCGACGCCATGGAGGGCCCCACCCCGGTCAGCGCCCTGATCCACGCCGCCACCATGGTGGCCGCCGGCGTCTACCTGGTGGGCCGATCGTACCCCATCTTCGCCGCCGTCCAGGGCTTGCCCAGCCTGCAGGTGGTGGCCTGGATCGGCGCCATCACCGCCGTCCTGGCCGCCAGCATCGGCCTGGCGGTCACCGACATCAAGCGGGTCCTGGCCTACTCCACCATCAGCCAGTTGGGATACATGATGATCGGCCTGGGCGTGGGCGGCGTGGCCGCGGGCATCTTCCATCTGATGACCCACGCCTTCTTCAAGGCCCTCTTGTTCCTGGGCTCGGGCTCGGTGATCCATGGCACCGGCACCCAGGACATCTACCAGATGGGCGGCCTGCGCAAGCACATGCCCACCACCTTCTGGACCTTCCTGTTCGGCACTTTGGCCCTGGCGGGCATCTTCCCCTTCGCCGGCTTCTGGAGCAAGGACGAGATCTTGCTCGGCGCCTTCGAACACAACCGGCCGATCTTCCTGGTCGCGCTCTTCACCGCCTTCTTGACCGCCTTCTACATGTTTCGGGCGGTGTTCGTCGCCTTCTACGGCCAGCCCCGGGACCGCCACGTCCACGCCCACGAGAGCCCGCCGGTCATGACCGTCCCGTTGATCATCCTGGCCGTCTTTGCCCTGATCGCCGGCTGGGTCGGCATCCCGTTCATCGGCAATCCCCTCGCCCATTACCTGGAGGGGGCGGAGGCGGTGGTGGAAAACGCCAACCTGGGCCTGGAGATCGGCCTGATGGCCCTCTCCACCGTGGTAGCCCTCACCGGCATCGGCGCGGCCTACTGGTTGTACCACCGCCGGCAGCCCAGGACCGTGGAGGAGGACCCCCTGAGGGGCCTGGGGCCCCTGTGGACTTTGCTCAGGAACAAATGGTACTTCGACGAGATCTACGGCGCCACCGTCGTTAAGGGCACGCTGGCCTTGGCCGACGCCTTTAGGGCTTTTGACCTGGGCATCGTGGACGGCCTGGTGAACCTGGCCGGTTACGCCACGGTGGCCTTTTCCCGGCTCCAGCGTTGGATCGATACCCACATCGTGGATGGCGCCGTGAACGCCGTGGGTTGGGTGACCACCAAAGGGGGCAATGCCCTCAAATACGTCCAGACCGGCCAGGTCCAGAACTACGGCCTGGCGATCTTCGTCGGTATTATCCTGCTCATGGCGCTGTTTACTAGGAAATAAAGCTTTTTCTTTCCTGGCATAAGGAGGAATTAATGGGCTTCCCGATACTGAGCGCGATCACCTTCATCCCGCTCCTGGGCATGCTCTTGGTGATCCTGATGCCCAAAGAGAACCAGAAGGCCATTAAATGGACGGCGTTGGGGGTTAGCCTCATCCCACTGGCCCTTTCCTGGGTGCTCTGGGCCAACTATACGCCGGCCCAAGTGGGCGGCATGCATTTCGAGGAGATCTACGATTGGATACCCTCCATCGGCGTGCGCTACCACATGGGGGTGGATGGGCTCAGCATCCCCATGGTCTTCCTGACCGCGCTCCTGACCACCATCTCGATCCTCTATTCCTTCATCATCACCGAGCGCCCCAAGGAGTTCTTCGCCCTGTTCCTCCTGCTGGAAGTCGGCATGCTCGGCACCTTCGTCTCCCTGGATTTCTTCCTTTTCTACGTCTTCTGGGAAGTGAGCCTGGTGCCCATGTATTTCCTGATCGGCGTTTGGGGTGGCCCCCAGCGGGAATACGCCGCTATCAAGTTCTTCCTGTACACCCTGGTGGGCAGCGTGGCCATGCTCCTGGCTATCCTGGCCATGTACTTCGCCACCGGTGCCAAGACCTTTGACATGGTGGAGCTGGCCCGCCTGCGGCCCTTTGCCGGCGACATGTTCTGGCAGTCCCTGGTCTTCGGGGGGCTCTTCCTGGGCTTCGCCATCAAGGTCCCTCTGTTCCCGTTCCACACCTGGTTGCCCGACGCCCACGTGGAGGCGCCCACCGCTGGCTCGGTCATCCTGGCCGGCATTCTCTTGAAGATGGGATGCTACGGCTTTTTCCGGGTCCTCCTGCCCATCGTCCCCGAGGCCAGCCGGGACCTGGCCTGGGTCGTGGCCATCCTGGCCCTGATCAGCATCGTGTACGGCTCGTTGGTAGCCATGGCCCAGTGGGATTTCAAGAAGCTCATCGCCTACTCTTCAGTTAACCACATGGGCTACGTGATGTTGGGCTTCGCCGCCGCAGCCGGGGCTACCGCGGCCACCGTTAACGACCGCTCCATCGCCGCCAGCGGCGCCATCTTCCAGATGTTCAACCATGGGGTCATCACCGGGGGCTTGTTCCTCCTGGTGGGCGTGATCTACGAGCGCACCCACAACCGGGACCTGGCCAGGTACGGCGGCCTGGGCGCCAAGGTGCCGGTATATGCCGGGGTGCTCACCGTCACCTCCCTGGCCTCCTTGGGCCTCCCGGGGCTGGCCGGCTTTATCAGCGAGTTCTTCGTCTTCCGGGGTGCCTTCCCGGCCTACACCCTGGTGACCGTCCTGGCGGCCTCGGGCATCATCATCACCGCGGCTTTTCTCCTGTGGACCATCCAGCGCATCCTCCTGGGCCCTTTTAATGATAAGTATGAGCATCTGACCGATATGGACGGGCGGGAGGTTATCAGCCTGGCGCCGTTACTGGTGCTGATGGTGGTCTTCGGCCTCTTCCCGGCGCCGATCCTGAACACCATCACCGTCACCGTGAACAACATCCTGGGCAAGCTGTGAACTCCGAATTCGAATTTCGAAATCCGAATTTCGAAATGCGGGAGGGGGTTTGTCGTGACTTTTGGGGAAGTGGTTTACCTGACCTTGCCGGAGGTAATCATATTCTGTTTCGCCATCCTGGCCTTTGGCTTTGACCTGGCGGCCACCCGGCTGCGGCGGAATGCTTACGGTGTGCTGATCGCCCGGCCCCAAAGGGTCAGTTGGCTGCCCTATTTTGCCCTGGCTGGCCTGACCCTGGCCCTTTTGGCCACGGCCCTCTTGCCGGGCGCCAACCAGGCCCTCTTCTCCGGCATGTTCGCCGTGGACCCCTTTGCCATCTTCTTCAAGGTGGTGGCCTACCTGGCGGTGGGCCTGGTGGTGCTCTTCTCGGTGGACTATATGGCGTCCCGCCCCTTCTCCGGCGAGTTCTACGGCCTTCTGCTCCTCTCGGCCCTATCCATCACCCTGGTGGCGGCCTCCACCAACCTGATCATGATCTTCCTCTCCCTCGAGTTCCTGAGCATCGGCTCCTACATCCTGGTGGGGTATCTTCGGGAAGATGCCAGGTCCAGCGAGGCGGCCTTGAAGTATTTCCTTTTCGGCGCCATGGCCTCGGCGGCCATGCTCTACGGCATGTCCTTGATCTACGGCCTCACCGGGTCTCTGGGGCTCGCGGAGATCGCCCGATTCTTTACTAGTAAAGAAAGCCCGGGCTATCAAATCGTGATCTATCCGGCGGCGTTGCTGGTCCTGGCAGGCTTGGGCTTTAAGATCGCGGCGGTGCCCTTCCATCAGTGGGCGCCCGACGCCTACGAGGGCGCGCCCACCCCGGTCACCGCCTTTCTCTCGGTGGCGCCCAAGGCGGCGGGCTTCGCCGTGCTCCTGCGGTTCTTCATAACCGCTTTACCTCACGTGGCTGTGGACTGGGCCCTGCTCATCGCCGTGGTTTCCGTGGCCACCATGACCGTGGGCAACCTCATCGCCATCGCCCAGGCCAACGTGAAGCGCATGTTGGCCTACTCCAGCATCGCCCAGGCCGGCTATGTGCTCATCGGCCTGGCCGCCGTGGGCTCTTTGACCAGTAACGAATTCG
>JBFMCB010000149.1:0-7802 GCA_040754915.1 Chloroflexota bacterium | reverse complement strand
GCTTCGACCAGGGACAGATCGTAGTTGTGGTTCAGGTGGTGGACCAGGCCTTGCAGGTAGGACTTCTCCTGCAAGCGTTTGATGGCGGGCTGAGCAAACACTACCTCGACCCCCTTCTGCGGCATTTGCCGCGATTCTACCGGAGAATCGAGTAGTGGTCAATAGACCTAATAGGTATTAAGGCTATAGCCTCATGTTCATCGAAATGGTGCTAAAGAATTACCTCTCAAGACTTGGGCTGAATGCGAAGATTACTCGGTGGCGGCCGAAAGCTGCACTATGAGTCCAGATTGAAGCATCGTGCGGTTGTGTTCCTGCCTCTAAAGGACAGTTTGATGGAGCGCAAATCTCTTCATTGGCGAGAAGAGTGGGGCATCGGAATTGTAGAGGAATTGGTCGCGGTGGGCATCTTGGGCCTGGCCATCGTGGTCTTCCTGACGGGCCTCTCCACGGCGTTAATGGCGGTGAGGGCGGTGGATGAGCGCGTGTACATGGAGAACCTGGCCCGCAGGCAATTGGAGGACACGAAGCAGCAACCGTTTTCCGCTGCCATGCCACCGACCTATCCCACTGTCTCTTCCGATGTCTCTTTGGCTGCCACCAACTCCAACCCACCCACGAATACGCTGCAACTCATCACCGCCACGGTTTCCTACCACGGCAAGACGTTTCAGCTATCGGAGTACAAGGTGAAGCGATGACTGGGGGATCGGTTCCAAGGCTCAGGTCACAACGAGGCTTTTCGTTGGTGGAGTTGTTGGTTGCTATGGGCATCGCCGCCTTTGTCCCGATCGGCATCGGCGGCGTGGTTTATCTATTGTTCATTGCCCCTTCCATCGGCAATGCCCGCCTGGACGCAGAGCACGATCTGCAGAATGCCGCCACCTGGATCGCCCGGGACGGCAACATGGCCTCGGCGTTCACCACACGCCCCACGCCTTACTACGGCGACTTTACCTGGACCGACTGGAGCGGGGCTTCTCCTACCTACTATACCAGCACGTACAGCTATTCCGGCCAGGCCTTACAGCGCACGCTTGACTCCGGCACAGTCAGCCCGGCCACGACAATCCTGGCACGTCATATCGCACAGCAGGGCGACATCGTTTTCAGCAGCGGCCTCGGGGTGGTAACTGCTACCATTACCTCTACAACCTCTTCTGCCCAAGGTCCCGTGGTGCTGACCACCACAGTAACCGCAAAGCTCCGTCCAACTTTGGCTGAAAGCGTCCCCACCCCGGTTCCCCCCGGCACATGGCCGCCGGGAAACTGCACGCAATTGGTGCCGGTGACTTCTCCATTGAACCCCAAACTAGGCTTTTATTTCGTTATAACCACGGACAGTTTTGGCACTATCAGCGCGACTTGGAACATTGCGGCAAAAAGCAAGATTGAAATCTGGATCTACCTCGGTACACCCTTCGGACTCGGATCAGGCACCAGCAGCACCAAGCCCGGCGATGTTCTTGCTCTTGTGATAGCAGATGATTGGGTGAATGGCATAACTCTCACCGTGACCTCTGACCCGATGCCAGCGGGCGCGTATACCATTTATTTCTGGAATGACGAAAATAAGAGTAATGTGGAGACCGTTTCAGCACCCGTGACATATATGAATAGCAGTTGTCCGTAGTGACAAAGAGGACTCTTAATGGCTCGAGAGAAGCCGCTTGCGATAGCGCATGACGATTATCAAAGGCAACTCGCCGCTCTGAAGGTCGCGCCGAGAAGCGAAGGCGGCCAATCCCTGCCACTGGTGCTCGCTGCCTTTGCCATTGGGGCCCTTTTGGTTGGTGTCTTTCTTACCTACGCCAGCACCATGCTCCTGGCTTCCCGCGCCACCGATAGTTACCTTGGCGCGTATTATGCTGCCGACGCTGGTGTTGAGTCGGTGCTGAATGATCTCGTGAATGGGAGTGAACCGGCCGATGGCAGCACCCGGTTTCTTTCCCTCAACGGGTTCACCGCCTTTGTCACTGTTACCTGGCCGGCAGGGTCGATGCCCGCTGGGGAATACCGCTACATCGATCCGCAGGTTCCAAGCTCGATGACGAAGGATTCTCCGCTTTATTCTTTCCGAGTATACAACGTCAAAGCCCCGAGTTCACTTCAGGTCAATTGGGCATTTACTTCTACGCTCCCGATTTTGGCGGGGAGGCTTCGGCTGCGCCTCTTTGATCCCAATGGCGATCAGGTAGGCGCTATAGAACAAAGCCAGACCAGCCCGGTACAGCTCAGAAGAGATTTAACGCTAGCGGGACTATACAGGGTGGAATTCGATCCAAGCAAATTGAAAACACTAGACGGGTCGGTGAACACTCAGCCCTATGACCCCCAGGGTGGGACTGGCAAAACCTGGGTATGGACGATGGCCTATAAGGATTACCTGATCACCTCGACGGCACAAAATATCACCGTCAGGTGTTATGTTCGACAGATCCCGGGCCGTACCGAACCACTCACCTCTCAGGTTATTCAAATTTATTCCTGGCAGGTGCAATAGATACTCGGGCTGGCAGCCAATACGGTTGGTCTTCTGAGCGAAGCGGAGCATCTCTCAGCGAAAAGAGAGATTCTTCGCTACGTTCAGAATGACGGACTCTTTAAGGGTAGGAGCCCAACCGTGTTGGGCGGATTGCCTCCCACGACACAAGGTCGTGGGTATCAGTCCACTAGATCGGGGTGTCCACCAGGTTCGCAGGTCGGCATACCCCCACCACCATGTAGCACAGGGTTCCCACACCCTGGGCTGTCCATGCCAGGATGGTGATTTACCATCTTGCGCCAGTGTGGTATACTAGGCCCAACCCGGGGCCGTGGCTGACGAGCGGGAGACGTAAAGAGGTATGGAAACCCAGACCGCGGCGCGCCCCAAACGCATCGGAGACATGCTGGTGGAGGCCGGGCTGATTACCCCGGAGCAGCTCGAAACCGCGGTGGCCCTCCACCGCCAGGAGAACAAGAAGATCGGCCAGGTGCTGGTGGAGAAGGGCTTTATTAGCGCCACCACCCTGGCCACCTTCATCAGCTACCAACTCAACCTTCCCCTCGTCGATCTCAAGAAGTGTAAGATCCAGCCCGCCGCGGTGCGGCTGGTCCCCGAAGAGATGGCCCGGCGGTACAACCTGCTTCCAGTGGCCATAGACGGCGGCGATCTCCTGGTGGCCATGGAGGACCCCCTGGACCTGCGGGTCATCGGGGAGGTATCGGCCCGGTCCAGGCTGCGCCTGAAGCCCATGTTGGCCACCGCGGCGGAGATCCAGGAAGCCATTGGCCTGATCTACAAAGCCACGGGCGAGATCGAGCAGCAGGTCAAGCAGATCATTACGGTGGCCCCAGTCCGTGAGGAGGCCGAGGCCCGCCTGACCGCGCAACTCCTGGCCCAGGCCCCGGTGGTGCGCACGGTGGACCTCTTGGTCTCCCAGGCGGTGAAAGACCGGGCCTCGGATATCCACATCGAGCCACAAGAGGACCACCTTCACATCCGCTACCGCATCGACGGCATCCTCCACGAGATGATGACCTTGCCCCTGAGCGCCCATGCGCCGCTGCTTTCCCGGATCAAGATCCTGGCCGATATGAACATCGCCGAGCGCCGGCGCCCCCAGGACGGACAGTTCTCGGTGACGGTAGACGGCAAAGAGATAGATATCCGGGCTGCCACCGCCGAGTCGGTTTGGGGGGAGATGGCGACCCTGCGGGTTCTGGATAAGTCGCTCTCCGTTCTGGCTTTGTCTGAGCTGGGTTTTCTGCCGGATATGCAAAGGGTCTACGAGCAGGTGCTCAAGACCCCCTATGGCATGGTCCTGATTAGCGGGCCCACCGGCTCCGGCAAGACCACCACCCTCTATGCCTCGGTGAACCGGCTGGACCGGCAGGCACGCAATGTCATGACCATCGAGGACCCCATCGAATACCGCTTCGGCGACATCAACCAGATCCAGGTGAACCCATTGGCCGACATAACCTTCGCCACTGGCCTGCGGGCCATCATGCGCCTGGACCCCGACGTGATCCTGGTGGGTGAGGTCCGGGATGCGGAGACCGCCCGCACGGCGGTGCACGCCGCCCTCACCGGGCACCTGGTCCTTTCCTCGGTGCATGCCAACGACGCGGTGGGCGCTCTCTTCCGACTATTGGACCTGGGGATAGAGCCTTTCTTGATCACCTCGGCCCTGGTGGCGGTGGCAGCCCAAAGGCTGGTGCGGAGGGTTTGCCCGCACTGCCGGACCCTGGCCCCGGCGTCGGAAGAGGAAGCCGTGGCCTACGAGAGCGAGATGGGCGAGAGGCGCTCGGAGTTCTACTACGGCGCTGGATGCAACTTCTGTGCCTATACTGGCTTCTTGGGGCGAACGGGGGTCTTCGAGGTGCTGGTGATGACCGAGGAGCTGCGCTACTCTTTGCTGGCAAAGAACAGCGTAAGCGAGATCAAGGCTCAGGCCATCAAGCAGGGGATGGTGCCCATGCGCCGGGACGGCATGCTCAAGGCGCGGGACGGCATTACGACCCCCGGCGAGGTATTGCGCAGCGTGTTCGTGCTCGGGTGATTTATGCCATACCGGTACATCGCCTTCACCAAATCTGGCCAACAGGTGCAAGGGCTCCTGGAGGTCGAATCGGAACAGCAGGCGGAGACATCCCTGTGGCAGATGGACTATACCATCGTCAGGCTGGAGCCGACCGCCCGACTCCCCGGCCTGGACGAGATTTTCCCCACGGTTTTCGGCGCCAGGCCCCGAGACGTGATCATCTTCTCCCGGCAGCTCGCCACCTTGATCGGCTCCGGCGTGGCGGTCATGGCCGCCCTGGAATTGCTCCGGGATCAGGTCACCAACCGGGCCATGAGGCGGGCCCTGGTGCAGATCTGCGGCGACGTCCAGACCGGCGTCACCCTGTCTCAGGCCCTGGGCAAACATCCCTTGATCTTCCCCCGTCTCTATCACCGCATGGTGCAGGTGGGCGAACGCACCGGCAACCTGGACCAGATCTTGCGCCAGGTGGCCACGTACATGGAGAAAGACGAGGAGGTGAAGCGCCGGGTGCGGGGCGCCATGGCCTATCCCGCCTTCATCCTCCTGCTGGCCACCGGCGTGGTGTTCTTGCTCCTGACCTTTACCCTGCCCGCCATCCTGGGGCTGTTCAAGGAGTTCAAGGCCCAGCTTCCCTGGACCACCCGGCTTTTGTTGAACCTGTCTGGGTTTTTCCAAGCGTATAAGGTGCAGATCCTGGCGGCGGCGGTGGGGCTGGTGGTTTTTCTCGTTGCCTATACTTCGCGGCCCCGGGGCCGGTGGCAGAGGGACTGGTTGATGTTGCGGCTGCCGGTCCTGGGCCCGGTGAACCTACAAACCCACACGTCCCGGTTCTGCCGGACCATGGCGGTGCTTTTGCACGCCGGCCTGCCCCTGCCGGAGATCATGGACCTGGTGCTGCAGACCACCGAGAACGAAGTGGTGAAGGATTCGCTCCTGGGGCTGCAACGGGAGCTCTTGCAGGGCCGGGGGCTCTCCCAGCCCATATTGAGCGACCGCCTGTTCCCCCGCCTGTTGGCGCAGATGGTCAGGGTGGGCGAGGAGACGGGCACGCTGGACTCCAACCTGGAAACCCTGGGTTCCTTCTACGAGGACGAGTCCGGTCGCAGCATCAACACCCTCACCTCGCTCCTGGAGCCAGGCCTGATCATCTTCGTGGGCGGGATAGTGGGCTTCATCGCCCTGTCCATAATCATGCCCATGTACGGCCTCCTGGGGGCCATTAAGTGAGATACCAGCTCGGCTGTGGCCTGGCCTGGGCCCTGGGCCTGCTTTTGCTATGTGTCTTGGAGTGGGTTGCCCTGGATTTGATTGTCAAATACGCCCCGGAGGGATGGCATCCGTTCCTGGTAGCCCTGGCCGCCTTCGTGGCTATAGTCGGGGGATGGACGGCGCTGTTTCTCCAGATGCGACGCCGAAAACCTGAGCCATACTATAGTGAGCGTGAACGATGAAGAAGATGAGGAGCTTCGTGGCCGTCTGCTTGGTGGCCCTGGCCGCGATCGTGGTCGGCGACGTGGCGCTCACCGTCGCTCTCTTGGAAAAGCGCCGGGCCCAGGCCAACTTGAGCTGGCAGCTTGATACGGCGACGAGGGCCTACGAAGAGGCGAATAGGCGGGCCAGCGAGGATTCCGGCCAGTTGAGGGCCCAGTTGGCGGCGGCCAAGGACGATCTGGCCACGGTGCAACTGGCTTTTCCCAGCGAGGTACAGGGCACGGAGGTACTGGCCCGGATACTAGGCTATGCCCAGGACACCGGGGTGGAGATATCGAGCCTCCAGGCCCAACCGCCGGCGTCGGAGAAGATCGGCAACACCTCCTACGTGGTCCTGAAGTTCAACCTTCAAGCCAGAGGGGAGCTTACCTCCATCTTCGACTTCCTGAGGAGGCTGGAGACCGGGGTGATCAAGACCGTCAAGTTGACCAACGTGGCCGTAACCGGAAGTGGACCCGGGAACACCCTGGCCTGCGAAGTGTTGATCTACACTCAACCGGCGCAAAAATGAGGGGTAGGAGCCCAACCACGTTAGTGGGACAAGTTGGCAACTTGTCCTACTGACAAGAATAAGGGGTAGGAGCCAAACCACCTGATGTCCCGGAGTTCAACTCCGGGACATCAGGAGAGTTGAACTCTGGGACATCAGGATCTCAGAATAGGGTGGAAATGGTATGGCGTTGTTTGCCAGGGAGATCGTAACCTTGAGCCTGGAAGACCAAAGCCTGCGGGCCCTTACGGTGCGGGATGGGAAGGTCGCCCGGTGGGGGGAACTTCCCCTGTCTCCGGGGCTGGTCAAAGAGGGGCTGATCCAGAACCCCGGGCAGGTGGGCGGGCTGGTCAAATCCTTCCTGGCCGGCTTGAAGGCTCCCGCTAAGAAGGCCGTAGTCGGCATATCCGGCGTCCGTTCGGTCACCCGCTACATCGATTTGCCCCGGATGAGCCCATCCCTGCTGGAGGAGGCGGTGGTTCGCGAGGCCAAGAGGGAGATGCCGGTTCCCCTGGAGGAGTTGTACCTCTCCTGGCAGGTGGTTGAGGGCATCGCTGACCGGCAGACGGTCTTCCTCTTGGGCGTGCCCCGGGAGGTGTTGGATGCCCTGGCCCTGGCCATGCAAGCTGCTGGCATCCGGCCGTATCTGGTCGATCTCAAGCCTTTAGCCCTGGTCCGGGCGGCCAGAGAGTCGGTGGCGGTCATCGCCGATCTGGAGCTGGCCAGCCTGTCGGTGATCATCGTGACCGGCGGCTTGCCGGCCTTGATCCGCTCCATTTCGCTTAACAGGGCAGAAACGGAGGACAAGGTTTACAGCCTGATCCAAGAGGTGGAGCGCACGGCCAAGTTCTACAACGACAGCCACAAAGATGCCCCCTTGCCGGAGGCCACGCCGGTGGTGCTTACGGGCGATCTGGCCGGGCTGCCGACCCTGGCGGCGGGCCTGGCAGAGCGCCTCCATAACCCCGCCAGGCTTTCGGGCTCGCCACTACCGTGTCCCGATGAATTTCCAGCCTACAAATACCTGGCGAACCTGGGCCTGGCGTTGAAGAAAGGGGCCTGAGGTGCCGACCATGGCCAATCGCACCTGGCGCAGCGCGGGGATAGACCTTAACCTGCTCCCGGTTCAATATCGCCCCAGGGGCATGCCCTGGCTGGAGGCGTCGCTGGTGCTCCTGCTGCTCCTGGCCCTGGCCTCGTTGCCCCTGCTCTGGAGCCTTCAGGCCCAGGTGGATGCCGACGTGGGTCGCCTGCAGCGCGAGCTGGGTCCTTTGCAGGAAAGGCTGCGC
>JBFMCB010000148.1:0-7817 GCA_040754915.1 Chloroflexota bacterium | reverse complement strand
CTCCGGGGCTACCATCGCCCCGGGGACGACGCCCAGCCGGAGGGTGGTATTTCCCCACGCCCTGGCCTTCGTGCTGGGTTTCTCCCTGGTCTTCGTGGCCCTGGGTGCCTCGGTGGGGCTGGTGGGGCGGGCCCTTTATGGCTACCTGCCCTGGGTCCGGCATATCGGCGGAGTGGTGCTCATCGTCTTCGGCCTGCAGACCATGGGCCTCTTGCACCTACCGCTCCTCTACGCTGAGAAACGGATCGGGTACGATGCCGGTGGCCGGGTCAGGCTGGCTGGATCATTCCTGGTAGGCGTGTTCTTCGCGGCCGGGTGGACGCCCTGCGTGGGCCCCATCCTGGGCGGGATACTGCTCCTGGCCAGCCAGGTGACCACCGTTGCTCAAGGGGCCCTGCTCCTGGCGTTCTACGCGGCAGGCCTGGCGGTACCTTTCTTGATCACCGCCCTGGCCTGGAGTGCGGTGACGGCGCGCCTCAAGCAGCTCACCCATTACCGGAATCTCATCTCGGCGGTGAGCGGCCTGTTCTTGATCCTGATGGGCCTCCTGCTCCTCACCGACTCCCTGGCCCGGCTCTCGGCCCTTTTGCCTTACTGGAGCCTGCCACTGTAAAATATTCAATCGATCACCATTCTCGCTACGGAGCTCAGATGCCCGACCTGACTGGAAAGAAACTGGGCCGCTACGAGATCGTGGAGGAGATCGGCCACGGCGGCATGGCCATCGTGTACAAGGCCTATCAGCCGTCCCTGCACCGCAGCGTGGCCCTGAAGGTGCTCCCCGATAACTTCGCCCGGGACCATGACTTCGTGGCCCGCTTTCAGCGGGAGGCGATCATCGCCGCCAGCCTGGAGCATCCCAACATCGTCACCATCCACGAGGTAGGGGAGGAGGGGGGCGTACCGTTCATCGTCATGAAGCTCCTGCGAGGCCGGACGCTGAAGCAGGTCATCCAGGAGGAGGGCAGGCTCAACCCCCTGCGGGTGGCCAAGATCCTGGACCAGATCGCCTCCGCCCTGGACTATGCCCACAGCCAGGGAGTGGTCCATCGGGATATCAAGCCCTCCAACATCGTCCTGGACGACCGCGGCCACCTGACCCTCACCGACTTCGGCATCGCCAAGGCCCTGGGGGCGGAGAAGATCACCCAGACCGGCATGACCCTGGGGACCGCCGAGTACCTGTCGCCGGAGGCAGCGGAGGGCATGGCGGTGGACGGCCGCTCCGACATCTATTCCCTGGGAGTATTGCTCTTCGAGATGCTCACCGGCCGGGTCCCCTTCCCGGCCGACACCCCCTACCGGGTGGTGCTGGCCCACATGACCGAGCCGCCCCCCTCGCCCCGGACCCTGGTGCCAGACCTGCCCATGGAGGTAGAGGAAGTGGTGCTTAAGGCCCTGGCCAAGAAGCCCCAGGACCGTTTTCCCACCGCCGGGGAGATGGCCCAGGCCTATCACCGGGCCCTGGCGGGCCGTTCGGCGCCAGTCGAGACCGCCGCCATGCCCGCGGTGGCCCCGGCGGCCGAGGAAGCACCGTCGGCCGCCCCGGAGCCCGCTCTACCACGACGGGGCACCAGTCCGCTTCTATGGGCAGCGGCGACCCTGGCTGGCCTCCTGGCGGTCGGGGTAATGGGACTGGCCTTGGCCCTGGGTCCTACCGCGGTTCGGGGGCTATTCCGGGCCCGGCCCACGGCCACAAGGGCCTTGCCGCGACAGACCGAGACACCCAGGCCGGAGGCCACATCCGTACCTCGAGATACGCCTCTGGTCCCGGCCACCGTCGTGCCTCTACCCACGCGGCCGCTGATGGGAACCCCGGGCCTCGGAGGCCGGGTGTTGTATCAGACCGAGGAGTCTGGCCGGCTCCAGATTCACCTGTTAAACCTGGCGAGCGGGGAGCGGCTAGACCTGTCCTCACCTAAACGGGTGGACTTTGCCGCCGTGGAGGCGCCCGACGGCAAGCGAATAGCCCTTGTCTCGGCGCCCAGTGGTCAGGCGTCAGGCCTCTTCGTCATGAACCTGGACGGCTCCGGTCTTCTGCGGCTCACCGACCGGGCCAAAAGCCCCGCCTGGTCGCCCGACAGCTCGCGTCTGGCCTTTATGCGGGATGGCAAGATCTACGCCATGAAGGCCACCGGCGGTGAGGCCAAGCTGGTGTCGGGGAGGCTGGAGAATTGTGACTCCCCCACCTGGGGCCCTGGCGGCACCCGCATCGCCTTCGAGTCCGGCAGGGTGGGCGGGCGGGCCATCTGGGTGGTGGGCTTCGAGGGCGCTGGTCCGGAGAAGATCACTGCCGGCGAGGACGAGACCAACCCGGCCTGGTCGCACCAGGGCGACCGCATCGCCTTCCAGTCCAAGAACAACATCTACCTGACAGGGCCCTCGGGCGGCGACGTGACCCTGGCGGTGAAGGGCGGTGTATTCCCCATCTGGTCGCCAGAGGGCAAGGCCCTGGCCTTCGTCCGGGGTGAAGAGCTCTGGGCGTGGGTCCCGGGGCCGGACCGGGAGGTCAGGGTGGCCGTTTTGGGGCCGCGGGCGGTGGTCACGTCCTGGGGAAGGTAGCGGCGAGCGGATAGGAGTTAGTAGCAGGGGTTTCGACGCCACGGGCGAGCCCCGACGTTGTGAGGTCTTGAGTTCTTCCATCTCCCCCAGCGGTACTATCTCAGGCGGATTCATCTGGACGAAATTGCCACGCCCATTGTGCCTCTTGCGCCATTGCCCATCGCAGCCCCCTCGTTTACGATGGAGGCTGAGAACTCTGCTAAACCCAGGAGGCGCAACCATGAAATGGCGTTAGGGGCGTCGCTCCAGCACAAACCCCTCGATGGCGTCGAAGACGGCCTCCCGCTCCAGGTCCATGAGCATCTCGTGATCGGTCTTCTCAAACCAGGCGATGCGCTTCTCCCGGGAGGATACCCGGTCAAAGATCGCCTGGGCGCTGGCCGGGTCCACCACGGTATCCCGATGGGACTGGACGATCAGGAGCGGTACGGTGACCCGGGGCAAGCGGCTCTCGATGAGCCTGGAGTATTCGTACAGCGAGACGAAGGATCGGGTGGGGAATCGGCCATAGTTGGTGTTGCGTTTGGCGCACTGGGCGTCGGCGAAGGCCGGCGGGCTCTTCCACCACTGGAACAGGCGGGACAAGAGGGGCAAAAGCCCGATCAAAGGGGACTTGAAGCGCAGGGCCGCGGCTACGGCCACGACGCCAGCCAGCTTCTCCCCATGGTCCATAGCCAGGTTCAACGCCACCAGGCCACCCATGGAAAGGCCGATGGGGATGGCCAGGTCCACCTCTTCCAGCAGGTCCTGGAGGGCCGCCTGGGCGTCGGCGTACCAGTCCTTCCAGGTGACGCCGACGAGGTCCTCGGGCCTGGTGCAGTGGCCCCGGAGCACCGGCATGCGATAGGGGATATTGTTTCTCTCCATGCGGGGCACCAGGCCATTCACCGTATCCAAGCTGGAGGTAAAGCCGTGGAGGATGAGACAGCCCAGGGTTTTGTCATTCGCGATCATGGTCAGCTCCTTTCGCGGAAGATCTCAGACTGCATTCGTTGGTCCACCGCGCTCCCCATGGCCAGGAAGGCCACCGCGGCAAAGGCACAGAGCACCAGGGTGGCGGGCCAGATGTAGAAGCCGCCCAGACGATCCATGATCAGCCCTCCAGTTACCGGCCCCAGTCCGTAACCCATGGCCCACACCAGGCCGAAGACGCCCATGTAGCGGCCCCGCATGGCCTCTGGGGCGATGTCAGCCACGAAGGCGTTGGCGGTGGGGATGATCAACATCTCGCCCACGGTGAGCACGGCCACGAAGAGGGCGAAGTAGGCGAACTCCGTTGGCCATCCCAGGGCGCCGAAGCCCATGGCGTAGAATAAAGAGCCCGTGGCCAGGACCACGGTGCGCCGGTAGCGGTCAGTCAGGCGGGTTAATGGGAACTGGAACAGCACCACCATGGCCGCGTTCAGCGCCATAACTAATCCCCACAGGTTCTCCGCGATGTGCCTTTCGTCCCTCAAATATACCGGGAAGGTGGTGGTCAACTGGGCGTAGACCACGGTCAAGAGCATGGTGGTGGCGCAGAAGGCCAGGAAGGCGTTGTCCCGGAGGATCAGGCCGAAGCCCGGCTGCGGTTCATGGTGGGGGTCAGCTGCGGCGGCCGCGAGCTGGGGCCTGGTCTCCCGGAGGGCCAGGAGGGTAACGGCGAAGAAGACCAGGGATAGGGCGGCGGAGAGGGTAAATAGCCACAGGTAAGAGCCGTAGGCGATGATGAACCCGCCGGCCGAGGGGCCGATGATGATGCCGAAGTTGTGCACCACCCGGATCAGGCCATAGGCCTGGGTGCGCCGGCCTTGCTCCACCAGGTCGGCCACCATGGCGTTGGAGGCCGGGCCGTAGAGCGGCCAACCCGTGATGCCGTACAGGAGGGCCATGGCGGCGAAGGCTGGGAGGGAGTGGGCCAGCCCCAGGCCCAGGAGGGAGATGCTGCTGCACAGGAGGCTCACCGCCATGAGCACCTTGCGGCCGTATTTGTCGGCCAGGGAGCCGGCCGCGAGTTGTGGCGCCAGGCCCGCCGCCGAGTTCAAGGCCAGGAGCAAGCCTACGGTGGTCATCGGGATGCCCAGCCTATGGCGTGCGTACAGGGTCAAAAAGGGGAAGATGAGCCCACCGCCGATGGAGTTGATCAGCGTGCCCCCAACCAGGACCCAGAACTGCCGCGGGAAATCGTTGAAGGTGGCTTGGGCTCGGGAGAAGAGCGATGGGATGCGGCACCTCCCAGGTGTATCCGGCCGGTCAGGATTATACAACTCTCGTCGTCTGAGGGCAAGGGCAAGACAATATGCCCAGCGTTAGAGTTTGCCCCCCATGAGACAACTTGGGTTGCGTCTCCGCTTTTCGGGGCGGAAGCCTCGATCCGCCCGTGAAGGCGGGGGCATACGCCTGGCAAGGCTCTGAAACCTCCAGACTGTTGGCACCGTCACCCCCGAGGCTTGCAAATCGGCGGAGCTGGTGTTATATTACGTTGCCAAGACCTGGACCCAGGGATATCCCATAAATGCCATCGGGGGAGTAAAGGGAGGCGAGAATGCGAAGAAACGTCATTATCGTCATCGTCGTGGCCTTGGTGCTTTTGTGCTGCTGCGTAATCCTCTTGGCCGGCGGGTTTTATGCCTACAAATCTGGCCTGATCTTCCCGGCCCCGGCACCGACGCCGCCACCAACGGCCACCCCGGCCCCGATCCCCACCAAGGCACCTCCAGCCCGGCCCACCCCCACGCTGGCCGCAAGACCTGGCGTCCCGACCTTCGGACCCATCACCTTCGCCTCCGGCGCCACCAGCGATGACAAGCCGGTGAACCCTGGCGAGGCCTTTCCGGCAGGCACCAAGCAGGTCTATGCGTTTTTCGATTACAGCGGGATGACCGACGACGCGCCGTGGAGCTACGTCTTCTACCGAGATGGCAAGGAGGTCCTGAGCAAGAGCCTGGACTGGACCGGTGGGGCCCAGGGCAACTTTTGGGTGAACGTCTCCAACGATGAGGGGCTCGCCCCCGGGAACTATGAGCTGCGATTGCTGGTGGCCGGCCGTGAGCTCCAGCGCGCCAGGTTTGTGATCCAGGCGGGGAAGCCTGGGGTCACGACTCCCGTGGGCAAGGACCCCACCAGACTCTCCTGGCAAGTGAGCGCCCCCCGGCAGCCAGTGGAGATGGATGTCGCCGTGGAGTTGGGCCTGCGCAACAAGTTCGGCCAGCCTGAAGAGAGATACCAGGTGACGTGCCGGGTCACCGACCCCGACGGGAACGAGGCCCTGGCCAACTTTGCGGTGGAGGGGGACAACTGGACCTATTTGAGATTCCCCGAGGACTTCGACTCCGGCGACACCAAGCTCAAGGGCGCGTACCAGGTGGTCTATTTGGTGAACGATGTGGTCATCGCCAGGGACTCATTCACGGTGCAGTAGCACGCCGCCGGTCACAGCGGCGCCCCCAGGTCAGCGTGGAGGGCCCGCTCACCTCGGAGTTCCTGCTGTTGGACCCAGCGCACACCATCCTGAGGCCTGACCACCAGGACCTCTATGGCGCCGCCGCAACCCGCTGACTCGCCGGGCTCGATGAGTATTCCGTCGGAAAACCGCTGCATTTCGATGGTAGTGTGGATCAGGAAGATGGCATAATCGATGGCATCCTGCAGGGGCATGGAGCCAAAACGGGTAAGGTAGTCCAGAGGGCCTTTCTTTAGCTCCTGCTCCAGTTCCGGGGTAAAGCCCGAGAGTTGGCGCAGACGCCGGTCGTAGCCTTTGATCAGCCGGGAGATAGCGTCTTCTGTCCCCCGCCAGTTTGCCCCGGGCCGGTCGGTACTCTGAATTAACCACTCCTTCTCACCCGGTACCCAGCATTCGTAAACCTTACCCACCGTCTCCCCCGGGTCGTAGCCTCCCACCAGGAAACCCGTGGCGTAGCTGTCCTCCGGCACCGGCTGGCTCCATTTGTTCTCGATCTCCTGGTTGTATTTGGCAACGAAGAACCGTCTCAACTGGCGGGCGACCTCCTCCACTGGCAGGGAGGGCGCCGTGTCCAGCCCGAGCTTGAACTCCTCCACCAGGCTGTTGATGTTGCGCCTGGTTAGAAATCCCCAACCCCAGGTCACGGCCGCCGCCTTGGACGTAAGCTGGAAGACCTTTCGCCCATGCTCGGAGCTGACCTTGATGTCACCCCGCTCATTGCGGAAGGTCTGCCGGGTATCGGCGGCGAAGACCAGGCCCTCGGGGACCACCACACTGACGGCAACGGTCATGTTTGCGCTCCTTGATGACTTTTACTTTCTTGCGCTGAGAAGGCCCCAGGGGTGTTCGTACCGGTAAATGCGCTCAAACCCGCTGGCCTCCAACATTCGGCGATATTCGCTGAAGGTGTAAGTGTCACCAGCGGGGCTTTCCAGCACGAACATGGCGGAGTATAACAGGTATTCCGAGGTGCATCTTTCCTCGTCCACCATGGGGGCGTTGATGACCAACCTGCCGGCAGGTTTTAGAGCAGTGTGGGCCCGGGAGAAGAGGGAAACGTTCTGCTCGGGCTTGAAGTAGTAGGTGATGTTGCCCATGAAAACCACGTCGTATTCCGATTGACCGAAGTCGGCAGTGAGTATGTCGCCGGGCACCAGCGTCACCCGGTCGGACACGCCCAATATTTGGGCCACCTGGGCGGTGGTGCGCAGCACATTCTCCCAGTCTATTCCCGTGACCGTGGCTTCCGGGTCCAGCTTGGCCAGGGTCAGGGTCTTGATCCCTTTGCCGCAGGCCAGGTCCAGCACCCGGGCACCGGGGACTGTCCTCCGGTTCACGCCGACGGTCTCCCAAAGCTCTCTGGCGCTATCCACAGAACGGGACAGCGAGTCCCTATTCAGCCCCACCTGGGAGAAGATCTCCCATAGAGGGGACTGATTCGGCGCGGCCATATCGCCCATGGCCGGGATGCCCGTCTGCACCGACTGCGCGTAGCGGCCCCGGGCCTCCCAGGCCATGTCGTGCAAGGTAAAAGCACCGACGTAGCCGAGGTGGCCTGGGATCAGAAAGGTCTCCGACACCGTGGTCAAGCGGTAGACGCCTCCCGTCTTTGCCAGCAATTTCAGGGAGCAAAGGCCGTCCAGCATGAGGCGGGTGCAGCGAGAGTCCCAGCCGTTGGTTCGGGCCATGGCTTCGGCGGTGGTTTGACCGGCGGCCACTTTGGCAAAGACCTCCAGCTCGATGGCGCCTTTAACCAGGGCCGCCTTATAGACGCCAAAGATCAGATCGTCCAGAATGTCCGTGGTAGGCGCGG
>JBFMCB010000147.1:0-7853 GCA_040754915.1 Chloroflexota bacterium | reverse complement strand
CCCCGAACGAACACCAGGCTCACCCGGCTGCCCGGGGCCAACGCCGAGGCGGCGGTCTCCAGATCGCCAGCGTTACGGACTGGCCGCAGGTTCAGCTCGGTGACGATGTCGCCCTCTCTCAGCCCCGCACGAGCCCCCGGCGAGCCGGGCGCCACCCGGCCCACGTAGGCCCCGAAAACCGGCACCCCGCCCAGTTTCATGGTTATCCGGCTGGCGTCGGCCACCTTCAGGCCCAAGGAGGGCCGGCCAGCGGCGCTGGCAGCCAAGAGCCGTTCCAGCCTGGGCCGGTCGAAGCCAACGACCACCTGCCCGTCCACGGTGACCACCGGGACGCCTCTTTGCCCGGAGACCTGCACCATCTCATAAGCGGCAACGCTGTCCTGCGAGACGTCTTTTTCGATGAAAGGTATGCGATTACGCGAAAGGAACTCCTTGGCCTGACGGCAATACCCGCAGGTAGGGGTGGTGTAGATCACAACCCGCATACGATGACCTTGCTACTGGCTGGACATGCGGTCTTCCATGAAGAAGTTGGAGATCGGAAGCCCATCGGCGATTTTTTGCAACCCCCCGCCGCCGGCATCCATCACCCAGATGCCCCAGGAGCCGCCCCGGTTGGAACGAAAGGCGATGTGGGCGTTGTCGGGCAGCCAGGCCGGCAACATGTCATTGCTCGTATTGTCGGTAAGCCGCCTTCTGCCACCACCTCCGGCGTTAATGATCCATATCTCCCACAGGCCATTGCTGTCGTCATCGGACATATAGGCCAGGCGGCCGCCGTCCGGCGACCAGGACGGCGAGGTGTCGTTGCCACTCGTGGTCAAACGCACCTTTCCGCTGCCATCCGCGTTCATCACCGAGAGCCCAGCCTTGTCATAGATGCCCCGGTAGGCTATCCTGCCTCCATCCGGAGACCACGAGGGATATTGGCCGAAAGGTATCTCCCTTTCTATATAGCTGTTATCCGTCCTCATGACGTAGAGCCGCCAGAGCTTGTCTCCAGAGCGATTGGAGGCAAAGACCACGTTGCGAGCATCGGGCGCCCACGAAGGCATGGAATCCTCCACAAATACCTGGTAGTTTTTGAACCGAACCACGCTGCCGTCAGGGTTGATGACCGCGATTCCCCTCATGTCGTCCCTCAAGGACTGGAAAACCACCCTCCCGTCAGGCGAGATCGCCGGTCCGATGCCTTGATTGGGAGCGCTGATCAGTTTGGTCAAGCCGGTCCCGTCAGCGTTCATGCGAAAGATCTCATTCACCCGTCGCGCCGGGTCGTAGACCGTGAAGAAGAGACGCCCGGCCACGGCAGGAGGGCGGCTGGTGGGTGTGGGTGCCGGGGGCGAGGTGGGCACGACCGCCGTAGGCTTCGGCGTAGCCGGTATCGCTGTCTCCGTAGGTGGCGGCGTGGCCGTGGGCGTGATGGAAGGGACCATCGGAGGCAGAGGCGTGGAGGTTGGGGATGCCGTGGGGGAAGCAGCCGGGGTCTCGGTGGCGGCTATCGCCGGGCTGGTTGTTATCGCCAAGCTGGCGGTAGGGCTCGGGACAAGAGTTGGCCTCGTCACGACGCCCGCCAGGGCCAGGCGCACTGGGTTGTCGGGAACGGCCGCGGCGAACAGGGCCAGGCTGCAGCAAAAGACGACGAGGACGCCAGCCAACCCGGCCATGAGCACCCTGGTAGATAGGGCCTCCCTCAGCCTCTCGGCCAGGGGCACCGGCTGTCCCGTCACGACGGTGCTGGTGACTGGCTCGACCCTGGTCACCGTGGCGGTCACGGTGCCCCCACCTGCGGCCGGGGCTGGCTCACCGGGCACCCATTTACTCCCGTCGTAATAATACCATTTGCCGGTCCGGGTGCCCAACATCCAATAGCGACCAGCGCTGTCCTGCACCACCATCTGTCTGAGTTCGCTCTCGAATTGCGCCTGGGTGATCAGCCCGGCCTTCAGTTTGCCAACCAGCTCGTAGTACCTGCGCTCGGTCTCTTGGAAAGCCATGGCTGCCTCCCCTCTTTAACTACTAAAAGTTCAACGGCGAGATTATAGCACACAGCATAGCCCGGCGCAACGCTGCTCCAGAGCTTGACTGGTTGTATGGTACCCGATATAATTGCCCTCGGTATGCGCATTGTGATCGACGTCACCCCGGCCGTGCAGCAAACTGCTGGCATCGGGAAGTATGCCCGGTGCCTGGTAGAGAACCTGCTGGCCATGGACCACGAAAATGTCTACAGCTTCTTCTACAACACCTACGGAAAAGCAAAACCCGACCCCCTCCCTGCCGGTTGTCCCACGCACACCGTCAGCCTGTCGGACCGGAGGTGGCGGCTATGGCTCTTGTTGGCCCACTCCTTAGGGCTAAGCATGGATGGTTACCTGGGAAGAGGGGATATCTTTCACGGCACCAACTATCAACTGCCGCTGGTAAAGGATAGCAAGGCGGTGGTCACCATCCATGACCTGTCCTTTCTTGTGTTCCCTCAGCACCATACCCCCTTGAATCGCCTGTATCTGCGGTGGATCGTGCCGAAATCGGTTGGCCTGGCCCGAGCGGTCATCGTGGACTCCGAAAGCACGAAACGCGACCTGATGCGCTGGCTGGGAACGCCGGAGGAAAAGGTCAAGGCCATAGTTCTAGGGGTGGATGAGCGATTCAGCCCCGTCCCGGATCAGGATTCTCAGGCCAGGGTAGAGACGAAGTATGGCCTTCGACGGCCTTACTTGCTCTGCGTTGGGACCATTGAGCCCCGCAAGAACCTATCGTTGCTATTTGAGGCCTATCGCTCCTTACCGGCCGAGATCCAGCATGACCTGGTTATCGTGGGAAGGAAAGGCTGGCTCTACCAGGGTATCTTCGACCAGGTTCGTGCCCTGGGCCTGGAACGAAAAGTGACTTTCCTGGGGCCGGTTCCCGAAGCCGACCTGCCCGCCCTGTACCGCGGGGCGGAGCTGTTTGTCTACCCCTCCTTCTACGAAGGCTTTGGGCTGCCGCCGCTGGAGGCCATGGCCTGTGGCACCCCCGTGGTAACATCTGATACCTCCTCCCTGCCAGAGGTGGTAGGCGATGCCGGCCTGATGGTTGCGCCCACCGACGCCGCCGGCCTGGCCACCGCGATACAAAGCCTCCTCTCCGATGAGGGCCTGAGGACGACGTTGCGGGCGAGAGGCCTGGAGCGGGCGAGGCAGTTCACCTGGCAGAAGACCGCTCGGGCCACGTTGCGGATCTACCAGCAGGTCTTCTCTACCGGCAAAGAGCACGAGGATCGGTTGTGAGGATCGGCATAGACGGACGCTACATCAATGATCATTACCCCGGGCTGGGGCGCTACACCTTCCACCTGATCCAGGCCCTGGCCAAGGCCGATCCGACCACTTCTTTGCTAGTAATTAAACCCGGGGCCACCAACACGCGGCACGATATCTCCCGACTACGTGAAATGGCCAACGTGCATCTGGTGGATTGCCCTCTTCCGGCCGTTTCGGTCCGGGAGCAGCTTCTCTGGCCCCGCCTGGCCCGGCGACTGGGCCTGGAGCTATTGCACTCGCCCTACTACGTGAAGCCCTACTTCTTGCCCTGCCCCTCGGTGGTCACCATCGGCGATGCCATCGGGGCCCGTTATCCCCAGCACCTGCCCTCGGCAGCGGCGAGGGTGGCCTATCGTATCGCCACCTGGTTGGCGATCGCCAGCGCCAGGTGTGTGATCACCTTCTCCGCATCGTCCCAACAGGACCTGGCGCTGCTCTTCAAGGTGCCTCCGGACAAGCTCGCCACCATACCGCCAGGGGTTGGCCACCGCTTCACCGCTATACCTGATGGCAATGGGGACCGCCAGGTCAGGGCCAGGTATGGCCTTCCTCAGGCCTATGTCTTCTATCTAGGCATAAACAAGCCTCACAAGAACCTCCCAGGGCTAATGCGGGCTTGGTCGGTGGTGCGGCGGGACCGGCAAAGCATAGGCCAGGAAGACGTCACACTGGTTGCGGCCGGGAAGGAGGACAAACGCTTCCCTAGCGCCCGGCAATTGAGTTTATCTTTGGGCCTGGGAGACAGCGTGACCAGCCTGGGGGAGGTGCCGGAGGAGGACCTGCCAGCGCTCTACCGCCTGGCCACCGCCTTCGTTTTCCCCTCCCTCTGGGAGGGCTTTGGATTACCCGTGTTGGAGGCCATGGCCTGCGGGGCTCCGGTGGCCTGCGCCAATTCCTCCTCCCTCCCGGAGGTTGCCGGAGATGCTGCCTTGCTCTTCGATCCGGCCTCCCCCGGCGAGATAGCCAAGGCACTTCTCCGCCTCCTGGGCCAGCCGGAACTCCGGGCCGACCTCCGCCAACGAGGGCTGGCCCGGGCCAAGGATTTCTCGTGGGAGAAAACGGCGCTGGAAACCCTGTCCGTTTACCGTAGAGCCCTCGAACGCACCGCCGAACGTGGATGAAGCCATGAAGGTCCTGCACCTGTACAAAGACTACTACCCCATCCTGGGAGGCATTGAGAACCACGTCCGGGCCCTGGCCGAGGGGCAGGCCCGGCGCGGCCTGGACGTCACTGTGCTCACCACCAGCACCTCCGGTAAAACCATCGTGGAATGGCAAGACGGCATCCGGGTGGTGAAGGCCGGCCGCATCGCCACCGTGGCCTCCACCCCTATTTCCTGGAAACTTATCGCCTGGCTTTGGCGGCTGGAGGCCGACCTGGTGCACCTGCAATTCCCGTACCCCTGGGGCGAGATGGCGTACCTCCTGGCCGGCAGGAAACGGCCCCTGATCATAACCTATCAAAGCGACGTGGTGCGGCAGGCCAGGCTCTTGCGGCTCTACCGGCCCCTGCTCTGGCGAGTCCTGGGCAGGGCCAAGTGGCTGATAGCCACCAGCCAGCGGTACTTGGAGACATCGCCTTATCTCGGCCGGTTCAAGGATCGGTGCCAGGTTATTCCCCTGGGCATCGACCATGGCCGCTTCAGCAAACCTCGGCCGGACCAGGCGGAGGCTATACGCGGGCGCTTCAGGAAACCGCTCCTGCTCTTCGTAGGACGCCTGCGGTATTACAAAGGCCTGCAATATCTCATCACGGCCATGAACGAGCTGGATGCGGTGCTCCTGGTCATCGGCAGCGGTCAAATGGAGGTGCCCTGGAAAACCCTGGCCCGGGAGCTGAACGTAGAGAAAAAGGTCTTTTTTCTGGGTGACGTGCCGGACAGCGAGCTACCGGGCTACTATCAGGCCGCGGATGTCTTCGTCCTGCCTTCCACCCACCGCAGCGAAGCCTATGGCGTCTCCTTGCTGGAAGCCATGGCCTCCGGTTTGCCGGTAGTGTCCACCGAGCTTGGCACCGGGACATCGTTTGTTAACCAGCACGGCCGGACCGGCCTGGTGGTCCCCGCCGGTGACTCGCTGGCTCTGGCCCGGGCGCTCCATGAGCTCTTGGGCGACGACGCCCGGCGCCGCGCCCTGGGGCAATGCGCCAGCGAACGCGTTGAAAAGGAGTTCTCCCTGGAAGCCATGGTCGATTCCGTCATAGAACTCTATCAACGAACACTGCAGGGCTAAAGCTCAATGAGGGAAGATATGGCCAATAGGGACAGCAGTCGGTTCTTCATCAGTAAAGTAAGCCTCTTCTGCGACAAGGTCATGGAGGCAGGATGGCTCCTGGCTGCCCTGTTGGTACCCTTGTACTTCGACATCTACTCCAACCGCGTTTTCGAGCCCGACAAGCTCAGCCTGTTGCGCTCCATAGCCCTGGTGATGGGCGTGGCCTGGCTCATCGCCTTCCTTGAGAAATGGGCTTGGCCCGGCTCGAACCGGGCCGCGCCGAACCCCGGTCACCTTTCTTCTGCCAATAGCTGGAAGGGCCTCCTCTTGCAAATGGCAGAGCACAATGTCCTGGCCTTGCCCACGTTCCTGTTGATCATCGCGCTTCTCGTTTCCACCACCGCCTCGGTGCTTCCGGCTGTCAGCCTGTGGGGCTCCTACGTGCGCCTGCAGGGCACGTACACCGCTCTGGCCTACATTGTGATGTTTTTCATCGTGGCCTCCGGCCTCCACTCCAAGGCTCAGTTGGATCGGCTGGTTTTCGTGCTGATATATACCAGCCTGCCCATCTCGCTGCACGGCGTGATCCAACACCTGAAACTGGAGTTCATGCCCTGGCTCGGAGACGTCACCGCTCGCGTGACCTCCACCATGGGCAACGCTATCTTCATTGGGGCCTATCTGGTAATGGTCATCCCCATAACTTTTGCCACTTTCTCCGAAAAGGTCACGGCCTTCTCCCGGGAGCTTCATGTGCAAGGAGGCCGGCGAGCCGGGGAGCTACCTGCTACCCGCTACCTGCTACCCGCTACCTGCATAATTAGCCAGTCCATCGCCCTGACCCTGATCGTGTTCCAGGCCTTGCAGCTCTACGCCTCACTTAAGCCGGAGGGTGCTCCCTTTGGAAGCCTGGACCAGGCTGTTCTGGCCCTGGCACTCCTCTTGCTCTTTACGCCCTTTGTTTTCGCCCGCCGGGCAATTCTCAGGCAGGTCGAGTGCGTCCTCCTGGGCTGGATACTTGCCCTCCAGGCTGCCACCGTCTTATTCTCGCAGAGCCGGGGTCCCATGTTGGGCTTGTTGGGGGGCATGGCCGTTTACCTGGTCGTGCTGGCGATACGGCGCCGGTGGCGCCGCACCCTGGCCGCGCTCCTGCTGGCCGGGCTCCTGGGCACCTCGTTCTTGGTGGTCTTCAATCTTCCACCGGTGCGTCCTGGGTCACCGGGACCGTATCGTGGGCTCCTGGGCAAGCCGCTCTTAGCGGTTTACAACCTCACCCACGGTCCCCTGAAGCCACTGAAGGACGCCCCGTATCTCGGGCGCCTGGGCAATCTGCTGGAGACCGAGGGCGGCACGGGAAAAGTGAGGCTCCTGATCTGGGAGGGGGCCACCAGGCTGATCCAGGCGGAACCCCTGCGAACGTTGGTGGGCTATGGCCCCGAGACCATGTTCCTGGTATACCCCCGTTTCTACCCGCCGGACCTGGCCCACTATGAGGCCAGGAACGCCTCCCCGGACCGCTCCCACAACGAGGTCATGGACGAACTGGTGACCACCGGGCTCCTGGGGTACCTGGCCTACTGGCTGGTCTATTGCGCGGTGGCTTTTGGGGCCCTCAAGATCTTAGGCCTCACCGGCGGGCTGGGCTTCGGGCGAGCTATGGCATTAGCAGTCGTAGCAGGATTGCTGGTCGCCGCTCTCCTATATGCGCAGGTTCTACCACTGGCGGCGACGCCAGCCATCCCGTTGGCTTTCTTCGCCCTTCTGCTGAGCTATTGGCTCTGGCCCGGGGTTAAGGCGGTCGCGAGCGAGGTCGAGCCCAACCCTCTATTTATCGTCATTCCTGCGGAAGCAGGAATCCGGCTTTTATTGGTGGGCCTCGTGGCGGCCATGGTAGCCCATTTTATTGAGATCCAGTTCGGCATCGCCATCGCCGCCACCCGGACCTATTTTTGGCTCTTCGCTGGGATGGTTATTGCCCTGGGAGCCATGGCCAAGGACCTGGCCCGCCAGCCCGTTGCCCCGCCGGGTGGTTTCTCCGCCAGCAAAGAAGCCGGGGCGCCGCCGTCCCCCAAGGCCAAGGGCACCCTGCGTAAGCAACCCAAAGGGCTGCCGGCCAAGCCAGCGGGGCCCATCGTGCCCCGCTGGCTTCCGGCGGTGACGCTTTCGCTGGTAATCGGAGCAGTGCTCACCACCATGCTTTTCGACTTCTCCTGGCCCGGCCAGCAGTTGCCGGCCCTGGTCCCCTGGCTCCTGGGAACGGCATGGCTAACCCTGTCGCTGGGCGGTACCTTTACCAGCAAAGAAACCGATGTTTCTTTACCGGTAAAGCAAACG
>JBFMCB010000146.1:0-7865 GCA_040754915.1 Chloroflexota bacterium | reverse complement strand
GGAGGTGAAGTTATCCTTAGGGCCGATGACGTACGGCTTGACCAAGTAGTCGTAGGTGTTATAGACCACAAAAGCCACTGGGATGTCGTTGACGACGATCTTCTGGGCTGCCTTGTACAATTCGACGGCCTTGGTCATGTCGGTCTCGGCGTCCGCCTTGCCGACTGCAGCGTCGAACTCCTTGCTGCAGTAGCCGGTGCGCTTAGCAAAGCCACCGCAGACCCAGAAGACGCTCAGCCAGTTCTGCGGATGGTGATAGTCCTCGATCCAGCCCAGGTAGAAGACCTGAGGAGTGGTTTCTACCTTCTTCACCAAAGCGGTGTAAACTGTGGGGTCTACCGGGTCGAGGATGACCGGGCAGCCGAAGACACGGGCGAAGTTGCCGGCGATGAACTGGAAGCGCGGGTGGTTACGAGCGGTGGCCGCGTAAGTGATCCTGATCTCACCCAGCTTGGCGCAGTCCACCTTCTTGCCGTCGGGGGTGCCATAGCCGGCCTTGATCAGGGTCTCCACGGCCGCCTTAGGATCGCTGTCAGGCACGAGTGCCGTCGGGTCATAGCCGGGCACACCGGGCGGTACCCACGAGCGATACGGCTCGGCCAGCCCCTTCAGAATGTCCTGGGCCCAAGCCTTACGGTCAAAGGCCTGGGAGAAGGCGATGCGGACGTTCTTGTCGGTGAAGGGCTTCTTGGTGTTGTTGAAGCCCAGGTACGAGGTCCATGCTGCCGGGCCGTGGAGCCATTCTTTGCTGAGGACAGGGTCAGCCTTAACGGTGGCGATGTCCTCGGCCGCAATACCGATGATGTCCAGTTCGCCCTTTTTGTAGGCCTCGAACTGGACGGCCGTGTCGGTGATGTAGACATACTCAATGCGGTCGAGTTTGGCCTTGCCACCCCAGTAATTCGGGTTGGGGACGAAGATGATGCGCTTGCCCTCTTCGATGGCCTGGACCTTAAAGGGGCCATTGCCGTTGTGCCCCTCGGCCTTGATCCACCAGTTGTCCGGGTCCTTGTCAACCCTAGTCTTGTCGCTGGGGTAGACGACCCAGGTGGAGGCGACGTAGAGCCAGAAGCCGACGGGCTTTTCGAACTCGATTTCCAGGTTGCTGGCATCGAGGGCCTTGACCCCATACTCGGTGGCCAGGGCCTTGTCAATGTCCTCGCTCTTCACCTTCTTGGGGTCCATCCCGTCAATCTTTTGGGCCCCTTTGATGTCATAGACGATGGAGGTGTACTGCTTGCCTGGCACCCGGGGGTCAACTTCACGCCGTAGGGCATACTCAAAGTCCTTGGCCGTGACCGGCGTGCCATCGGCCCGCTTCAATCCATCCCGGATGTGGAAGACCAGCTTCTTGCCGCCTTCCTTGTATTCCCACTTGTCTGCCGCACCCGGGACAACGTTGCCCTTGACGTCAACCCGTGTCAGTCCCTCGTAGGCCAGGTTTAGCATGGCGATCTCGCCCACAAAGGACGACTTCTGGGGGTCAATCACGTCCGGGAAGGTGGCGAAGGCGATACGCAGCACCTTGGGCTTGGGCGGCAATGGGGTTGGCGTTGGCGCCGCAGGTGGCGTGGTCGGTTCCGGGGCCTTGGTGGGCGGTACCGGCGTGGGCGTAGGCCCGCAACCGGCGAGGACTACGCTAGTGATGGTGGCCAGTACGACCAGGCCGAAGACGAGCCTGCTTTTCCGGTTAGACATCCTTTCCTCCTGTTTCTTTTCTCAGGCACAAGGCGGCGCTTTTTACTAGTAAAGAACTCGGCGCTGCCTCAGTGCTGCCTTAGCGCCAGATCGCCAGTCTGTCCGAGCTGCCGACCTCACCCCCTTACATACATGCATGCAATGCATACATGTAGGACATATCGCATCCCCACCGGAGGCCTTTACTAGTCAAAGAGGTGAAACTAAGAGACCCTTCAGTGCCGGGCAAGCCCGTAATGGAATTCATTATATCAAGAACCTCCCCATTGTCAAGAACGCCTGCCTGGTTTAGAACATGAGGACTCAGATTGCTGAAAGCAGGCTTCTCACCCCCTTGCCATTGCCTTCACTAACAATTATAATTCAAAAACATCACTTGTCAATGACCGAGCAGGCGTTTGCGAGCACGGCGCACGAGCCAGCCAGCGAGGTGCGAGCAGGATGTCTATCAGGGAGCTGCGGCAGAAGGTCAGGCGCTTGATCAGGAAGCCAGGCGGTGTCTTCGGCCTGGCGGTCAGGGACCTGCTGGGCGGCGAGGACCTGCTCATCAATGAGAACGAGGTCTTCCCCGCGGCCAGCGTGATCAAGGTGGGCATCCTGGCGGAGCTGATGCGACAGACGAGCGCGGGGAAGCTTTCGCTATCCGACGTGGTGCACTTGAAAGACGAGGACAAGGTTGGCGGCTCGGGCATCCTTTTCGAGCTTCACGCCGGACTGGAGCTGACCGTCAATGACCTGGCGGTGCTGATGATGGTCCAAAGCGACAATACCGCCGGCAACCTGCTGATCGATATGGTAGGCATGGCCAGCGTTAACGAATACCTGGGGCAACTGGGGCTGTCGGCCACCAGGCTAGAGCGCAAGTTCATGGACTACCAGGCCAGGGACCGGGGCCTGGAAAACGTCACCACGCCGTGGGATACCATGCGGTTGCTAGAGTTGATCTACCGGGAAAGGCTTCCCCACAGCCAGCTCATGCTCGATATCCTCTGCCGCCAGCAGGACACCCACAAGATGAGGCTCCTGCTTCCGGATGGCGTGAGGGTGGGAAACAAGAGCGGAGAGCTGGACGGTGTCCGCCACGATGTGGGCATCGTGCTGACCAGTCGCCCGTACGTTTTCTGTGCCCTGACCAGGGATCAGCAAGACGTGGTGGCCGCCGAGCTGGCCATCGCCCGGCTGTCCCGGCTTTTCTACGACTACTTTGCTAAAGAGGGCGCTTTGTCAAGTTTTGTGTAAGATCTCAGGGGTTGGTATCCTCCGGAACCTTAATGCCCGGAGTTCTTCGCTAGTAAAGAACCAGCTTTTCTCATGTCTCTATGCACAAGATTTCGACAATACACCGTTGGAACGCGATGTTTCGGACCTATCCACTTTGCGTCGGGTAAGCGAGATGCTCTACGAGAAGTAAGGGATACTTTGTGAACTTTCAGACAGTCTCTGCGACAAAACTGATGAACATTGCCGGAGTCCAGTCGTTCTGGTTTAAGGCCGCGAGGGGGCCCAAGACGCTGTTGGCCGTCTTTGCGCATCCGGACGATGAATCCTTTGGCCCTGGCGGGACACTGGCCCGCTATGCCGCTGAAGGCGTGGATGTTCACTATGCCTGCGCCACACGCGGTGAGGTTGGCGCGGTGAACGCCGAGTTAATGCAGCGCTTTGCTACAGTTGGCGACCTGCGCTGGTCGGAGTTGGCAGCGGCGACGAAAATCCTCGGTCTGACCGGGCTGCACTGGCTGGGCTATCGAGACAGCGGGATGCCCGGCTCGGACGACAATCGTCACCCCGACGCGCTGCTGCAGGCCGATCAGGATGTCCTCATCGGCAGAATTGTTGCGCTCATTCGCGCGCTGCGCCCCCAGGTCGTAATGACGTTCGATTCGCGTGGTGGCTATGGTCACCCGGACCACATCTCCATCCATTACGCCACGGAGAGAGCGTTCGCCATCGCTGGCGACGCAGCACAGTACCCAGAGCAGATAGCGCAAGGGCTGGCACCTTTTGCGCCTCAGAAACTTTACTATACCGCGTTCCCCAAAGGATTCCTTAAATTCGCTGTGGCGGTCTTGAAATTGCTAGGGCGCGACCCGGCCAGGTTCGGCCGCAACCAGGACATCAATCTGGCCGAGATCGCCATGTGGGAGCAGCAGATCACGACGCGGATTGCCACCGGCCGCTACCTGGACATCAAGCAAAAGGCCGGCGAGTGTCACAAGAGCCAGACCGGCCCCAGTGGAATGTTCGGTTGGATGCCGGGGCCGGTCCGCCGGTGGATCCTGGGTGTGGAGACGTTCACCCGCGCGCAGCCGCCGGTCAAGGGCAACGTGCGATTGGAGGCCGACTTGTTCGAGGGGATGTGATGGTACGCTTGGCAACCCGCTTATCTCCTGCTCATCTCAAACCACTCCTCGATGATCTCCCCCAGCTCGTCCAGCACCACGACCACGCCCCGAACCGCGCCGCCGCTGAGCATCAGATGCACATCGCGCCACTCCACTCGACTGGTGCTTCCCTCTTTAGCCACGGCCACCACCGGAAACCGGGCCCGGCGGAGGAAGACCTGCACCAGGGCCGACCGCTTCGAGAGCGTTGCCTCTGGCCCCTCATCCGCAGACGGTATCACCTTGCTTTCCATCAACCGCCCCGACCGGATGTCCACCACATGGGCAGTGTAGCCGTCACATTTCACGACCACATCCCACAGGAAAGGACGCAGGCCATGGGGAAGGGCCGCCATTTCCCCTGGCGAACCCTCCGCCGCACCAGGTCCAACGCGACTTGCTTCCCGTACGCCCGGAAGCCCAGATACCCAGCGGTCACCAATCCTGTGAGCAGCAAGGCCGGCACAGCCCACGCCGCCCGGCGCTGGATCACCAGAAACCCCACCCCCAGAATCGCCAGCAGGAAGGGGTCGAAGAAGTGGATCAGGTCGAGAGAGTACGTCCTGGTGGACAAGGGCCAAAAGAGAGGGATCGGCCAGGGAGTCAAGAGGTCGCTGAGGAGATGCAGCGTCATCCCACTGAGGCTAACGCCAAAGACCAACCAGGGTCTCTTGAGAGGGGTGGCCAGGCAGACAATAGCGGTGAGAGCCGCCGAGAGCAGTGTCGCCCCGCCCACGGAGTGGGTCAGCGGATGACGGTGATACTGGAAAAAGTACTTCGGCCCCAACGCCGTAAAGGCGCCGTCCAGGTCAGGGATCAGATTGGCGGCAACCATCGTCGCCGAAGCGACCAGCCCGTACTTCTTCTGCAGACCAGCCGAGGCGACCAGGCCCCCTACCAAAGCGTGCGATAGCAAGTCCATTTCCATTCCCTCAATCTTGTTTTCTCTCTAGCATTTCCAGTTCGGGTTTCAGCTTGAACCGTTGCCCCGTAACCCGGCCCTGTTCATCGGTATAAACGATCACGCCCCGGATGCCGCCCCCAGCGAGCATGAGATGCACGTCTTGCCAATCCACCCGGTACCCCTTCTCCCGTTTCTCCACGAGGGCTACCGGGAAACGGGCCCGCTCCAGGAAGATCCTTGCCAGTTCCGCTTCCTTGCTGGCGGCGATGATGTCTTTCTCAGAGGATGAATGGATAGTCTGGCTGGACAGGATACGTGTTCCACCAGCCCCACCACTCAGGGTGCGCACCTCCCGGGGAGCCAGGCAAAAGTGCACGTCGTGGACCAGGTAGCCGTCGTTCTGTTGCACCACAGCATGCCACGTGAAGAACCTCATCTGGGATGGAATCACTCCCACCAGAGCCGGCGAGTTCTCAGACAGGACCTCGTTCCGCATGAAGTCCACCACGGTTCTTTGCTGGTACCAGCGGAATCCCACATAGACTCCGATGAGGGCCAGGGCCACACCGGCGATAATGGGAGCATTTTTCAGATCCGTCCGGACCCAGAGCAGGGCCCCCAAGGCCACCACGACGATGATCAGGTTGACGAACCACACCAGGTCCAGGCTGTAGCGATGGGTGCTGAGAGGATAAAGCAGGGGTATCCCCCACGAGGAGAGGAGATCCACCACCAGGTGGAGTAACACCCCGGCCAGGCTCAAGGTCAGCACGAGCCGGTAGTCCTTCAGTGGGGTGAACAGGTACACGGCGGTGGAGAGGCCAACCACCAGCGGCAATGCCCCGGCCAGGGAATGAAAAAGCACCCGGTGATACTGATAAAAGTACTTTAGGCCTAGGATGATAGGGAGAGCGTCCAGGTCGGGTGCCATGCTGGCCACCACCAGAGCAGCTGCTGCTACCAGGCCGTACCTCGGGCGGAGGCTGAAGAAGACTGCCAGCAATGTTCCGCTGAGTCCGTGAGTGAAGGGGTCCACGTCAAGCCTCTTGAGTGTTAATCTGCCCGCTGATCTGTCTGGTAGCAGCTCGTGCCGCCAGCCAGCTATCCTTGGGGCCATAGAGGAGGTAGGCCACCAGCGGCAGGAAGATCAGCTTTCTCAGATCGATCAGGGCAACGCCGGAAGTAACGGCCAGGACCAGGAATAACTTCGAGAACCGCAACTCGGTCAGGTTGATGCGCTTAAAGTCCCGATAGCGCAGTCGGCTGACCATCAAAACAGCCAACGCCAGGGCAAGCACAGGGTAGAAAGGGGAGCGGAGCTTGGCACCGTAGAGCACGAATGAAGCAACGATGCCCCCGGCGGCGGTGCTGGGCAAGCCAACAAAGTAGCCATTGGGCGTTCCCACGTTGAAGCGAGCGAGCCGAAGGCCTGCACACGCGGCAAAGAAGGCGGCGAGGACTGCACCAAACACCCCTAAGTACTGCAAATCCAATGCATACAAAAGCAGCCCAGGCGCCACACCGAACGACACCACGTCGGCCAGCGAATCAAGCTCCTGGCCCATCGGGCTCGTCACGCCTAGCAGCCTGGCAACCCGCCCGTCCAGCCCGTCCAGGAGTCCCGCCACCAGGATAGCCACGGCCGCCAGTTCGAACTGCGAATGGAAGACGAAGAGAAGCGACGTAAAGCCCGTGGCCAGGTTGCCCAGAGTGAACAAATTCGGTAGCCATTCTCGTTTCATTCTGTCCACCTCCCGATGATCGTCTCGCCCGCTTTGACCCGATCGCCGGGCTGTACCAGCACCTCAGTTGCCACTTTCGGCAGGAACAGCTCCGTCCTCGAGCCGAGGCGAATCATACCGATCCTTTGTCCCAACTCGACCACATCGCCTTCGCTCACCCGGCACTCGATCCTTCTCGCCAGCACCCCAGCGATTTGAACGACCAACACCTTCCCACGGTCGCCCTCGATCCCGACGAAGTTCCGTTCGTTCTCAGCGGGAGCGCTCGACGCAAAGGCAGGCCAAAATCTTCCCTTCTCGTACTTCAGATAGGTCACCCGGCCGCCGATAGGGCTGCGGTTGAGGTGAACGTCCAACAGGGAGAGAAAAATGCTCACTCGCCGGGCGGGTTGGTCAAGGAAGCGACCTTCATAGACCTCACCGATCTCCACCACCCGCCCATCGGCAGGTGAAAGGATTGCCCCAGGCGGGGCCTGGACCTGCCGCTCGGGATCGCGAAAGAAGAAGGCCACAAACGCCAGCAGAGCCAGAGGCAGCAAGCCCAGGGTTGGCCACCACAGTACCAGGAAAAAGCTCACTGCTCCCAGCCCGGCCAGCCAGGGAAGGACTTCACCGGCGACGGGGAGCCGTCTCATCGTTTGGGACTCTTCTGCCGCACGTGAATGTTTCGTGGTCGTGTGCAGCCGTACTCGCTCCTTCGGCCTACAGTGCACTCCCAGGATCGCCAGAGCAGTAGGCATCAGTCCGGCCCCGCCTATCCCTTGTAGGCCCCGGAAGAAGATGAGCTGCTCCATTGTCCGAGCCTGCCCGCAGAGGGCTGAACCCAGCATGAAGGCCCCCACACCCAAGAGAAACAAGCGCCTCCGACCATAGAGGTCGGAGAGTTTGCCAAAGATGGTGAGGAATGCGGTCTGAGCCAGCATGTAAGCTGAGAAGACCCAGGCGTACAGGCTGAGGCCGCCCAGTTGGCCGACGATAGTGGGTAAGGCTGTACTGACTACAGTCTGATCCATGAGCGTCAGGAGCACCCCCATCATCAAGCCGGCCATCAGGCCGACGGTGCGCCAGCGAGAAAAGGTCAGAGCGTCATCCATTGCCATCTCCTCTCACAATGGAACATTTCCGCTATGGAAACATAAG
>JBFMCB010000145.1:0-7960 GCA_040754915.1 Chloroflexota bacterium | reverse complement strand
CATCTACGGGGCTATCTGTGAGGTAGCAGAGACGAGCGTTTTGCTCACTCTCGTGGCCTTAGGAAGTTAGTGGACTCGAGGGATGGTACCGCTACTCGCCTTGCTACTGGACCTACTCCTGGGCGACCCGCCTAATCGCTACCACCCCGTCGCCTGGATGGGTACGTCCATCGCGGCGGCGGAGCACCGTGCGCCCCAGGGGGGCCGTATGGCTCCACTGGCCTATGGGGCTCTGCTGGCCGCTGGCAGCACGGCGACGGTGATCGGCCTGGGTCGTCTATTGGAAAAGGCTATCGCCGATCTCCCCGCCCCCTGGGGCTGGCTGATGGAGGCGGTGCTGCTCAAGATGACCTTCTCGGTGCGGGGTCTGGCTGCTGCGGCCGGACAGGTACAAACGGCCCTGGAGCAGGATGACCTGCCTCACGCTCGACACTGGCTGAGCTGGCATCTGGTCAGCCGCGACACAGCCGAGTTGGAGGCGTCCCAGGTGGCGGCAGCTACCATTGAGTCGGTGGCCGAGAACGCCAGCGATGGGGTAGTTGCTCCGCTCTTCTATTACGCCCTCGGCGGGCTGCCCGCGGCCCTGGTCTATCGCTTCATTAACACCGCCGACGCTATGCTGGGCTACCATGACCCGACCCACGAGTGGCTGGGGAAGGTGCCGGCCCGCCTTGACGACCTGGCCAATCTGTTGCCGGCACGGGTGACGGCTGGGCTGCTGGTGCTGGCGGCGGCCCTGACCGGAGCCAATGCGCGCCGGGCCTGGCAGATCCTGCGGCGAGACGGGAGCCGGGCGGCCAGCCCTAACGCTGGCCGTCCGATGAGCGCCATGGCCGGCGCCCTGGGCGTGGAACTGAAAAAGGTCGGTCACTACTGCCTCGGCGAGGGGTTGCGCCGACCTGAGCCGGGGGATATCGCCCGGGCACTGCGGCTCCTCAGTTATGTGGCGTCGTTGGCCCTGTTCCTGGCCACGGTGTTGCGCTTCGCCATCAGATTCCGGGTACCCAGGAGGTAGTACTTCGGTGACCATTCGCCCGCGACCGGAAATCGAGGCTGTGACGTCATCTACCCACGGTGGCTTTGACTCCGTAGAGTTTGCGCGCCTGGGACTTGACTTCAAAGCCGTCATTGACTTTAGTGCCAACATTAATCCCTTCGGCCCTTCGCCAAAGGCGCTGGCTGCCCTGCAAGGGGCGGCCGTGGACCGCCATCCCGACCCCGAGGCCACGGAATTGCGTCGCCTCATCGCCGCCAGGGAGGGCATTGGGACCGAGAGCATCCTCGTCGGGAATGGCTCGGCAGAGCTGATCCGGCTGCTCGCCATCGCTTATCTGCGAGCGGGGGATAGGGTGCTGATCGTGGAGCCCACCTTCGGCGAGTACGGGGTGAGCAGCGCCATGATGGGGGCCCAGGTGCGGGACCACCGGGCCCGGCCCGAGGATGGTTTTCGCCTCAACGTCGAGATGGCGGCGCATCAGATTGAAAAGGAGAGACCGCGTCTCGTTTTCCTTTGCAATCCCAACAACCCCACCGGCACGTATCTGAGCCGGAGAGATGTGGAGCGTCTTCTGGCCGCCTGCGAGGGAACCCTGCTGGTGGTGGACGAGGCCTTCGTCACCTTCGTCGCCGACGCCTGGTCTTCCATTCCTTTGACAAAAGAAGGTAACCTGCTGGTGCTGCGCTCTATGACCAAGGATTATGCCCTGGCCGGGCTGCGCCTGGGCTATGCTGTGGCTCATCGAGAGATCATCGTCGCCCTGGCCAAGGTACGCCCACCCTGGAGTGTGAACGCCCTGGCTCAGGCGGCGGGAGTGGCGGCTCTCTTGGATGAGAGGCACCTGAGGGAATCCCTGGCTGAACTGGCACGTGCCAAGGAGGCGCTGATCGCCAGCCTGGCCGACCTGGAGTGGAAGGTGCTCCCTTCAATGACTCACTTCTTCCTGGTAGAGGTCGCGCGCTCTCGCCCCTTCAGGCGGAGAGCCCCAGAAGGGCAATCCTGGGAGGCGAGAGCACGCCAGGTGGGCGCTGGGGCTGCCTTCCGCCGCATACTTCTAGAACAAGGCATCTTAGTGCGAGACTGCGCCTCCTTTGGCCTCCCGGCCTGTGTCCGCATCGCCACCCGCCGGCCCGAAGAGAACAGGCGGCTGATCGAAACTATTAGACGGTCGTTTAAGCTTTCAGCATAAGAAAGGTGGCGGATGACGGCTAAAGTCCTCATGGTACAAGGGACCAGTTCCTCGGCCGGTAAGAGTCTGCTGGTCGCCGCGCTATGTCGCATCCTCGCCCAGGAGGGTTACCGGGTCGCGCCCTTTAAAGCCCAGAATATGGCGCTCAACTCGTATGTCACGCGCGATGGCTTGGAAATCGGCCGCGCCCAGGCGGTGCAGGCGCACGCAGCCGGCATTGAACCGACGGTAGACATGAACCCGATCCTGCTCAAGCCGGAGGCTGACTCGCGTTCACAGGTCGTCGTACTGGGGCGGCCCAAGACGAAGCTGGAGTCTCGCGACTATAACCGCCGCAGAGACGATCTGTGGCAAGTGGTGATCGAATCGCTGGCGCGACTGCGCGGTCAGTTCGACCTGGTCGTCATCGAAGGCGCCGGCAGCCCGGCGGAGCCAAATCTGAAAACCGGCGACATCGTCAATATGCGCGTGGCGCGTCACGCTCAGGCACCCGTTCTCCTGGTCGGCGACATTGATCGCGGTGGAGTCTTCGCCTCGCTCGTCGGCACGCTGGAACTGTTGGAACCGGACGAGCGCAACCTGCTCAAAGGCATTATCATCAACAAGTTTCGTGGTGATCTAGCCCTGCTCCGCCCTGGCCTTGACCTTCTGGAAGCACGGTGTGGTGTTCCGGTCGTGGGAGTTGTGCCGTATCTTCGCGACCTGCGCATCGCCGAAGAGGATTCGGTGGCGCTAGAGGCAGCGGTCAGCCCTCAGCGGTCAGCGGTCAGCATTGACATTGCCGTCATCCGGCTGCCGCACATCTCCAACTTCGACGACTTCGACCCGCTGGCACTCGAGCCCGGCGTGCGCGTGCGCTACGTGGATTCACCGTTGGATTTGGGCGAGCCGCATGCCATCATTATCCCGGGAAGCAAAAGCACAGCCGCCGATTTGCACTTCTTGACCGCGAGTGGTCTGGCCACGTCGATTGTGGCGCGGGCACACCAGGGCACCGCGGTGGTGGGTATCTGCGGCGGCTACCAAATGCTGGGGCGGGTGATTCGCGACCCCGATCGGGTCGAGTCAGAGCGTGAGGTAACCCCAGGACTGGGCTTGTTGCCTGTCGAGACGGTTTTCTTCCCGGAGAAAGCCACCTATCAGGCACAGGCACGGGTGGTAACGAAGCGCGGCTTTTTACGCGATCTAGTTGGCCAGCCAGTCAACGGCTACGAGATTCACATGGGCCGAACAGCGAGCCCAGAGCCGATGCTGTGCATCGTGCGGCGCGGAGATGCCCAGGTGAACGAGGCGGACGGCGCCACGGACGCGACGGGGCACATCTTCGGCACGTACTTGCATGGCCTGTTCGACAATGCCCATTTCCGCAAGGCGTGGCTCAGCAGTCTAGAGAATCATGCCCGTGAGGTGGGGCTGTCTATGGTCGAGGTACGCGAGCAGGCATACAATCGGCTGGCGGCGTGTGTGCGTGCCAGCCTGAACATGCCGCTCCTGTATCGCATCGTGGGATTGCCATTATGACTCACAAACTGATCCTGATTCTGGGAGGGGCGCGCAGCGGCAAGAGTCGGTACGCGATGGAGATGGCCGCGCGCCTAGGACAACGCATCGTGTATCTCGCCACTGCCACAGCGGGCGATGAGGAAATGCGCCAAAGAATCGAGGAGCACAGACGCGAACGGCCGGCGGACTGGCAAACGATTGAGGCGCCCGAAAGTGTTGGTCAAGTGCTGGCAGAGATCGTAAACCCCGCGAACTCCAGTGGGGCGCGGGTGGATGTCGTTATACTCGATTGCCTGACGCTTTTGGTATCCAACCTGATGGCTGCGGCAGGGGGCGCTGCGTCCCGCGATGCCCTGGACGTGCGAGTCCAGGCAGAGGTAGATGGCATCCTGCACGCATTTCATACTGGAGGCTTCACGCTCATAATCGTGTCGAATGAGGTGGGGATGGGCATTGTGCCAGCGTATCCGCTAGGCCGCTCGTATCGTGATCTGTTGGGTGGAGTGAATCAGCGCGTGGCACGCGAAGCCGATCAAGTTTTCCTGATGGTGGCGGGTTTGCCCGTGGAAATAAAAACGCTTGCGTAGTTCTAAGTCCTCGGCCTTTTCTTTTTGGATCCTGACATGATAAAATGGTCGGTAGTTTTGCAATTTTTACACCTAAGCTGTACTGGGCACCTAAATAGCCTGAACCCAGGCTCGAACTCGGGTCCTAAGGCTCTTGAAAAAGGTGCTTTTGCCGCCTGAAAGTTGCATTTTCAAAACTTACTGAATGGTCATAAGTCCGAATGGAACTTTATCAAACCGATTTCGAGCCAATAGGCCGGCGAGGACAGTGCCCGGCTGATCAATCGCTCCTGGAAGCAGCACGTCAACTGGGCGTGGATTTGGCCAGCATCTGCGGGGGCGAGGGGACCTGCGGCCGCTGCAAAGTGCAAATCCTAACTGGGCGCGTCTCGGAACCGACCTCCAGTGAGCGGGAAGCCCTTTCTTCCCAGGAATTGGAGGACGGCTACCGCCTGGCCTGCCAGACGTATGCGTTAGGCGACTGCAAGCTGCGCGTGCCGCCGGAATCGCTGACCACCCCACAGCGGACCCAGGTGGAGGGGCTAGAGGTTACAGCTCGCCCGGAGCCCTCAGTTTGCGCCTTTCAGATGCAGCTACCACCCCCATCTCTTGCGGACCTGCAGGCCGACGCCGAGCGTGTCCTAGAGGCGCTAAAGCAGCACGGGGTACGCTGCCATACCATTGACGTCGAGGTCCTGCGAAACCTCTCCCCTAATTTACGAACCTGGAACTGGAAAGTACAAGCCTCAGTGCGGGACAAGGAAGTGGTGGCCCTCGCCCCCTGGTCTAGTCGCCACCTGGGCCTGGCCGTTGACTTAGGGACCACTAAGATCGCCGGCTATCTGTTGGATTTAAACAGCGGTCAGACGCTGGCCGTCCAGGGGACCATAAATCCACAGGTCGCCTACGGGGAAGACGCCATCACCCGCATCGCCCGCACCAGGCATGCACCGGCCGAAGCAGCACGGCTGCAGGAGCTGGCGGTGGAGGCGCTGAACCGGTTAGCCGTCGATCTGTGCGCCGAGGTTGGCACCAAGCCGGAGGAGATAGTAGAAGCGGTGGTGGTGGGTAACACCGCCATGCACCACCTCTTTCTGCGTTTGCCAGTGGAGCAACTGGGTCTTTCTCCGTATGTGCCCGCAGTCAAGGAGGCACTGGACGTCAAGGCCCGCGATGTAGGGGTCCACATCGCGCCGGGGGCCTACGTGCACCTATTGCCCAACATCGCCGGCTTTGTAGGCGCCGACCACGTGGCGGTATTGCTGGCCACTGAGGCCTGGCAGGCTGAAGGGGTGATGCTAGCCATGGACATCGGCACCAACACCGAGGTCTGTTTAGTAAGCGATGGCGAGATGGTCAGCGTTTCCTGCGCCTCGGGCCCCGCGTTCGAGGGGGCCCACATCAAGCACGGCATGCGGGCTGCCAGCGGGGCCATAGAACACTTGCGGCTGGTGGATGACCGGGTCGAGTACCAGACCATCGGTGGAGCGCCGCCGGTTGGCCTTTGCGGCTCCGGCATTCTGGACGCCATGGCCCAACTCTACATGGCCGGGGTGCTGGACCGCACGGGGAGGATGGGCAACCATCCACGGGTGCGCGTCCAAGAGGGGGGACAAGAGTTCATTCTGGTCAGTGAGGAGGAACGGGATGGGCGTCCGGCGATCACCATCACCCAGCACGATGTGCGGGAGCTGCAGTTGGCCAAGGGTGCCGTGCGCACCGGTATCCGAGTGCTCCTGGAGACGAAGGGTCACTCCGAGGAGGATATCGAGCAGGTGATCATCGCCGGCGCCTTCGGCACATATATAGACGTGGCCAGCGCGGTGACTATCGGGATGTTGCCGCCGCTGCCCTTGGATCGTTTTCGGCAGGTGGGAAACGCCGCCGGCATGGGGGCTAAGCTGGCCCTCATCTCCCGCAGCAAGCGGGTCGAGGCACAGGCCATAGCCCGTCGGGTCAGCTATATTGAATTGGCTACAGCGCCTCGCTTTGCACAAATCTTCGCTCAGGCGATGTATATAGGATCATAGGATCGTCAGATGGAGCCAAAAATCAAGGAGCCACACCGATGCAGACCATCTTAAGAGGTGACACAGTCGAGGTAAGGATCAACACCGAAGGGCCAGTCGTCATCATCGGAGAGCAAATCAACCCGACCGGACGCAAGAAGCTGGCAGCAGCCCTCCAAGAGGGCAACTTTGGCTACATCCAAGAGCTGGCCGCTAAGCAGGTCGCCGCGGGTGCCGACGTCCTGGACGTCAACGTCGGCGTTCCCGGCCTTGATGAGGTGACGTTGCTCCCCCAGGTCGTGAAGGCTGTGGTCTCCCAGGTCAATGTGCCGATCTGCCTCGACTCGGCCAACCCTGCCGCACTGGCAGCGGCACTGGCCGTCACGCCAGGAAAGCCGCTGGTGAACTCAGTGAATGGGGAGGAGACCTCGCTACGAGCGGTGTTGCCGATGGTCAAGGACCGGGGGGCGGCCGTAATTGGCCTTGCGATGGATGAAAAGGGGATCCCGAAGGATCCAGAGAGCCGGCTTGCCATCGCCGGTAAGATTCTAGAACGGGCGGCTAGGATCGGCATCCCAACCGAGGACGTGGTGATCGATCCTCTAGTGCTGACTGTCGGTGCCGACAGCAACGCTGGGGTGGTCACGTTGCAAGCAATTGAGCTCATTCGGCGCGAGTTCGGCGTCAACATTAGCCTGGGGGCCAGCAACGTCTCCTTCGGCCTGCCCGACCGCCACACGATTAACCAGGCCCTCCTGGCTCTGGCGGTCGGCGCGGGGGCAAGCTGCGTGATAACCGATCCAATAAGACTCACCGGGACCGCCCGCGCTATCGATTTGCTTCTCGGCCGCGACCTATATGCCAGGCGCTACATCACCTACTTTCGCTCGCGCCCCAAGGAGAACGACTGAGATGAACCATCAAAAATCCTCCTGATGTTCTGATGTCCCGGAGTTACACTCCGCAGCCTTAAGGCTGCACTCCTGGCCCCCGCACAATCGAAAATTGACGAGGCGCCCGGGCTGTGCTATACTTTTACAAATTGCATATCGGGCAGAGGTGACCCAGCGCGAAAGCTGGGCTCAAATGGGGAAGTCCGGTGAAACGCCGGCGCTGTCCCGCAACTGTCAGGGGGAACAGGTAGACAAGTAATCAGCTAGAAATACGGCCGAGAACCCCACCGCAGAGAGCGCAGAGCTCGCAAAGATCTTTCTTTTATCTCTGCGCTCTCAGCGTGCTCTGCGGTAAAAACGGCTTTTCGGCTGCGCTTCTAGACCTGGGCTAGGCTCACTGCCTCCTCTACTTGTTTACTTAGTTAACCTCCCAAGCCAGAATACCGGCCTCTGCCATGTGTCCGAGAACCTTCGCGAGAAAGGGGGTAGGATTATGGCCAGAGCACCATAAACGAGCCCCTCGTCAGCGCAACGAGGGGTTTTCTTTTCTCACCATTAGCTGAGTTCACCGACATTAAGGAGTCAATGGATATGCGCATGCTAAACCGGGTTTTGTCCATGTTGACGGCGATTGCCCTCGCCATGGGGCTGGCTGGCTGCGGGCCTACGGCAACGCCGGAGCCCACCAGGGCTCCCACTCCCGAGCCGACGGCAACGACACTGCCAACGCCCACGGTGAAGCCCGAGTTCCCCACCTCGGTCTACGACGACTGGGGCCGCAAGGTGGACATCGCTAAGAAGCC
>JBFMCB010000144.1:0-8052 GCA_040754915.1 Chloroflexota bacterium | reverse complement strand
GTTAAGTAGTAAAGACATCGCCTATCGGGCTGGCCCCTGGGCCAGCCTGCTTATTTCCATCGAGTTTTCAGGACAGCTCGGGATTGACGCCGACCAGGAATAAGAATAATGGCCGTACTCCACCTGCTGTCCGATGCCGCTAAGCTGAAAGTGCTGCAAAAGCTGATGCTGTACTGGGACGGACAATGGTACCTGAAGGTGGTGGATAGATACGGCCTGGAGGAGGCCATTGCGCTCAACCGCCGGGTACGCACCGCCTTCGGGCGCATCGAGATGCGCACTATGTTACAGGCATTACGTCTGGGCAAGGGCGATGCCCGGTGCGAGTTTGTCATCACCGCCGCGGAGTAGAGCGCTATGGACCTGAATCAATGGCTGGGAGCGCTCGGCGGGATCATGGTCCCACCGAAGAACTGGGTGGACTGGGCCCTCTTGCTGATCCTGGCCCTGCATGTCCTGAATGGCATCAGGCGGGGCTTCGTGGGGAGCCTGGTGGATCTTTTGTCGCTGCCCGTCGCTTTCGTGGTGGCGCTCAAGGGTTATCCGGCCCTGGGCGATCTCCTATCCGACAGTTTTCAATTGCCGCGGGTCCTGGCTAGCATCGGCAGTTTCGTGGCCTTGATCGGCCTGGCAACGATGGCCTATTCCCTGGTCGTGGGAAAGGCCTACGCCGTCTTCGATCGCCTGGTCCGGTTCCTCCACCTGCGCTGGCTGGACCGCCTGGCGGGTGCCGTCCCCGGGCTGGCCATGGGCCTGGCGGTGACCTGCCTGCTCTTGACCTTGTTGGTCGTTCTGCCGCTCCTGCCTACGGTTCGCGCCGACATCATGGCCTCAGGCTGGGGCCGGCCCCTGGTAGACCAGACCTTGCGCCTGGAGCCTCGGCTGGAGTCGCTATTGGGCCGAGGCGCTTCGCAGACGCTCGTCTTCTTCACGCGGAGACCCCAGGAGGGTCCAGTCCAGATGAGCTTCCCTTTCCTGGGGGAGCTGCGCGTAGATGAAGCGGCAGAGGCCAGGATGCTGATGCTGCTCAACGGGGAGAGAACCAGGCGGGGCTTGCCGGCGCTGGTGGCAGACACGAAGCTCACCGAGGTGGCGCGGCAGCACAGTCAAGAGATGTTCCAGTTGGGGTATTTTGCCCACGAATCCCCGGTCCTGGGCTCGCCTTTTGACCGGATGCGCCGGGCGGGCATATCGTTCCAGGCGGCGGGGGAGAACCTGGCCCTGGCTCCCCTGGTGGACATCGCCCATGTGGGGTTGATGAATAGCCCGGAGCACGTGGCCAATATCCTGCGACCCGAATTCCGCCGGGTGGGCATCGGCGTTATCACCGACGGGATCCATGGTTCCATGTTCACCCAAGACTTCACCAACTAGACCATTGAATCGCCATCGAATCACCACTCAATCACTGCCATACAACTCCCTGTAGATCAAATACACCTGATAGACGATCTTCACGTACAACTGCGTCTCCGAAAATCGTATGTCTTCCACGAATAGATCCTCGTCACCGATCTCCTGACGGTTGGACCATTTGAAGACGTTGCCCAAACCGCCGTTGTAGGCAGCCAAGGCACCGTAGATATTCCCGCCCAGCTCCCGAAGCTGCTCGCCCAGATACCAGGTGCCGAAGATGATGCTGATGTAAGGGCGGTCCAGGTCTTCCAGGACGAAGTCTTCTTTTCCCAGTCTCTCGGCAATATATTGGCCCGTGGACGGTATGACCTGGGTGAGGCCCCGGGCCTGGGCCACGGACATCGCGGTGGGCTCGAAGCGGCTCTCCTGCCAGATCAGGGCAAAAAACCAAAGGGGATCGAGACCGTATCTTGCTGCTTCTGGCATTACCAGGTCGCGGTAGTAGACCGGGTATATCAGCTTGCGCAGGTGCCTGGGCGCCGAATCGATATTCTTGTCCGGCGCTAATTTGACTATGCCTTCGGCGCAGCCCTGGGAGAGGCGATACAGGCCCTTTTCCTGAAAATACCGGGCCATCTGATATAGAGCCACCGGGTTGCCTCCGTACCTGGCGGTAACCATGGAAAACTCGTCCCTGGCCTCCTCGGTTAAGCCAAAGGCCGCCAAAGCCTCTCCGCGCCGGAAATGCAAGTCCCCTTGCCATGCTTCTCCCTGGCCCGGATCCAGGTTGACAGCCGGACCGCCGTGCCAGGTGGTCAACCACAGGCGAAAGGCCTCTTTCTCCTGAGGGAGGTCCATAACCAGCGCGGGCGAGACCGTGGGCCCCTTTGGAGAGACATCGTACTGCTCTTTCAGGAACGCCTGCGCTCGCCGGGTGTAGTAGTCTTGGGATGGGATCTCCAGAGCAAGGGCAAACTTCTCTCGAGCTGCCTCCCGCTGTCCTGAAAGCAACAAGGCCTTGCCCAACCAGAAAAGGGCTTTGCTGCGCAGCTCAGATTGCGGGTACTGCTCCAGAAGCTGCTGCCAGGCCTGGCTCGCCAGGGCGTAGTTCGGCCGGCGGCCGCGCAGGTAGGCCAAACCTTGCCGGAACAGGGCTTTTTCACCGTATTTGCTGGCCGGGAAACGCTGGGTGATCTGGCGGTAATCCTCTATGGCCGGCCCCCAACGCCTCTGGTCCTCCAGGAGCTCTGCGGCCTCCCACAAGGCAATCTCAGCATGGGGGCTCGCGGGCTGTAACTGGGCAAAACGATGATAAGTGGCTACGGCGCCCGCCAGGTCTCCGGACCAGTCCTGAGTGCGAGCCCTTTCCAGCCAGGCATCGGCAAATCGCGAGCCTGCGGGGAATCGAGCAATGAGCTGATCGAACTCCCTCAGGGCTTGAACGTAGTTGCCGCTGCGTTTTTCGGCCAAGCCCAGGTAGTAGCTGGATTCCGGCCCGGCCACCGGGGCCTGTCGCAGCACCTGCCGGGCGGAGTCATAGTCGCGGTTGAAGTAGTATACCTGGGCCCGCTGCAGGGGCGGAATGCTACCTGGCGCAAGCTTCTGCGCCTCCAGGACGCTCAAGCGAGCGAAGGGGCTCCCGAGATAGGCCGCGGCTGAGGACTTGAAGTGCTCGAGGGCCGGTGCCGTTTTCCCCCAATCCCGGTACGCCGTGGCCAGCTCATACTCTACCTGGGCACGGTACCAGTTACTGCGAGATTTTCTCAGTATCCGATCATATTCCTCCACGGCCAGGGCGTACTCCTTGACTCGTTGGTACGAAGCAGCCAGTTTTTCCCTGATCCGGAATTCTTGCGTGATGGGAAGCTCGGCCTCCTCCAGGGCTTTTCGGTACTCCGCGATGGCCCCCAGATGCTGGCCCATTCCGGAATACACGTCGCCCAGGAGGTCACTCAGGTAGGCGGCGATCTCGGGGCGCACCTGGCGGCAGGCCTGGTAATTGGCCGCAGCCTTCTCCCACTCTTTTAATTTCGCGTAGCTCTGGCCCAGCGCAAATCGAGCCTCAGGCACCCGCGGGTCCTCGGGCGAAGCGGCCAGAAAGCGGTTCAATTCCTCCACTGCCAGGGAGGCCTTGCCAGCTTGCAGGTAGGTCTGGCCCAGCCCCAATCGGGCGGAGAGAGCCTGGGTGGTGGCCGGAAAGCCATCGATGATGGCCTTGAATCCTTTGGTCGCCCCGTCGAAATCGCCATTCCGCCGAGAGCTTTCGGCCTGGCTGAGCAAAGGAGCTGGATCCGGAGTGGGGGTGGGAGCCGCAGTGGGTGTGGGGATGGGTGTCGAGGTGGGAGGGATTAAGACCCTAGCGGTGGTGGGCCCGCCGGGAGGGCCGAGCAAAACCCAGAGTTCGATCCCCAGGCCCAGCAAAGCCAGGAGGATCAGTATCAGGTAGCCCAGTTCCTCAGCGGTTATTTGGCGTCTTCTCTTCATCTTTGGCGGAACTCAGTAGAAAATCGTCGTGATCGCCGGCTCGAAGAAAGCCAGATATGAGCTATCGCGGGCGCCCCGGCAGACCGGGGAGATGAGACATCGGCCAGGGCAGGTTACGTGGAAGGACTCCATTACACTGCAGCCGGAACCATCGCACTGGCTACAGCGCGGCGGACGGGAGTAGTGGCAGCAGCTCCGGCCCAAGGTCCAGAAGATCTCGTCCAGGCGGAACACGTCCAGGTCTGAGGCCTTCTCCACCTCTTTGTAAGCTAACTTGACCGCCTTCCGGACCTCGTCCTCCTCCCCCGGGGACGCCTCCTGTCTTTCCTTGAGTTTTCGCTCCAGGCCGGATTCACACACCTCAACCATCCCCGACCGCAGGGCTACCCGCAGGAGGTGATAGTCAACCGGGATGTAAAGATGATCTTTATCCCTTGTCGTGTATTGACCTTGCGCCGAGAGGAATTTGAGCAAGACGAAGGCTTTCTTGAAGTGCGGATCGCGATAACCCCGAAAGTCCGCCAGCGTGTCCAGGAGGCCCTTTCCGTGGCGGCGATGGAGGCGGCCTTGCGAGGCGTCGAGCAACTCTCGGGCGCTGCCGCGGTAATCGCTTGAAAGCCGCGCTGCCCCGTCGCGCAAGATCTCCGCCCTCTCCTGGCAGCGTGGCAGCAGGGTGTTGCCTGGCGAGCCGTCCAGGGAAAACACCGCGGCCAATTCCTCCGCGGTGATCTCGGCCAGGCGTGAGCTGGTGAAGAAGTCGGGCTCCATCTCCGCACGGCGTCGGGCCAGGGCAAAGAAGAGATCGGCGCCGTGAAGGACGCGGCCGCCGATCTGGGCCTCCATGCCCTTGAAGTCAAAAAGGAGCATGGAGAGGAAGAAGTAGTAGTCGGTCAGCCGTTCCGGTGGCAGGTCCGGGGAGGCCCGTTCCAGGGTAGCACAGGCCCTGGGGACGAGCCCTTGTTCACGAAGGAGTAGAGCGATCCTCTGGCATTGTTGGGCAGCAACCTTTACCCGTCGGTTTGGTCTCATGAGCTCCCGCCCCGGTGCCTGAGGGCGGTCCCGAAGGGCCCTGACCTTCCTTTCACCATCACCAAGAGCTCTCTACCAGTAAAGAAATTGACTATTTCTTCGGTGCCAGCTCCGCCAGCTTCTTCAGGTCCTGCTCCAGGGCCTTCATCTCCTCGCCGTAGCGGGCCCAGTCCCCGGCCCGGAGATATTCTTGGGCCTTGTTGTAATGGTCGTTGGCCGATTGGATCAACCCGGCGACATCTCCGGCCGGCGCCGGGGTCGTCAGGGTCGGCGGCGCGGAAGGGAGGCCGGTGAATACCTTGGCCAGGGCCTCCTGGAAGGTGGGCTCCATGGCGATGCGGTCCGAGACGGCCACGATGACCCGCTTGAGCTGTGGTATCTGACCCCTTTCGGCCAGGAGGTACAGGGGCTGGATGTACAGAAGCGATTTCTCGATGGGGATCACCAGGAGGTTGCCCCGGATCACTCGTGACCCGGCCTGGCTCCATAGGGTGAGCTGGCCGGATATGACCGGGTCCTGGTTTACCCGAGCCTCCACCTGGGCTGGCCCGTACACCAGCTTGTCCTTGGGAAAGCGGAAGACCACCCGCTTCCCGTAATCCGCGCCGTCGCTCTTCGCCGCCAGCCACGCTTCTAGGTTTTGCCGGTTGGCGGGGGTGAAGGGCAGCATGAGCATGAATTCGTCCTTGTCGCTGCCCGGCAGGCGCAGGAGGACGTAATAGGCCTCCATCTGCTGCTCTTTGCCCTGGACGGTCTCTCTGGGGATGGCCCAGAGATCCTCTTTATTGTAAAAGACCTGGGCATCCTCCATATGATAGGTTCGGAACATCTCGGCCTGGATGTTGAAAAGCTCCTCGGGATAGCGGAAGTGGGCCTTGATCCCGGCTGGTATGGCGGAGGCCGGCTGGAACAACTGGGGGAAGATGCCCCGATAGGCCCTGATCAAGGGGTCAGCCTCGTCAACGACGTAGTAGGTCACCTGGCCCTGGTAGGCATCGATGACCACCTTGACCGAGTTGCGGATGTAATTGAGCCGCCCGTGGTAAGGCTCGCTGTACGGGAAGCGGTCAGAATAGGTATAGGCATCCTGGATCCAATAGATCTTTCCCTCCACCGCCACCGGATAGGGATCGTGGTCGTAAAGGAGGAAAGGCGCGATTTCCTGGACCCGGGCCGAGATCGCACGGGTGAAGAGGATACGGCTTTCTGGGGTGATGGCGTCGGTCAGGATGATATTCGCATCGCCGAAGCGCAAGGCAAAGGCCAGGCGACGCACCAGCGAATTCAGGGCTACCCCGCCCTGGCCCTGGTAGGTGGTGAAGGCGTTCTGCTCACCCAAAGGGTAGTCGAACTCTTTGGTCTTGGTATTGACGATCACGTAGTTGTCGGTTTTCTCGCCAAAATAGATCTCAGGGCGGGTGATCTTGAGCTCGCCCACCGGAGGTATGTTCTTGACCAGAAGGTTCGGCGAACCGTCGGGCAGGATATCGTTCACCGGTGTCATGGCCAGCCCGTAGCCGTGGGTGTAGATGAGCCGCTGGTTGATCCAGGTCTGGGCCTTGTCTGCGAGCTTGTCCTGGGCCAGCTCCCGGACGCTGAGCATGACCTGGCGATACTTCCCGGCGATGGTGTAGCGGTCCACGTCTACGTCCAGGAAGTCGTAATAGGGCCGGATGGTTTGCAGTTGTTCGTAGGTCTGCAAGAGCGGCCGGTAGTCCCAGAGCCGGATGTTGGCGATGGTGTCGGAGCTTTTCTGGATGTCCTGGGCGCTGGGCGAGTCCTCGGCGGGGTAGTCGACGTCTTGAATGGAGTCCAGGTCATAAGCCAGGCGGGTAAACCGGATGTTGTGCTCGATGTAGGGCTTTTCCTTGTTGAACTCGCTGGGCTTGACCTGGAAGTTCTGGACGATGCTGGGATAGACCTGGGCCAGCAATACGGCCGCCACCACCCACGCTCCCACGGCGAAGACGATGGCGCGCAAGGCCCGCAGAAAGACGTTGACCAGGAGCAAGAGGGCGCAGGCCAGGGCGATAATCGCCAGGATGGTGAGGGCTCCCCACTGGGCGTTGACGTCGGTGTAGCTGGCCCCGAAGACCACACCCCGGGGGGAATAGACCAACTCGTAGATGTCCAGCCAGTAGTTCCACGCCACCAGGGCCAGGATCAGCGACCCCAGGGCCGACAGGTGGCCCTTCACCGCCTGGGTCAACTGAAACCGACCCAGGCTGATGGCGTAGATGATGGCGGTGGCGAGGAGTATCAGGACCAGGGCCGAGAATAGCCATGATTGCACGAAGCGGTAGACCGGCAAGGTGAAGACGTAGTAGGAGATGTCTTGGTCGAAGATGGGGTCCTTAAGTCCAAAAGGTGTGGCGTTGAGATAGCGCAGTAGCCTGACCCAGCTACCTTGCGCTGCCAGTCCCATGAAGGCGGCCAGGATGATGCCGGCGACCAGGATGGGAAGGGACAAGGCGCCCCGGGCCCAGGACGTGGCCGGGCCTCGGGGTGAGAGCGCCCGGGCAATGCCGGCGTTGGCGAGAAAAAGAAGGAGGAAGACTATAGTCCCTATCAGGAAGATGCCAATGCGGGCCTGGAAGCGGATCAGGAACACCGAGGCCAAACCCAGGTTGTCGTACCAGAGATAATCGGTGTATATCTCGGGCCCCAAGGAGAACAGGAGGAAGAGCAGGAATAGCACCGACCCCAGGATCGTCCAGCCCAAGAACCCTCGCCCGGCCGAAAACCGGCGGGCCATGTCGATGATGCGAGGGTCGTAGGTATCCCATCCCCCGCGGCGATAGTACGGCCTTGACACTTGTTTGGTCCTCCATCCAGGATTGCCTAATCATAGACCCAATCGAAGCCCACGTCAATAGGCCGAGGCCGGACCTCTCATTTGTGCCCCTAATAGGCCGTTTTAACCTGAACCCTTACAAAGTATTGACAATCTCTGAAAAAAGGTATAACCTATTCATGAAAAACCTGGCAAATTTTCTTGTTTTTTCTGAAAGGCTAGCTTTGTGAGTGTAGCCAAGTCCCATCCTAAGTTGCTTGATGTGGCGCGCCACGCCGTTGTCTCTCCCTCCACGGTATCTCGGGTGGTCAACAACACCGCACCGGTGAGCGAAAGCGTGCGGGCACGAGTCCTGGGATCTATTGCTGCCCTGGGTTATGAGCCAGGGC
>JBFMCB010000143.1:0-8271 GCA_040754915.1 Chloroflexota bacterium | reverse complement strand
CGGGGTCCAGGTCTCATACTGCTTTGCATCCTCCTCGGTGATACGCCTACGACCCGACCATTCTAACACAAGCTGCACGTATTCAGCGTAGCCGGAGGAGTGTATAGTATGTCCTGGCCCCCGCACACTACCGCATTGCAATTGCTCAGCCGATTGACTATAATAGTTCGGTACCTCTTTGGCCAATTCCTGGTAAAGAAACATACCTGATCAATCCGCTTCTCTTTCGGCCAGACAAGTCACTCAACGCGGTTGGGCTCCTACCCCTCGATATGGGTAGCGGCCAATCGTAATGGCCCTCACCTTACCTCTCCCCTGTGGGGAGAGGGACAGGGTGAGGGGGGACAATGCGGTTGGGCTCCTACGCAACACCGAGGGGTAGCAGGCCAATCGTAATGGCCCCCTCACCTCACCTCTCCCCTGTGGGGAGAGGTGAGGGGGGCGAGCCGCCTAGCATCAAGGAGGTCCAAGGTGCCACTCCCAGAGCTTTTCGAGTACCAAACGCGGACCAGGGTGGTATATGGCCCGGGGGTCGTCAAGGACGTCGGTTTTGAGGTCAGCAAGCTGGGTGGCACGAAGGCGGTCATCGTGACCGACCGGGTCCTGCGCTCCATCGGTTTAGTGGATAGGGTAGTTAGGGGACTGGAGGAGTCCGGGGTCGAGCTGGCTGGCATCTACGACGACGTCCCTCCGAACTCCGAGGTAGGGGTGGTGGAAAGGGGCGCCCAGTACGCCCGGGGGCATGGTTGCGACATGCTGATCGCCGTGGGCGGCGGGAGCGTCATCGACACCGCCAAAGGCATGGATGTGCTTCTCACCCTGGGGGGCAGCCTGCTGGATTATCAGGGCGTCGGGGTGGTCAACCAACCACTGCTGCCGCTCATCGCCGTGCCCACCACCGCCGGAACCGGCAGTGAGGTCACCCTGGCGGCAGTGATCAAAGACGACGCCTCGGGCCTCAAACTGGAGTTCAATAGCCCCTACATGATGCCCAACGTGGCCGTTTTGGACCCGGAGATGACGATCACCCTGCCACCCATGCTCACCGCAGCTACGGGCATGGACGCCCTGACCCACGCCATCGAGGCCTACGTATCCAACCAGGCAGAGCCCATCACCGATGCTTTGGGCATCCATGCCATTCGGATGATAGCCCAGGCCCTGCCAGCGGCGGTTAAAAATGGCGGCGACCTGGAGGCCCGGGGAGAGATGCTACTCGCGGCCTGCATCGCCGGACTTTCCTTCAGCAACGCCCTTTGCGGCATCGTCCACGCTATGGCCCACGCCTGCGGCGGCCGCTATGGGGTGCCCCATGGCGTGGCCAACTCCATCCTGCTGCCCTATGGCATGGAGTTCAACCTGGATTGCTGCCCTGAACGCTTCGCGGACATCGCCGTGGCCATGGGCGCGGCCACCAAGCGCGCCAGCGTACAAAGGGCCGCCCGGTTGAGCGTCGCTGCGGTGCGCAAATTGAGCGCAGACATTGGCCTGCCTCGATGCCTGCGGGATGTAGGAGTCAAGGCAGACGGCATACCGCAACTGGCCGAGGACGCCCTGGGCGACGCCATGATGATCTCCAACCCCCGGCCGGCCGAGCTACCGAATGTTATCCAGCTTCTCAAGCGGGCCTACTAATGGCTCGAGCTGGCTCAACCGTGAAACCCCCTTGAGGAGGACCCACCGTGGATCAGATCGGCCTCATCCTCTGGCTGCAATCCTTCGCCAGCCCCACCGTGGACCGCTTCTGGGGCCTGGTCACCCAGGCTGGCTCCGAGGAGTTCTTCCTGCTCACCATGCCCGTCGTGTACTGGTGCGTTGACGCCGCCTTGGGTCTCAAGTTCGGGCTCATCTTCCTGGCCTCGGCCTTTCTGAACGGGGTCTTTAAGGACACGCTGCAACTTCCAAGGCCTCCCAGGGAGCAGGTGCGTGTCCTCCTGGAGGAGACCGGCGGCGGCTTCGGTTTTCCCAGCGGACATGCCCAAAATGCCACGGTGTTCTGGGGGTTCCTGGCCAGTCAGTTCCGACGGCGCCTGTGGCTGGTAGCCGCCGCCATCCTGATACCGGCCGTAGGGATATCGCGCATTTACCTCGGCCTCCATTGGCCCACCGACGCCCTGGGAGGGATAGTTATAGGCTTGGCCATCCTATGGCTGGGCCTGCGGGCCTTTAGCGCCCTCACACCGGTGGGACGGGTGGCATCTATTTACTTCCAGTTCATCCTGGCCCTGGTCGCGCCGGTTGTCGCCTTTGGCCTTTATTCTACCGACACCTCGGCCCGAATAACCGGCATCGCCCTGGGCCTGGGGCTGGGCTATCTCGGCCAGGTTCGTTGGCTGGGCGGCTTCCCGATCCAGGGACCCCTCTGGCAGCAGGCGGTTAAGGTCACCGTCGGCGTCTCCGCGGCCTTCGCCATCAGGGTGGCAGTGAAGCCCCTTCTGCCTGACGACCTGGCCTTCCACTTTCTGCGCTATGCCTTGGTCGGGTGCTGGGTTGCCCTGGGCGCACCGTGGGCCTACAAGGCCGCCTTCGACCGCTGCCGGGCCCCAGGCCAGAAGTGAAACAAGGGCTAATACATGGGATGGCGCTTTCCTAAGATACCCCTGCTCTTCGCGACCATTCTGATCCTGACCCTGGGCGCCCTTCCGGGTGCGGCCCAGAGTCCGCCGTTCACGCTTTCCTCGCCTATCGCCTATGAGTTGACTCATGTCATCAATGTGGCCAACCAGGGACCAGGGGCAGTCACGCGCCTGGACCTGGAGATCGCTATCCCCGTGGATGTTCCGCCGTACCAATACACTCGCTTTCGGGGGGCCCAGGGCGTCGAGAAAAGCCAGATCACCGAGAAGACCGACGACGAGGGTAATACCCTCCTGATGTTTCACTTGAAGGAAATCCCGGCTGGCCAGGGCACTCAGATAAAGCTGCGCTACCTGGTCCAGGTCTATGCCGTTGCCTACGACCTGAGCCTCGCACGGCCAAGTGGGTCACCGGAGAGCAGTCTTAGACGCTATACCGCACCCGAAAAGTACGTGGAATCCGACGATCCGGCCATTGTGGCCAAGGCGATGGAGGTAGCCGGCAGATTCACCGACCCGGTGCAAAAGGCCCGAGCGATCTACGCTTACGTGGGAAAGGCCCTGACCTTCAAGTTGAACGTGAACAAGATCGACGGGGCTTTAGCGGCCTTGCGCAGCGGGCAGGGGGACTGCACTGAATTCACCACCCTAGCGGTGGCCTTGCTCCGGGCCAGCGGTGTCCCCGCCCGGGTTCTCCTGGGCTACACCGCCGGCGCTCAAGACACGCCGTTTCACGATTGGCTGGAGTTCTACGTGCCGGATCGGGGCTGGGTGCCCATGGACCCGACCTGGGGCCGCCACGGCGCCGATTATTTCGGCAGGATGGACAACCGCCACGTGGTGAAGAAGCGCGGCTTCCTGCCGCTGGGTGACAAAGTCTACGAGGGTTTCGTCTACTGGTGGTCTGGAGAAAAGCCGGAGATCAGCGATGAAATAAGCTTCCGGCCGGAAACGCTCTGGCACAGCTTGCCAACGCCCACTGCCCTGCCTCCCACGGCGACCGCCACCGCCGTCTCCACGGCCACCCCGGTGGCTACGCCGACTTCTTTACCAGCAAAGGTAGCCACCGCCACGCCCGGCCTGGCGCTGCCGGTCTTGATGCCCAATTTCGCCACCGCCGTGGCCGTGGCCAGCCTGGTGGGCTGCTTCGCGTTTCTATCGTTCCTGTTGATCGTGGGGTTGCTGATATTCGCGGTTGCCCGGCGCGGCAAGCCAGGCTGAGCGATGGATGTGTAGCTCTAAACCTATAAATCTACTGCAAGGAGGCAAGGATGGGAGCCTACAAGGACGCGGCGCAACTGTACGACGTGCTGGGGACACTTTTCGCCACCCTGAGAGATGACCCGGAGATCGGGCCGAAGGTGCAGGCCTCCGGCCTGGTCATCAGGTTCAGGTACACCGATCCTGATTCGGAGATAACCATCGACTGTACCAAAAGCCCCCTGGAGATCATCTTTGGGCCCAATGACCGCAAGCCAACGGTGGACATGTCCATGACGGCCGACGTGGCCCACCAGTTCTGGCTCGGCAAGGTGAACCTGGTGGCCGCCCTCACTCGAGGCCAGATGGTGGCCAAGGGGCCTATCCAGTCCATCATGAAGCTACTGCCCATCATCAAGCCCGCCTACGCCCTCTATCCGAAGATCCTCAAGGAGAAGGGCCTGGAAGCCATGATTACGTAGTTCTTGCCAGGCTGCTCTTTACCCATTTTGTATTCATTGTCCACACCGATTGCTAGTTATCTACCGTCTCAGGAGGCGAAGGTGTATGGATATAGCGGCAAGCTGCTGGAGGTAAATCTTTCCCGCGGCACCGTGGCCGAAATCCCCCTGGGTGATCCAGAGCTCCTGCGCCGGTTCCTGGGCGGGAGCGGCTTAGCCGCCAGACTGTACTTTGACCGTACGCTGGCTCAAGGAAAAAAGCCGGAGCCGCTGGGTGCCGACAGCCCGCTCCTCGTCTTGCCGGGCCCCTTGAACTGCAGCCGGCTGCCAGGGACCAGCCGCTTCTCCGTGGCTACCAGGTCGCCTCTCACCGGCCTCTGGGGTGACTCCAGTTGCGGCGGCAATTTCGGGCCCACCCTCAAGTACACCGGATATGACGGGATCATCTTCACCGGCGCCTCGCCGGAGCCGGTGTACCTGTACGTAAACGAAGCCACCGCCGAGCTTAGGGATGCCTCGTTTCTCTGGGGCAAAGATACCTACCAAACCGAGGATGGGCTGATCGCCCGCCACGGCGGGGGCACCCGGGTGCTCTCCATCGGGCCAGCGGGCGAAAACCAGGTCCGCTATGCCAGCCTGGTGAACGACCGGGGCGCGGTGGCCGGCAGGACCGGCATGGGAGCGGTGGCGGGCTCAAAGAGGCTCAAGGCTATCGCCGTGAAAGGCAGCAAAAGGGTTGAGCTGGCCGATCTGAAAGCGGCGGAGGCCATCGCCAGAAGCGTCCGGGCCAAGGCCAGAGAGAGCGTGAGCATGCAGACCTTCGCTTCTTTGGGCACCGACGGAGGCATGTACCTGGGTGGGGCCATGTTGGGCGATGTGCCCACCGGGAATTGGCGGACCACCTTGTGGGAGGAGGGCTACCAGAAGCTGGACGGGGCCGCCATGGCCGAGACCATCCTGGTCAAGAACGCGGCCTGCCTGTACTGCCCGGTGGGATGCAAACGGGTGGTCAAGGTCGATCAGGGACCCTACCGAATGCCACCGGGCTCCGGGCCAGAGTACGAGACGGCAGCGGCTTTGGGAGCGATGTGCCTGGTGGATGACCTGGAGGCGGTGGCGCATGCCGGCCGCCTCTGCGACCTCTACGGGATGGACACCATCTCCTGCGGCGCCACGATCTCGTTCGCCATGGAGGCCACTGAGAGGGGGTTATTGAAGAGCGACCTGTCCTGGGGCGATGCGGCGGCGGTGATCGGCATGATCGAAAAGATCGCCCGGCGGGAGGCCCTGGGGGACCTCCTGGCCGAGGGTTCAAAGAGAGCGGCGGCGAAGATAGGCGGCGCCGACCTCGCGGTGGAGATTAAGGGGCTGGAGGCACCAATGCACGATCCCCGGGCTTTTCATGGGCTGGCCCTCTCCTATGCCACCGGCACAAGGGGGGCCTGCCACATGGCCTGCGAGACCTACGCCCTGGAGTCAGGCACAGTCTTCCGATCAGAGCTGGGGTTGGCCGGGCCCTTTGAAAACCAGAGTGGCCAGGGCAAGGCCAGCCTGGTGATCAAGGCCCAGGACTGGGGTGCCCTTTTGAACTCGCTGACGATCTGTCAGTTCATCAACTGGAACTATACCGCCACTGAGCTAGTGGAGGCCACCAACGCCGTCACCGGCTTCGGCTACACGCTGGGTGAGTTCATGGAGACCGGAGCCCGCATCTGGCACCTGAAACGCGGCATCAGCTGCCTGCTTGGGGCCACTGCTGCCGACGATCGCGTGCCGTCTCGCGCCCTTTCTCCGCTGGAGGGGGGGGCCACGGCCGGATCGGCGCCGGATTTTGAGCTAATGATCGGGGAATACTATCTCCTGCGGGGACTGGATGCCCAGGGCCGGCCATCACGAGAGAGGCTGGTGCAGCTTGGCCTGGCCGACCTGGCGAATCTGCTGCATGGCCAGTAATCGTTCTCACAGCAAACCTATGGTGACAGGCGGGGTCGCATGTTTCTTGCGCTGTACCTGCTGATTGGTGCCTTCTTCGGGATCCTGGTGCTGGGAAACCTATGGCTCTCTGGAAAGACGAGCTGGCTGGGGGCATGCTTCGTGGCTGCCGTGGTGCTGGTGGCCTGGCCGGTGGGCCTGGCCTTCTACATCCTGCTCGGTGCCACTGGGGCGCTTCTGTATCGGCTCAGGCTCCTCCGCGAGTGATGGCTTAGGGGTGCCCGGGAGTGGCGGTCTCCCTCTCATAGCTCCTGTCTCCTGAAAATGGCCCAGGCGGTGACCAGCGAGGCTATTATGACGCCCAGGCTGACGCCATAGCCTTTCCACAGGTCACCGTTGGCCGTCCCGTTGATCAGGCGGGCCCCCTGCACGTACAGGCCCTGGACGGTGTGGGCACCCACCCGGGGCAGGCTGCCCAGGATGAGCATCAGGGCGAAGAAGAGGACGCCCGCGCCGCCGGCCGCCGCCTGGCCCTTGAAGATCACACTGGCCAACAAGGTGACCGCCAGATAGGCCAGGAGCCAGGTCAAGAGGAGCACGTTCAACCCGGCGAACCACACCGGGTCTACCGTTGCCTCGGGGAACAGCACCGATAGGTAGTAGTAGCAGGCCACAGCGGCCAGGGATAGGGCCAAGGCCAGAGAAAGCGCCGGAGTGAGAAACTTGGCCGCCAGGAAGTCAAAGCGGCTCACCGGTTTGGTCAGGATCATGGCCGCTGTCCCCCGGGACCTTTCCTCCGCCATCGCCCCCATGGTCATGAAGATGAGCAGGAGCGGGATCAGGCCGAAGTTCTTGTGGTATTGCACCAGTCCGTCGGTGGCGGAGGGTTCAATGGTCATGACTATCTGTATGCCACTGGCACCCGTGCCCAAGGACGAGATGATGTCGGGCATGACCTTGGCGGTGATGGGGGAGCCGATGCCAATGACCAGACAGATAACCACCAGGACCAGCAACCGGTAGGTCCGGATCTGGTACTTGAGTTCCTTCTTCAAGAGAGCAAGCAGATTCACCCCTGACCTCCCTGCCGGTCATCCTCCACCAGTTTGACGAAGATGTCCTCCAGGCTGGGCATCGCCAGTTCATAGCGCAAGAGGCCAATCTGGCTGGACGAGACCACCTGGGGCAGCTCTCGTTTCGCCGTGGAGACATCCCGGGCAAAAACCTTAAGGGCCGTCTCGGTGGCCTCGACCTTTTCCACCCAAGGGAGCGCCCGCAGCTTAGCGGCCAGCCCGGCGACCGGCCCCTCAAACTCCAGGACGAAGATGGGCTTGGCATATTTCTCCTTGAGCTCCTCGGTCCTGGCCTGGGTCACCAATCGGCCATGGTTCAGGATGCTCACCGTGTCGCAAACCCGTTCGACGTCGGCCAGGATGTGGCTGGACATGAATACGGTGGTCTGGCCCTTCAGGGCGCGGATGACGTTCAATACGTCCAGGCGGCCCAACGGGTCCAGGGCTGATGCCGGCTCGTCCAGGAAAAGCACCCGCGGATTGTTGATCATGGCCTGGGCGATGCCCAAGCGTTGCCTCATGCCCCGAGAGTAGCCACCTACCCGGCGTTTGGCCGCCGAGACCAGGTCCACCAGCCCCAAGACCTCGTCCACCCGGCTTTTCCGGACCTTTGGGGGTAGCCCGAAAAGCTCCCCCACGTGCTCCAGGAACTCCCGACCGCTCATCCAGTTGTAGAAGGCCGGCTCCTCCGGCAGGTAGCCGATGATGCCATGCACCGCCCGGGAATCTGCCGTGACCTGGTGGCCCGCTACCCAGGCCTGACCCGCAGTCGGATGCGTCAGGCCGGTCAGGAGCTTGATGGTGGTGGTCTTCCCGGCGCCATTGGGGCCCAGGAAGCCGAATATGGTACCCTCTTCAATGCTCAGGCTGAGCCGATCCAGGGCCAGCAAACCGTCGTACTCTTTGCTCAAGCCCAGACAGCGAACTGCTTCCATGACTGACTCATTCCTCCTTGCGACCGAGCAACAGGTAGGCCGCCGGGCCAATCATATTGACCAGGAGGATAATTAGGGCCCAGACCAGTTTGTT
>JBFMCB010000142.1:0-8334 GCA_040754915.1 Chloroflexota bacterium | reverse complement strand
ACGTCGCTTTCCCCCGCTACCTGCCGGGCCCGGGCCGCCTGGTCCGGCGGTGGAGGCGAGCCGAGGCTGACCAGGCGGACCAACCAGTGGCGGCGCCTGATCTCCTTTGTCAGTAGCTCGGAGGTTTTCATCTCTTCCACCAGTGAAAAGCGCACCTGGGTGAACTCGATGAGGGCCAGGGTCATCCCGCCGTCCAGGCGAAGGGGGACGAGGCCTCGGTCGTCCCGCACCAGGGTGATGGAGGCCTGGGCGGTGCTGCGGGCGATCTCCAGATGTGCTTCCTCGGGAAATCTGGCCAGTTCCTGGAAGGATGCAGCGGGCAGGGCGTACCGGTATTTCATCGCCAGTACCCTTCGTAGCGAAGCCTCCAGCCGCGATTCTGTGATGAGGCCATCCTCTACCGCTTTTATCAGGGCCTGGTATACTATAAGTTGATGCTCCAGGCTGCCCAGGGGCAGTAGAACGTCGGCGCCGGCCTGGATGGCCATCATCGCTGCCTCTTGGTCGCCGAAGTTGTCGGCAATGGCCTTCATGTCCAGGGCGTCGGTGAAGATGACGCCCTGGAACCCCAACCGTTGCCGCAACAGCCCGGTCAAGACCTTTTTGGAGAGAGTAGCGGGCAAATCCTCCACGGCGGGGAAGGTCACGTGGGCGGTCATGATGCTGGCCACGCCGGCGGCGATGGCTCCCCGGAATGGCAGAAGCTCCACCGCCTGCAGGCGCGGCCAATCGTGGGGCACCCTGGGCAGGGAAAGGTGAGAATCCAGCTCGGTGTCACCGTGGCCGGGAAAGTGCTTGGCGCAGGCAGCCAGGCCGTTGTCCTGGAAGCCCCGCACCATGGCTGTCCCCAGACGGGTAACCGCTTCGGGGTCAGCGCCGAAGGAGCGAATGCCAATGACCGGGTTGGTGGGATTATCGTTGACGTCCAGGACCGGGGCGAAGTCAACGTTTAGCCCCACCGCCTTCATCTCCTTGGCCAGAACCGAGGCGGCGCGGTGGGCCCCATCCTCCGAGCCGGCTGCCCCCAAAGCCATGTTTCCTGGGAAGACGGCGAAGGGCCATTTCAAGCGGGTCACGATGCCGCCTTCCTGATCGATGGCCAGGAGCAGTGGTGGATCCCCTTGTCTCGCGGCGAGCTCCTGCAGGGACTGGGTCAGCTCCCTGACTTGGGGCGGGTCCTGGACGTTTGTCCCGAAGAGGCAGACGCCGGTGACGTGGCATTCCTCGATCAGTCGTTTTATCTCCGGTCCCAACTCGGTGCCGGGGAACCCGGCCATCATTATCTGGCCCACCTTCTGCCCCAGGGTCAGGCCGTTCAACGTGCTTTCCACCCACTGATCCTGGTTTAGCTTCATTTTCATTCAATGCCTCGCCGTCAAGTCTGATCTATGGTGCCAGGACCTGGGAGACAGTAACCACCTTAAGGCCCTTTGCCTTGAGACCGGCCAAAAGACGGGGCAAGACCTGGGCGGTCGGTCGGCTCGAGGCGTGTAACACCACGATGTAGCCATTGCCCACGTTGTCTAGCACCCGCTTGGCCACCTTGTCGGCCGTGGCACCCGCCAGCCAGTCCCCCGAGTCCAGGGTCCAGTAGACCGACCGGTAGCCCGCCTTTGCCGCGAACGATCTCCCGGGCCGGCAGCGGCTGGGCCGTGCCGGTGGGGCTGGTCTGTCCACATCCGGCCAGGAGCACCACCAGTGTCCCGAGGCCCAGCACACCGCGGCCTACGGTTACGTAGCCCTCCATCTTTGCGCTGCCGATTTGTTCTCGTATACCCACCGGTAATACTCTCGGAGTTTCAGCCTGGAGGCCGCCGCCTCGTCCAGGAGAGCGGTGACCCGGGGATGCAACTGTAGCGCCGAGGCGGTCACCGAAGAGGTGATGGGCCCCTCGATAAACGCCGCCACCGCCCGAGCCTTCTCCCGGCCGCTGGCCAGCACCAGGCATCTCCTGGACTCCAGGATGGTGGCCACGCCCATGGTGATGGCAAATCTGGGCACCTGCTCCGCGCTAGGGAAGGACCGGGCGTTGTGCTCGATGGTCTCCCGGGTGAGGGTCTTGATGCGGGTCCGAGAGCCCAAGGAGGAGCCGGGCTCATTGAAGCCAATGTGGCCGTTGCTGCCCACGCCGAGGACCTGGATGTCTATGCCGCCGGCTCTTTGGATCTCTTTCTCGTATTGGTCGCAGTAGGCAACTGGGTCTGGGGCGGTGCCCTGGGGGATGTGCACGTTCTCGGGCGAGATGTTGATGTGCCGGAAAAGGTTCTCCTGCATGAAGTAGTGGTAGCTTTGCGGGTGATCGGGCGGCAGGCCCAGGTACTCGTCCAGGTTGAAGGTGGTCACCCTGGAAAAATCCAGCCCCTCCTGCCGGTGCATGCGGATCAACTCGCCATACAGGCCCAGGGGGGTAGCCCCGGTGGCCAGCCCCAGCACCAGGGTGGGTTTGGCCAGAATGGCCCCTTTGAGTATGGCCGCGGCCTCTTGGCTGATGGCTTCGTAGGTCTCCTTGATTATCACTTCCATGGAAGACTCCTTCATCCACCGGGGTATTCTATTCCTTGCCCAGGGCGGCTCGCAATTCCCGGTAGCTGGTCATTCGCGCCACGCTCTCCACAAATTCCTTCAGGGTGGGGCTGCGCCGCCGTAGCTCTCTCAGGTCCTGGCCGATAGGGTCTACTGAGATAGGGCTGTCAGCGTAGGACCCATAGAAAGCGAAGTAGGCCTGATTCAGCTTGCGTAGATAAACGCCCTTGGTCAACAGGTATTGCCTGCTGTCCTCCATGAAGCGCTCGGCGCCCGCCACGTCGCCCCGGGCCAGGAGGCGGTCCACCTGCAAGCGGATCCGACGCATCTCCTGGTTGAAATCGAACTCCGGCCTCTGGTCTGGGGGACCCGGTTCGTCCTTGGTTTCTGAGCCTGGGGGCTCTGGTTTCCGATACCGGGCGCTTACCTGGCGGCCGATCTCGTCCCCGGCGATGCTGGCCACGGTCTCGTTCATGGTCACCAGCTCATGGCTGTCCCAGTAGCGCCAGCCCAGGGGCTTGAAGAACAGGTACTGGTGGAACCACTCGTGGGCCGCGGCGTGGGCTACGTACTCCAAAGGTGCGGTCTCGGAGACCATGCTGGGATAGGTGGAGAACCCTCCGATGGGGACCACCAGCGCCGAAACCCCCAGCCTCTCTGTCGCACGCTCGATAGCCTCGATCTGTTCGCTGGTCAGGTCCGGCAAAAGGTAGACCTCGGCCTTGATGGCGATCCTTTCCCGGGGCGACACCACCAGGACCAGCGGGAGCCGGTCGAGCTTATTCACCACCGGCGGGAAGATGAAATTGAGCATGCCCCCGATAGAGCTGGTGAAGCCCTCTTCTGCCAGAACAGCCTCGATGTCCTTTTCCACCGTGGCTTCGACCAGGGGGCGCAGCCTGCCGCGGCGGACCCGCAGCTCCCGAAGTTGGGCCTCCAGCGAGCCGGCCTGGGGCTTGTCTCCCTGGCTGGCGGCCTGGTTGATGGCGTACTGGAGGTCCAGCACCTCGTGGGCGCTGGCGAAATACTCCCCCAGAGATGGATCGGCCGGCCCCGCGAGCCTTTCCTGGCGCCAAGAGCCCAGCCTGGCGCCGATCTTCTCCCTCAGGGCTTGCACCTCCCACCTCACCAAGTCGAAGGTGAACGGCACGGCCGACTGGTTGAGGCGCAGGCTGAACCGTTGCGCCGATGGCGCAGAGTCGCCCCCCAGGGCCAGGGCCAAGAGCAAAAGGCCGAGGATATGCTTTATCTTGGGACGACGATATTTGTACATCTCCCTAAGCCAGTCAGGTTGATTATACCACAACTCCCACGGTGTGTTGGCAAAAAAGGTGGCCTTGGCAACATCCCTTAAAGAACACTTGACAATTGAACAGGCGTTCTATATAATGTATTCAGAAAAGGAGGTGGGAGGAATGGAAGAGCTTCTCAGCGCGCGGCAACTGAAGATGCTGGATTACATCCGCCTTTATGTGACCAGGAACGGCTATCCACCCAGCACCAGGGAGATCGGCAAGGCGGTGGGGATAAGCTCCACCTCGGTGGTGGACTATAACCTGAAGCGATTGGCGAAGAAGGGCTTGATCACCCGAGACCCCCTGGTGTCCCGGGGGCTTCGGTTCGCCAAAGAAACGGCGATGTCCTTCGCCCCTGCCTCGCTGGCCTTGCCCATCGTAGGCCGCATCGCCGCCGGGCAACCCATCGAGGCCTTGCAGGACGTTTCGGAATACGTTCAGCTAACCCCGGAATTTGCCCGTGAGGGCTGCTTCATCCTGCAGGTGAAGGGCAGATCCATGATCGAGGACCTTATTGACGACGGGGACCTGGTGGTGGTAGAGCCCCAAAGTGCTGCGAACAACGGCGACATCGTGGTGGCGCTCCTGGAGAACGGTGAGGCCACGCTTAAACGTTTCTATTGGGAAAAAGATCAGATCAGGCTTCAACCAGCCAACTCCGACATGAACCCCATATACGTTCGCCCGGATCAGTTGCGCATTCAGGGCAAGGTAGTCACGGTCATCCGCCGCATCCGATGAACCTGGTGCCATGATCCGTGAGGCGGGTATTGTCCCCGCCGCCTGATGACCGCACACGGGATCAAGTCAGTACTAATTGTAGCACTTCTTGGCGGCCCGCCCCGCCGGGGAAGGTATTGACGTGAGTCCTGAAAACAGGCTGAACGATCTGGAGCCCAAAAGGTGGATCAGGTTCCAGAAGAGTTGGTTTGTCCACAATCCTCCGGCCCGGTCCGAGGATTTGCTACTCCACCCGGCGAAGTTCCCCGAGACCATGGCCCAGGAGTTCATCGAGTTCTTTACCAAACGAGGGCAGGTGGTCCTGGACCCCATGGTGGGGACGGGCAGCACCCTGGTGGCCTGTCATCGCGCCGGCCGGCGCGGCATCGGCATCGAGCTCAATCCCAGGTATGCCCAGGTCGCCAGACAGCGCATCGATGCCCTGGCGATGCCGATGCCCCTCGAGCCTGAGGGCCTGGGCCCAGCGCCGGAGCAGGTGGTGTTGACGGGGGATGCCAGGAAGCTGGACGAGATGGGACTGCCCCCGATAGACTACTGCATCACCAGCCCGCCATACTGGGACATGCTGAAACGCAAGGGATTTGAGACCCAAAGGAGGCGTAAAGACCTGAACCTGGATGTTTCCTACTCGGACTCGCCACAGGACCTGGGGAACATCGCCGAATACGAGCGCTTTCTAGAGGAGCTAGTGGGAATCTACCGAAAGGTCCAGGCCCTCCTCAAGCCGGGGGCATATCTCACCGTCATCGTCAAAAACGTCAAGAAAGGCGGTAGAATGTATCCCCTGGCCTGGGAGCTGGGGAGGCGCCTAGGGGATTTCTATCTGCTAAAGGACGAGAAGATCTGGTGCCAGGACAACCAAACCCTGGCCCCCTACGGCATGTTCTACTCCTGGGTCTCGAACACGCACCATCATTACTGTCTGAACTTCCAGAAAGAGCGCTAGTTAGAGGAAAGGTTTGAAAGCGCTGAGCTTTGTGATATAATGGCCCATAGTTCTGTTAGGACCGCAAGTGGAACTGACTCTGCTTTTCCTCCTGGGCCTCGCTGTAGTGATTTTCTTCCTTTTCCGCGGGCAGAGGTCGGGGGGAGTGAATCGCTGTACCCGCTGCGATGGGACCGGTCAGGTCAACGAGAGGTGGCCGGATCCCAAGGAGCCGGGTGGCTGGCACATCCTGGAGGGCACATGTCCCAAGTGTAAGGGAAAGGGTAGGGTTTGATTAAACGTGACAGGAGGGCAAAAGTAGATGCAAAATCGCCTGCTGATCGCCGTGGTTATCGGCTTAGTGGTCCTGGTTTGCATTGTCTATGCCGCCATCGCTGTCGCCTTCGTTGGCTCCGGTAACCTGACCGCTCTATTGAGCCCGCCGGCCACCTACACCCCGGCGAGCACTGCGACTCCCGCCGACACTGCCACGCCCACCCCCACGCGGACGCTGCGGCCTACCAACACGCCGTTCCCCACCGACACGCCGTTCCCCACCTCCACGCCGAAGCCCACCGCCACCAGCACCTTCACCCCCCGGCCGATACCGCCGAGGCCGCCGACCCTGCCGCCTACGGCGACGCCGACCCCGACGCCGGCCTACGACTTCATGGTGGTGACCAGAGACGGCCCCAGTCTGCAGGCCCTTCCCAGTGATCGGCCGGCCTCCATTTTCATAAAGGTGCTGGACATGAGCGGAAGGGGCATCTCCGGGATTCCCGTGAGAGCGGAGTGGTGTTGCCCGGCGGACTCGGCCACCAAGTCCACCGATGCCAGTGGCGCGCTGGAATTCGCTCTTAGCAGAGGCGACTTCACGATTACCGTGGCCGATGGCGTGCATAGCTCTGCCTCGACCTCGGTATCAACTGCCATACCTGACTTCACCGGCAAGGTGACCTGGAACATCGTGTTCAAACAGATGAGGTGAGCTACATTAAACGGGCTTCCGGGCGCAAAGTCCTGAGCTCACGCTGTCTTCGAGCCCGATTTGGAATCTTGGCCGTTGGGCGTGCGGTTCTCTGCCCAACGGTCGTATTATATTTGGCGGAATGACCGGTGGCTGCCAGCAAGATCAGCTCCGTGCACGAGTTGCTCATCGCCGAGTACGGTCGGCCCCAGTGGCACCCTCGGGCCGAACCCTTGAGCGAACTCATCGGCACGATCCTATCTCAGAATACGTCGGACGTGAACAGCTCTCAGGCCTTTGGCAACCTCATGACCACCTTCGGCTCCTTTGAGGCCATCCAGGATGCCCCGGTGGAGGCCATTGCCCAGGCCATCAAAAGCGGAGGGTTGGCACAGGTAAAAGCCCCCCGTATCAAGCGCATACTTCAGGCCATCGCTGAACAGGCCGGAGGCCTTAACCTGGACTTTCTGAGAGGCTGGGACGTGGCCCGGGCGAAAAAGTGGCTGCTCTCTCTCAGTGGTGTGGGACCCAAGACCGCAGCGTGCGTGCTGCTCTTTTCGCTGGGGAAGCCGGCGTTGCCGGTGGACACCCACGTCCACCGGGTCTCCCAACGCCTGGGCCTCATCCCGCCCAGGGTGACCGCGGAGAGGGCACACCAACTCTTAGAGGAAATGTTGGCCCCCGCTGAGGTTTATCCCTTTCATCTGGGCATGATCGCCCATGGGCGGCGGATATGCCGGGCCCGAAAACCCCGCTGCTCTAACTGTGTCCTGCGTCGACACTGCGATTATTACTGGAGAAATCTACCGACCACCGGTCCGGTGGTATAAGGGCGCTAGGTTATGGCTGAGTTGCTGTTAGCCCGCCATGGACAGTCCACTTTCAACGCTGACAATCGCATTCAAGGTTGGGAGGACTCGATGCTTAGCGACCAAGGCCGGATGGAGGCTTGGAGCCTGGCTGAACGGCTCCGGGGATATCCCAATGTGGTGGCCCTCTATTCCAGCCCATTGGTTCGGGCCCGCCAGACCGCTGACATCGTCGGCCAGGCTCTGGGCTTGCCGGTGATCGACCATCCCGGGTTACGCGAGATCAACTTCGGCATCGTCAGCGGCCTCACCCTCCCGGAATTTGCGACCCGCCATGCTGAGCTGTACCGTCTCTGGCGAGAGGCTGGAGATGACCCTTACTTTCGCTGGCCGGGCGGGGAGAGGCGCATTGATTTTCACCGGCGGGTCCTGGCGGCAATGGAGGAGATCATCGGCGCTGTGGGCACCGGGGCCGCAGTCGTGATCACCCACGGCGGCAGCCTGCGGGCCTACCTGGCCTACGCCGTAGCCAAAAATGTCAACAACTGGCGCGCCTATGACCTGGCCAATGCCTCGCTCACCCACTTGGAGATACTGGGCGATGAGGTCAGGGTGATAGCCCTGGACGATCGCTCTCACCTGCCGGAAGACGGGAGATCGGCATGATCGGGACCACTCTGGGCAATCGCTACCGTCTGGTGAGGCAACTGGGGATCGGCGGCATGGCCCGGGTCTTTCTGGCGGTGGACACCAGGCTGGGAGGCAATGTTGCCATCAAGGTGCTGCACCCGCAGTTTGCCGAGGAGAAGGCTTACATCGAGCGGTTCGCCCGCGAAGCCAAGATGGCGGGAGGCCTGGACAGCCCCCACATCGTCAAGATCCTGGAATATGGCCAGGACCGGGAGTATCACTACTTGGTCATCGAGTACGTCGATGGGCAGGACATCCGGAAGGTGATCGAATCCGAAGGCCCTCTGGCGGTGGAAGGGGTGCTTGATATAGCCGATCAGGTGGCCGAGGCCCTGCAGCACGCCTACGAGCGCGGCATCATCCACCGCGACATCAAGTCGCCCA
>JBFMCB010000141.1:0-8451 GCA_040754915.1 Chloroflexota bacterium | reverse complement strand
TCGTGAGGTAGGTCTCATATGCAACCCGCCGATCATTGCCAAATCTGGAAGCTCGGCGGTGGTCAACGCACTGGCGACGATCTCGCCGTTTATTTCAACCAGGAAAGTGCGCCGCCCTTCACCGATCGAGCGGCGAATACTGTCGGGCCCGCGACGTACATCCTCGGGCGCTTGAGCATAAAACTGAGCTAGTCGCTCGACATCCTCCAGGGTGGCCTTGCGAGGAGCCCAAGCGACGAAGCAATCCCCGTCGAGCGAACTGGAGATTGCTTCGCTCCGCTCGCAATGACACTGGGCCAGTTCGACAAAGTGCTCGATATGCAATTGCCGCAAGCGTGCCGCAAGGTCCAGCTCCACCCGGTAGTTCTTTAATAGAGGAACCAGACTTGGCGCTGTCCTAACGTTGTCGTTAACAATAATACCGGGCTGCGCTTTCGACTCGATCACCTCGGCGAAGGCCCCCAGGTCAGCGCCGGGTCCGTCGTAGATATACCATAGCACGTGATAGCGCATCAGAACTCCCACCAGGTGACCGGTGTCATCGAACTGGCCCCAGTACTGCACCAGATTTTGTTCCCTCGACAGCTCATCAAGATTTGCCAGGAAGAAGATGTTGAACTCCCGCTGCTGTTCGCATAGGGTTTCGATGGCCGGCCGATCTGCCTCGGTCAACAGACATGTCCTCACAAAGATTCCTCCTTGCAAATCCAGGATAACAGCCTGCCTCTTGCTACAAGGCGGTCACCTGTACCCGGAATAAACGGTTGGCGACGTAGAGTGGCAGATCCTGATGTCCCGGAGTTCAACTCCGGGACATCAGGTCATGAGGTTGCGATAAACGCTCAAACCGTTAGGCTGAGCCCACGGTGAAGCCTGGGGGAGGGTAAACGATTGCGTCATACGCACTCATTCAGCGCGAAGGCCAGGAGGCCTGCGCCGGACGCAAACGCCGCGCCAGTGCGCACTACGCCCGTTTGCGCATCGAACGATTCGCACGCCAATCCCTGATCGAGCGGCGCGCGACGCGCGATATTCAACGCGTTCTCATCACCACGCAGCAAACGATTGGCAAGATCAAAGACACAGGGGAAGTGAAAGTGCGCCGACCCTGTACCGCCAAACGCCCCAGCGAAAAAGTACGGATTGTACGCCGAGTAGATCCAGCGTACCGTGTTCCGATAAACCGGATCGTCTGACGCACAGAACCCGTAGTAGGGGAGCAACGTCAGGCTCCCGCCGGGCTGATCGTCCAACTCAAAGCCGCCAGCGCCGTCAACTGCCCAGGCGAACTGCTCCCCATACGGACCCTCGACAACGCATTTGGCGAGAATCGTCTCGCGCAGCGATGTAGCCTGCGTGTTTAGGTCGGCCGCGCGAGAGGTCGCGCCAATGCGCGCATAAACCTCGGCGAGGATACATAGAGTCCGCCAGACCAAAACATTATTGTAGGTGAGAAAGGGGTACGTAACCGGGTCATCGTGGGGCGATAGAAACGTTGAATACAACCCGACTGTTCGATCGAATCGCTCGGCGATGGTGTCGAGTAAGACTGGCAACGCAATGCGCACCTCGGATTGATCGAGCAACGTCAGGTCGCCCGTCGTGCGCAGATAACGATCCAGGGCGATGGCCGGTGCGCACGCCTCATCGAGTTCGAACCCGGGGTAGAGCAGCGCACCGTTAATATAAAGTGCGTGATGCCCACCCCAGCGCAAGTAGCGCGTCAGTCCCGCCAGCAAAGCGCGCCGCGCCCGGGCGCGGTCGACAATCAGCATGGCCGGGAAATTCCATAGGAAGGCGTCGCGCGCCCAGAACGCGGCACTCACGTAATAATTCCGACTGCGAGAAGTGACCAGCGCGATTTCTTCCGAATCGAGGCAATCACCCTGGGCGAAAAAGTAGTTGAAGAAAAGGTTGGTGTTGAGGACGCGCGCCAGGTCAGCGTCTTTCGCTTGAATCGCGCGCGATTCGAGCCAGCGCCGCGTTTCGTCCAGCATAGATTGCCAGCCGCGCCTCCGCAAGTGCAAGGCTGTTGTCCGCGCGCCGTCGCTCTCCAGGTTGACCGAAAAATAGAACGCAACGCGCGCGGTCTGCCCAGAACCGGCAGTGACCTTGCTCGTCCAACGATAGTGCGATCCATCAAACGCCAGATCGCCTTCCTGCGCGGCCTGCAAACCCCACGCGAGTAGCGGCAAACCCGCTCGCGCCTCGCCAACCAGACTGCCAGTCCACGCATCGCGCCAAATCACCCGTTCCACCGCGACCTGCTTGGCGCGGAATGCGACCGATTCAAGGCCGTACCACCACCCTTCGACCCCGGCGTGAATACTTTCACTCCCGCCTTCCGCTGATACCTCAAGCAGATACACAAACCCCTTCTCACCCGGCGGCGCGAAGATCGTCCCGGTGACGCGCAGACCACCGCGCTCGGCCCTGAAACGCGGCAGCCAAAATGACTCGCGGCTCCATTCGAGATCGATCAGTGGGACACGTTGGCCGCTGCGTTCGATAACCGGTCGTAGCAGTGGCTGGCCATCAGCCTCAGAGCCGACAAATTCAAGCAACGCATTAGCGCCCATGTGCAGCACGCCCAGATGATACACAGCCGCGTCGTCCCGTGAGATGGACGGCAGCGACACGTACAGATTGCCGGTGGGGATGTGACGCGGCGGGGTTTCAATCAGCGGAGGGGTAGTCATTAACGTCATCGCGGCTTATCCCTTCATGCCGGTGAGGGTGATACCCTCGACGAATTGTTTCTGCAGGACGAAGAACAGCAAGAGCACCGGCAGCGTGGCGATCAGCGCGCCGGCCATTTGCCAGTGGGTGTTAGTCCCGTATTGCTCGGAAAAGGCTTGTAGGCCGACCGGCAAGGTGCGCGTGGCGTGGGAACTGGACACAATCAGCGGCCATAAAAATTCTTCCCAGTTGCCAAGGAAGGTGAAGATCGCCAGGGCCGAGAGGGCTGGCCGCGTTAAAGGCAGCACGATCTGCCAGAAGATACGCAGTTCCGACGCACCGTCAGTGCGGGCTGCGTCGAGCAGTTCCCCGGGGATAGTCAGGAAGAACTGGCGCATCATGAAAATGCCGAAGGCGTCCACCAACCATGGGAACATCACTGCCTGCAACGTGTCCACCCAACGGAAGGCGACGATCATCTGGTAGAGCGGGATCATGCGTACCTGGAACGGAATCATCAGGCTGGACAGGATGGCGATGAACAGGAAGTCGCGGCCGGGGAAGTCGAACTTGGCCAGGGCATAGCCGGCCATGGCGCTGGTAACGAGGGTGCTGATGACGACGATCGTAGCGACGATGACCGAATTGAGAATATAGCGGGCGAAGGGGAACTGCTGAAACACGGCGCGGAAATTGTCCAGCGTCGGCTCGCGCGGGATCCAGGTCGGCGGGATCAACATAACTTCATATAGCGGCTTGAACGCCGACGAGGTCATCCACGCCAGCGGCAGCAGCATCACCACGCTGCCCAGGATGAGCAGTAGATAGACTAGCGAGCGACTCAGGTAAACGGGCCAACGTTGCGTCATCGAAGCACCCCTTAAGGCGTCGGAGCGGGCCACAGATGAGCCCAGATGGACGCAGATTAAAATATTTCCAAACCGGCGTTCATCTATGGCTGATTTCCTTTGGTCTCTCAATACTCGAACGGCCGTTGGATAACCCGTAGTTGGATCAGTGTCACGGCCATGATCAGGATCAGCAGGATGAAAGCGTTGGCGGAGCCGTAGCCCATGTCGAAACGTTTGAAGGCGAGATCATAAATGTGCAGGACGAAGACGCGCGTGCTATTGAGCGGGCCGCCAGGCGTTAGGTAGGTGAAGCCGCCGGCTGTCATCACGTAGGGAATGGTGAAGACGCGGAAGGCGTTGATGGCCAGGATGACGGCGACGAAGACAATGGTCGGGTTAAGGAGCGGGATGGTGACTTGGCGGAAGACCTGCCACTTGCTGGCCCCGTCGATCTCGGCGGCCTCGACGAACTCACGGGGGATTGTCTGCAGCCCGGCCAGGAAGAGCACCATGGCGTAACCGATCTGTTTCCATACGCCGACGGTCATAATCGCCGGTAACGCCCAGGCGAGGCTCGCCAGCCACCCGGGGCCAGGCAGCCCCAAGCTGCGGATGAACCAGTTGATCACGCCCAGGCTCGGCTCGAATAACCAGCGCCACACGAAGCCCGAGGCCACCATTGAAGCGATCACCGGCACGAAGTAGATCGTGCGGAAGATGCCCTTGCCACGGAGCCACTTGGCATTGAGGGCTACCGCCGCCCCCAGGCCAAGCAACATGACCGCCGGCACGACGCCCAGGGTCCAGACAAACGTCACCTTGAGGGACTGCCAGAAGACCGGGTCGTCGAACATGCGGACATAGTTGCCCAGCCCGATGAACTTCTTCGCGCCGAAGACCGGCCACGATTGAAGGCTGATCCACAAAGCATAAAACAGCGGATAGACGATGGTGAGAGCAAAGAGCATCAACGCTGGGGCCAGGAAGATGTAAGCCCATACCATGCGTCGCGTCCGTTCGTTAATGGTGCACCTCCGAATAAGGGCGTGCCGCTGACGGATAACTCCGCCAGCGGCACGTGCTCGCTTACGCGATTACTTGGCGCCGAGGATCTTCTTGATCACCTCGGTCTCGGCTTGGGCCGCTTCCTTCACGACGGGTTCGACCGGATCCTTCTTGATGACGATCCGCTCCCACATTTTGGATTGGATGTCATCCACCTCGGTCTGCCCCACCTGTTGTACCGGGCGGGCATAGGTCATGGAATTCATGGCAACCTTGGCATTCGCGTCGAAGGCGAGGGCGGGATCGGTAGTCAATTCCTTCAACGACGGCAGGTCGCCGGCAGCCTTGTTCCACTTCAGTTGGGCGTCCTTATTGGTCAGGTACTGCACCCACTTCCAGGCCGTCTCTTTGTTCTTGGACTCGGCGTTGACGACGTAGGCCCAGATGTGCAGCGGGGTGACCGGTTTCTTGCCGGCAGGCACCGGCGGCGGCGCGGCGATCCAATTAACGTTCTTGGCCTCGCGCTCCAGGCGGCCACGGGTGACCGGGTGGTTGATGTAGAAGACTGCCTTGCCCTGCTCGAACTTGCGCTGGCCGGTGAGGAACTCGGGCGAGTCTACCGCCTTAGGGCCGGTCATCAACTCCGCAACCAGTTTCCACGCGGCCAGACCTTGCTCATTGTCGTACATCGCCTTGCGATTGACGGCGTCCACCACTGGCCCATCCATGAACGAATACATGGCCTGGGTGAAGACAGCCCAGCGATAGCGGGTGTCCAATCCGGCCTGGGTGATCGCACCAGCGGCATCGCGCTTGGTGCACTTCTGGGCCTGGGCTTTCAGTTCATCCCAGGTCGCAGGGGGCTTGGCCGGATCGCCACCACATTCCTTGAGCAGGTCCACGTTAATGAACAGGATGAGCGTCTGCACGTCGGTCGGCAGGCCGTAGTACTTGCCGCCCGACTTGAACCGTTCAACCGCCGCTGGCAGGAAGGCGTCTTCGATCTGCTTCGCTGTCATCACGCTATCCGGGACCGGCGTGATAGTGCCAGCATTGATCAACTGCTCGGCCATCTCCATCGACACCTGGAACACGTCCGGGCCGGTCTTCGTCGACAGGGCGGTGATAAGTTTGTCGAAGTAGGCGTCGTAGGGGATGGACTCAAAGCTGATCTTGACGCCGACGTTCTTGGTCATGAACTCCTTGGTGAGATCCTGGACGACCGGCGCGCGCGCCTCATGATGGTGTTGCCAGTGGACGATGGTGATCTCGGCCGCGGGCGGTGGGGCCGGCTTGGTAGGTGTCGCCGGAGGCGGCTTGGTCGGTGGTGCCGGTGTCGGCGTCGGGCCGCAGGAGGCTCCCACTGAGGCCAGCAGGGCCACCAGTAGGAGGACGGAAAGGGTTCGGATACGCATCTCTCTACCTCCACATACTACAGCTACATGCCCCAGTAAGGGCACTGTGACTTGGGGCGGCCTTGCCCCGGTGAAATAGCTGATAGCAGATGCCATCTGCCATTAGCCAGCCGCCATGCCTCATCACCTCCTTTACGTCCCGCGCGACAATCGCAGCAACCGCGCCGCATTATCGTGGAAGATGAGCTGCAGGTCGTCGTCACCAAGCCCGACCTGACGGCACGCCAGCCATTGATCTTCCAGGTAGCGGACGGCGAAGCCGCGCGGGAACCACTCCGAGTCCGATCCGAAGACGATGCGCTCCGGCCCGATGGTTTCGACGAACTTGCGAAACAGATCGGAGAGCGTGAGCGGATAGGGCATCCAGCGCACCCACTCGTTGTTGCCGGACGTGTCCACATAGACGTTGCGGCATGCCCAGGCCAGGTGCAACAGCTCGCGGGGATAACCGCAACCGAAATGAGGCACGACGAATGGCACGTCGGGAAAGCCTTTAGCAACGTCGTGCAGCACGAGCGGGTTGATGTTGACGTGCTGGGCAATCCCGCCGCCACCGCCCAGCATGCCGAAGTGGATCAAAACCGGGATGCCGAGTTCCTCCGCTGTGCGCCAGACCGGGTCGAGGGCGGGGTCGTCAAGCCGGCCGCGCAGCGACGGCGCCAGGACCTTGTACCCGCGCAGGCCAAGCTCGGCCACGGCGCGGCGAAGCTCGTCGGCCGCGTCTGGCGCGAACGGATCGTGGTGGGCGAAGCCGACGAAACGGTCAGGATATTTTCCCACGACGTCGGCCAGGGCCTCGTTGCCGCCGCCGCTGACGAAGACGATCTTCTCCAGTCCGTGGCGATCTACCTCGTCGGCCCAGCGGCGGGCTTGAACCTCGGGCGAGGGCACGTCGGTTTCGGGGAAAGGGAACGAGTACGTGCGCCACCACTGCTCCTGATACCATCGCGCATCGGCTCGCAAGCGGGCCAACTTCTCGGCGCCAAATCGTGCGACATAGGCGGCCTGCCAGCCGTCCAGGTACGGATCTCGGGCGACCGGGAAGTGAGCGTGGCAGTCAATGATCGGAATACCCCAACGGTTCACATGACACCTCACCCGGTGACGAACACGAAATCATCCGTGGCGTGGATGGCATAGGCGATGGCCCCTTTGACGACGGCGCCCTCGCCCAGGGGCGAAACGACGATAGGCGGGAGATCGGGGACGGTGCCCTGCAGACGCTGGCGGATCGGGTCCAGGAAGAGATCGGCCGAACGAAAGATGCCGCCGTTGAGGATCACGATGTCGGGATCGAACAGGCTGATTGCATTGGAGAGGGCGATGGCCAGCGTGGTGGCCGTGTCAGACACGATCTGCTGCGCGGTCTGGTCGCCCTCACGCGCCGCCTGGCAGACCTCCTTGGCGGTGAGCGAGGACAGATCGCCGCCGACGAGATCACGCATCCGGCTGGGGCGTCCATCGGCGAGCAGGGCCCGGGCGCGTTCGGTGATGGCCGGGCCCGATGCCAACGTCTCCAAGGGACCGAATCCATCGAAAGTTCGCCCCAGTTGTGTCCGGTCGGTGACGACGTACCCGATTTCGCCGGCCGAGTCCGTCCGGCCACGATACAGTCGCCCATCCACGATCAACCCCGCACCGATGCCGGTCCCGACCGAGATGGAGATCAGGTTGCGCAGTCCCTTGCCCGCCCCGAACCACAGTTCGCCCAGCGCCGCCAGATTCGTATCGTTCTCCACAAAGGTCGGGATGCCAAAACGTTCTTTGACGATCTGCTTGAGGGGCAAATCGCGCCAGCCCAGGGCCGGCGCCCAAACGACGGTTCCGTCGCGCCGGACAACACCCGGCACTCCGATGCCGATGCCCCGGATTGGATGCGGGCCGTCGCCATTGGTTTCCGGCGTGTTAGCCAGGAGCCCTTCGATGACCGCCAGCAACTTGTCCAGGCGGCGGGCTCTGTCGTTGCCGGGCTCGTACGAGACCCGCTGCCAGGCCAGCAACTCTCCTTCCAGGTCGGCCAGCGCGCCGGCAATCTTCGTCCCACCCTGATCCACGCCGACAATGAGGCTGGCCTTGTAGTTGAATTGAAGGAGGATCGGCTTGCGGCCGGTCACCGAGTCGCCGTGGGCGACTTCGATGAGGAATTTGTCGTCGAGGAGTTTCTGAATGATGCGGGTGACGGTCGCCTGGCTGAGGTAGAGCTGCCTGGCGACGTCGGTGCGCGAGATGGGCCCTCGCTCCCGAATCAGGTCCAGAATGGCCGACTTGTTGATCCTTTGAAGCAGGGCAGGCTTGCCGGATGGGGGCATCGCGGCGCTCCTCTCTGCCTACGCCGGCAGTTACTTACTTTCAGAAAGTGACAATGTCAAAATTTTATCACACATTGGGGGGATTGTCAAGGAGTTTTGCGCTCTGTGTCATTTGAAATTCAAAAGTGGACACTTTTCAGTTGAAAAGTGGACATGCCATACTGGGTCCTCAAACCATCCTGCATGTGAGGA
>JBFMCB010000140.1:0-8642 GCA_040754915.1 Chloroflexota bacterium | reverse complement strand
TGCTTACCATCGGACCAAAATGCCACAGCGTTTCGCTTGCCATTCGTCCCATAGAGGGTAACTGTCCAGTGTAGAAGGGTCGAGTCAGTATTTCGCGCACGCTATCGCGAGTGAAGGGCTGAGGTTCTGTGATAAAATCGGTGAAGGGAAAAAATGCTCAAGATGGCAAGGTGGATTTTATGGACACACCCAAACGAAAACTGAGCGAAAAAACTATCCGCGACTGGGTCGGTGAAACCAGTTTCAGCCGCGGCGAGCAGTACTTTCGCGACGGGATGATCTTCAACGCGCGTCGCGCAGGTTCAACGCTCAAAGCCGATTGCCACGGCTCAGGCGGCAATGCGTATCGCGTGCGCGCGACAGTTGAAGATGGCAGTATCACGGCCGCTGATTGCTCTTGCCCTATCGGTGGTGGCGGACACTGCAAGCACGTTGCCGCGCTGTTGTTCACCTGGCTCAACCAGCCCGACGATGTCCGCGAAATCGAAGATACAAACACCGCACTCGAACGTCGCAGCAAGGAAGAGCTGATCGCGCTCGTGCGGCAAATGCTCCTGCGCGTACCGGAACTAGAAACGCTACTCGAAGTGCCACTGCCAACGGGCAAGAAATCGAATCGCAAGGTGAACCCAGAGACATATCGTCGCCCAGTTGCCGCCGCGTTTCGTGGCAGCGATTACGAGTGGGGTGCGGAAGAAGGCATCGCCAATCAAGTGGACGCCACTCTGGAGATTGGCAGTGGCTTTTTGGAGCAAAGAGACATCGCCAACGCGGAAGCGGTGTTTGAAGCGGTCGCCAACGAAGTGCTGGTGCATTACGGAGAATTCCACGACGGAAGCGGTGCGTTGAGCGAATTGGTAAGCCGCGCGGTGGGTGGCTTGGGGCATTGCCTCGCAGCGGAGAGCGCAGACACTACCCTGCGCGAAAAAATCCTGAACGCGCTCTTTGAAGTTTATCGCTTCGACGTGGATTTTGGTGGCGTGGGGTTGGGCGACAATGTGCCTGACTTGATTCTCAAGCACGCCAGCAGCGCGGAGAAGAAACAAGTCGCGGAATGGATACGCGCGGCGATGAAAAAACACTCAGACAACGAGTGGAGCGATAACTGGCATCGTCAGGTGTATGGCGGCTTTCTACTGCAATTGGAAGCCGACGCGCTTGACGACGAAGCCTACTTGCGCCTCTGCCGCGAGACGCATCGCCTGAAAGATCTCGTGGAGCGATTGCTGAAGTTGAAGCGCGTGGATGAAGCGCGCGCTGAAGCCGCACGCGCGAACGACTATGAGTTATTGCAACTGGCAGACATTTCCGCGCGGCACAAGCAGGCTCATGTCGCAGAGCAGTTGGTGACCGAACGCGCATCCAAGTCAAAAGATACGCGTCTTGCAGAGTGGCTGATGAAACATCACAAGGCGAAGGGGGATGCGGCAAACGCATTGATGTGGGCGCGCAAAATGTTCGACATGCACCCATCGCTCGCGCAGTATCGGGAGATACTGAAACTTGCCGCGCGACTCGACACGTGGGAGAGCGTGCGCGTCGGGTTGCTCGACCAATTGCGCCGCCAAAAGAATTTTGATCTCCTCACGCAAATTCATCTCGACGCCAAAGAAATCGGCGCGGCCATCGAGACCGTCGCGCATGTCCAACAGGGCTTTGGTGTCGTCTATCCCAGCTTGCGGATCGAAGTCGCGCAAGCTGCCGAGGCAACTCATCCGCGCGATGCGTTACGCCTTTACGCGCGCGCCGCCGCACAGATTATTGAAAGGCGCGATCGCGGATTGTACGATCGGGCATGCGAATACCTGGTGCGCGTGCGTAACCTCTACAAGAGGCTGGGGGAAGACGCGGCGTGGGAGCAATACCTGCGAAAAATCAAAGAAGAAACCAAGGCGATGCGCGTGTTCAAAGAGGAAATGGCAAAAGCCAAGCTGTGAATAGTTAGGCCGATTTGGAAAGTGGAGCATTTGACAAAAGGTATACTTTGAAGTAGTATACTTTCAAGTATACTTTGGAGTATTGTGATGAGATTCATCAATCGAACTGAACCACTTGCCTTCCTCAACCGAGAATATGCCGAATGCCGCGCCAAGTTCATCGCCATCTATGGCAAGCGCCGCGTCGGGAAAACGGAACTTGTCAAACAGTTTTTTGCTGACAAACCCCACATTTACTTTCTCGCCGACAAGACGTCCGCTTTCGATCAACTGAAAACCCTGTCTGCCAAGATGGGCGAATTCTTTCGCGACACTTTTGTCGCTGAACGTGGTTTCGGAAATTGGGAGCAGGTGTTTGCCTATTTGAAGAACAAGGGGCAGGCGATTTGGGTGATTGATGAGTTTCCCTATCTCGTTGAAGCCGATCCTGCTATTCCTTCATTGTTCCAGAAAGGTTGGGATGAGTACCTCAAAAATTCCCAGGTGTTTCTGATTCTCCTGGGGTCGAGCATCGGAATGATGGAAACTGAGGTATTGGGTTATCGCTCTCCTCTCTATGGGCGACGCACGGGACAACTCTTGCTCAACCCAATGGATTTTGCAGATTCCCGCCAGTTCTTTCCGCGCCTGACATTTGAAGACGCATTGGCTTTTTATGCTGTGTGTGGTGGTGTTCCGGCTTATCTTTTGGAATTCAAGCCTCAGTCAGATTTGTGGACCAACATTCGAGAGCGTGTTCTAGCGCTTGAATCCTTCCTCTACCGCGAGCCCGAATTCCTCTTGCGAGAGGAGTTACGCGAGCCGCGTAATTACTTTGCCATTCTCAAGGCGATGGCAGCAGGGAAGGCCAAAATCGGTGAGTTGGTGAACGAGACGGGATTCCCTAAGAGTAAGATCACCAAATATCTCTCGGTCCTCACCGATCTGAAAATTGTTGAGCGCCAAGTCCCAGTGACGGAAGACAAACCCGAGAAGAGCAAGCGCGGTATTTATCGTATAACCGACCACTTTTCCCGTTTCTGGTTCGAGTTTGTGTTTCCATATCGGGGTGACTTGGAAGAAGGCGAAACGGACGCAGTTCTGAGAAAGATCAAGCAGGCATTCCCGCTGTATTTGTCCACAATCTACGAAGACGTTGCCAGAGAGCTAACCTGGGACTGGTTGCGACAAGGCAAACTACCGTTCAGACTGACGCGGCTGGGACGTTATTGGGAAAAGGATGCCGAAATAGACCTGGTTGGTCTTTCCGACGAAGACAACGTCGCGTTGTTCGGCGAAGTCAAGTGGCCGAATAAACCAATGAGTATCGGGATCTACGAGCAACTGAAACAAAAAGCCCAAAGGGTCAACTGGAGAAAAGAAAAACGGAAAGAGTTTTATATGCTCTTCAGCCGTAGCGGTTTTAGTGATGTACTGAGGACAACAGCACAAACAGAGCCACTCTTCTTGGTCGAAGGTGATCGCCTGCTATAAACGTGCTATATTGTGCCTGGTCATTGAACAAACCCAGGCAGAGTCATCGCGGGGGCGATCAGTAGTTTCCAGATGGTTATGAGGGATGGATGCCGGGCGGCCCCGCCAGTGATTAGGCTATAGTGGGGTGAGAGACGGAACTAGAAGCAGCTTTCTTTTTGCAAAGAACTCTTTCAAACTGATGATGGGCTATCTTGCCTCCCATCTTGCATTTATGGAAAGTTCTGCTAAAATGGAGCGGAGAGCTTCGCTCCCAAGGAGGGCTACGATGGAACAAAAGCTAGGTGACTTCCTCACCTTCCTCTCCGTAGAAAAGGGCTTTTCTGGAAACACCCTGGCCGCATATCGCAATGACCTCACTCAGTTCACCGAATTCCTAGAAAGCAGCTTCTCCGACTATCAAGCCGCCCCGGCCGAGGGCAAATGGCAGAGCGTCACCAAGCAAGCTATCGTGTCTTTCATACTGCACATCAAAGACCGCCAGTACCGTCCGTCCACCGTGGCCCGCAAGGTGGCCGCGGTTAAATCATTTTTCCATTTCCTGGTGGCCGAGGGTTTGGTGAGGGATGATCCCACCGCTACCCTGGACTCCCCTAAGGTCGGCAAGTCGCTTCCCCGGGCCATCTCGGTACCGGAGGTAGAGGCCCTCCTGGCTCAGCCATCCAAAGGCTCCACGCCCGAGGCCCAACGAGACAAGGCCATGTTGGAGCTATTGTACGCCACCGGCATGCGTGTGTCCGAGCTGGTCTCGCTGAACCTGGAGGACCTGAACCTGGCCGCCGGGTATGTGCGTTGTTTCGGCAAGGGCTCCAAGGAACGGATCATCCCCATAGCGCCGGCGGCGGTGGAGGCCGTGCAGCACTACGTACGGCACGGTCGCCGGGAGCTCCTGCCGGAACTGGGTGAACCGGCGGCCTTCCTGAATCACCGGGGCCAGCGGCTCACCCGGCAGGGGTTCTGGCTCATCATCAAGGAATATGCCAGGCAGGCCGGCATCGCCACCACTATCACCCCGCACACCCTGCGACACTCCTTTGCCACCCATATGTTAAACAATGGCGCTGACCTGCGCTCGGTGCAGGAGCTCTTGGGCCACGCCAACATCGCCACCACCCAGATCTACACCCATCTCACCCGTGACCGCATCCGCCAGGTCTACAACCGGGCTCATCCACGGGCGAAGTGATCGAAGAGCTCTCACTCTGGAGGCTACCATGTCGTACTTGGATAAACTCTTGGGAGAGAACGAACGCATCGTCCTGGTGACCAGGCGCCATTGGCTGACCTTGGGCGGGGCCATCTTCTGGGCCCTGATCCTGGCGTTGGCCGTCCTGGTGGCCAGCATCCTCCTGGGGCTGGCGGTCGGCCCCCTGGGACTTCTCTTGCTGGTGCTCCTCATCCTCCCGCTACTGGTGGTGCTCAGGGATTGGGTCAGGTGGCGAAACGAGATGTATGCGGTAACCAACCTCCGGGTGTTGCAGTTGGAAGGCGTCCTCAATAAGAAGGTCAGTGACTCCTCCCTGGAGAAGGTCAACGACGTGGTGATGAAACAGAGCTTCTGGGGCCGGGTCTTCGATTTCGGCGATGTGGAGATCATGACCGCCAGCGAGATCGGCGTCAACAAGCTCTCGATGATCGCTCACCCGGTGCGCTTCAAGACCACCATGATCAACCAGAAGGAGGGCCTGGGCGAGGTAGAGGCCTTCGAGTCCCGGGCCAGGCGAGCCCTGAGCCGGGAGCCAGGGGCCGCGGCCCCGGACGTGCCACAGATGATCGAGGAGCTGGCCGCCTTACGCGACAAAGGCCTGATCACGGCTGAGGAGTTCCAGCGCAAAAAGGCGGAGCTCCTGAGCCGCATGTAGAGAGGTTAGCCCAATGAGCCGAAAAGCGAGCGCTAGGTTGCAACTGGCCCAGGCGATCTACCAGGTGCTCTCCCGACAAGAAGAGCCCCTGGAACTGGCACAGATCACGGAGGAGGTCTTGAAGTCCATGCCGCTGGCGGCCGCTCGCCCCCGGCAGAGTGTGCGAAATGCCCTGACCTGGCGATTGTCCACGGTGCGCTACGAAGACGGCCGCTGGCGCCTGGTAGAGCAGGCCCTTCAGGGCTACACCGCTCGTTGCACCCCGCACCCGGCTGAGGTCCAGGCGGGGGTGCTATTCCCGGCGGTGCGCCTCTCTCCCTTCGTGCCCCGTTTCCCCGACAGCGGCCGACGGTTAACGGTGACCGACCGGGAGAGTGCCTTCATCGCCGCAGCGCCGGCCGAGCCTGGCTTGCACTCCCCCATCGACCTGACTCCCTGGTACCGGCAAAAGCGATTTCGTGCCGGCGATAGCATCATCTTCAAAGCCCTGGACCTGGCCAAGGGTGAGTTTCAAATGACCTACGAGCCCCAGGAGAAGAAGCAGGCCGAGTTGGTCCGCCAGCTCAACGAGACCTTCGCGGACATCGCTCACCAGGCCTTTACCGACATGCACCAGGACCAGGTGTTCGTGGAAAGCCTGGTGCCCCGGGTGCTGGTGGAGATGCCCCAGATAATGTTCTATCCACCCGACGATTACCGGGACATCTTCGCCCACGACCGTCGCTTCCGGCTCCTGGAAACCGGTGCGCTCTCCTGCGCCGACTTCCGGCGTCCCAGCGACTATCTCTTCTATTTCCCCAAACGCGGCAAAGGCAGCTTCTATGCCTTGAACCCCGGCTACCTGGTCCCTTTGGAGCTGGACGAGGAGGAAAAGGCCATGGCCCAGGCCCTCACCGTCCATTGGATTCGGCTCCAAGCGGTGGAAGCCAGGTCTCTGGATCTAGAAAAAAAGCAGGTCACGGTCAATGCCACCGTGGACAGCTCCCTGGGGGTTTTCAGCTCCAACGTGGATCTGCCGCTGACCTATCCCCTGCGCATGACGCGGCATCTCTTCGCCGTGTTGAGGCGCCGGTTTGCCGGGCTGCTCACCGCCAAGATCATGACCACCCCCTCGGCCCGGGAGATCCAACGGGCCTCCATCCGGGACCAGGAGGCGGTGGTGCCCATGCTGAATGCCTACCTGGCCCGCTTCGTCACCGCCGGAAAGCTGGCGGCCAGGGGCACTCTGACCGAGAACGAGATCGAGGAGTTGAAGGAGAGCCGTGTAACCTTTTAGCCCGAGGGGAGGATATCGTACCCACTATCTTTTTGAGTTTAGGAGAAGACTCCCGGTGATGGAGACACTTGGCAAACACGAGATATCTCAGGCAACGCAATACATCTTGACCCAAACCAGGAAGAAGCCCCGAGTTGGCCTGATCCTGGGCTCGGGCCTGGGGGAGCTGGCCGATAGTGTGGAGAATGCCGATCGCATTCCCTATCGCTCCATACCGCACTTCCGGGACACCAGCGTCCAGGGACACCAGGGCCGACTGGTAGTTGGCCGATTGGAAGGCCAAACCGTGGCCGTCCTGCAGGGCCGGGTGCACTTCTACGAGGGTTACTCCATGTCGGAGGTGGGCTTCCCGGTACGGGTCCTGGGGTCCCTGGGGTGCGAGATACTCATCGTCACCAATGCTGCCGGTGGGCTGAACCGCAGTTATGAAGCCGGCGATCTGATGCTCATCACCGATCATATCTACCTGCCGGGCATGGCCGGGCATCATCCCCTGCGAGGCCCTAACGACGCGAGCCTGGGGCCTCGGTTCCCCGACATGGCCCAGCCCTACGACCTGGAGCTTCGCCAGGTGGCCCAGACCGTGGCGGCGAAGCTCGGCATCCCGCTCCGTCTGGGGGTCTATGTGATGGTGGCGGGGCCCTCCTACGAGACGCCGGCCGAAGTGGCATTCTTACGCTTGATCGGGGCCGACGCCGTGGGCATGTCCACGGCACCGGAGGTGGTGGTAGCTCGGCACGCCGGCCTGCGGGTACTGGGGATCTCCTGCATCTCCAACATGATTCCATCTCCGGGCGAGGTGGCCGGACCGATGGTGGCAAAGCCGCCTCACGGTGGTCACGGTGAACTGGGCCATGAGGAGGTGCTGGCCACGGCCGCCCAGGCCACGCCCCGGTTGCTGGCCCTGATCCGTGGCATCCTGCAGGAGTTGAGCCGGCCTGAGGGGGAGGAGAAACTTGGGGTCAGGTAGCTGCTCGATAGCCACCCCTTTGCCCCTTCCACCACCTTCGCCCGCACGGGGTTCAAGGCTACGTGCCGGCAGAGTTCGAGGAGGTAGCTTTCCTTATCAACGAGGATTGCCTGAAGCGGCCTTGAAAGAGCGGATTGCAGATTTTAGATTGCAGATTGAACAAGTCTAAAATCAGCAATCCAAGACGTGAGATTGCCAATCTAAAATCTCAGGTCTAAAATCTGCAATCTAATAGGCATGGCAAAGCCAGTTGTATCCTTTGACCACAGAATCCAAGACGGAGAGGAAGCTCTCTCGGTCCTGGTCGTCGGCGAAGATCTTGGTCGGATTTCAGATTGCAGATTTCAGATCGCAGATTGAAGGTTTGGCCCTGCCTCGTCCCAATCTCAAATCTCAAATCTGCAATCCAAGACGATAGACGGAGCATAGCAGCGAATATCTTATATTTCAAGACCTGACCCCCCTTACGACTGGAATGGCCCCGAGTTCCAAGACCAATTCCAAGTCACTCAGAGCCGACCACAACTCGGCAATCCGTCCCTCGCGTATGCGGAAAATAAGAATCCCCATCTCCGTAATCCGCTGGTGGGTAGACGGAATCTCAAATAGGCCTCCCTGATACGTGACTTGACCCGAATAACGGACAATGACCTTATCTTCTGAGCGAATGACATCGTGAAGGGTCCACGTGCGCTCGGTAAAGTGAGAGAGATACCAACGCAGCCAAGTTTTGAACGCTTCCGGGTTGGCGGCACCGAGTTTGCCGCTCGGATCGCGTGTGACGAAATCAGGCGTAACGAGCTCGTCCGGTTTCTCAATCTCGCCCTGGGTGAACAAATGCCTAAACCAACGTTCAATTAGCCAATAGTCATTACGCTCAGCGATAGTGCTCAATTGGTCACTCTCTTTCTTTGCGAGAGGAGCTCGACGGCTCGGCCCTACGCCAGCCTTGGATGCATGCGCAACGGCTTGCGCTTCAGCCGCGTTGCGGAGCGTAGGTAGAGTAGAGGACAGGTTCGCTGTACTTCCAACACGGCGGGTACTTTCGGCCAGCCTGTTTCTCGCCCTTTCGGAGACGAGTGCCTCAGTAGCCGTACCCTGTGCCCAAAGCCGCTCCCCAGTCC
>JBFMCB010000139.1:0-8723 GCA_040754915.1 Chloroflexota bacterium | reverse complement strand
TGTTTCGCGTGAAATCCATCTTCGGAGACCACTTGAGCGCTCGCCTCCCAGAAGCTCAGACGGTCCAAGCCGGAATTCGTTGCCGGGCGCTCAATCTGATGACCCATCTGGGCATGCCTGAAAGCTACAAAGTCGCTTGAAACTCGCTCATGCGATGGGCAACCTCTCGTTCATTTCGATTTATGCACCAAAGCCCATGAGGTGCTCACTTTACAGCTTTCTCAGCGCGCACACTTGATGACAGTTGCGACTTTGGCGGGCGGTCTAATGGCTGCCACATCGGCCACGCCGAGCGAAGCCCGCCGTCAAGCGGACGGAGCGAGGGTACGCGAGCGGTTAAGTTCCGGGGACACAATACCCAACTATTGACACGGGTCTATTTTTGGATGCTTAGGATGAATGGGCGAATCAGGCGTATATTGTCGCTTCGTCCACGAGGTTGGTTTCTATCCGAGGATGAAGTATAATGGAGGCCAGGCAGAGATGGAGCATGCTGAGGTGATGAAAAATGGGCACAAGGGTGATTCGAGAATTGATGTCACAACTCACGGAGTACTTGACAGGCTGTTCAGAGGTGCTCGCTGCGTATCTCTATGGTTCCCATGCTGAAGGACGCGCTAGCGCGCTCAGTGATATTGACATCGGGGTCCTGATAAGGGATGGCTTGGCAAAAGAGCGTCTGTGGCAGTTAGAAGATGCCATGGCCGCCGATTTGAGGTGTATCTTGCACACAGACAAAGTTGATTTGGTTGTGCTTAACCTGGCTCCCTTGCGCGGCCGATATGAGGTTATCACCAAGGGAGAAGTGTTGTATTCGGCTGACGATGGAGCGCGCGCCGATTTCGAGTCCCACTCGCTGCGTCGCTACTGGGATTTCGAGAAGTACCTTGAGGAGTACGATCGCTGCTTCCTCACCAGAATCAAGGAGGCTTTGGATGAAACTCAACGTCGCCAGTATCAAGACACGTTCGCAAAAGTTAGAGCAGTACATCGCCGAGTTAAAGAAGCAGCAGACTCTCAGTTTCGAGCAGTTTGAGCGGGATTTCACTGTACAACTGGCTGTCGAAAGAGCTTTCCAGGCTGCCACTGAATGTTGTACCGACATAGGGAACCACGTCATCTCCGTGTACGGACTGGAGAGGCCGGAGGAACAGAGGGATGTCTTTCTCATCCTGGCCAAGACGGGTTATCTGGATGACGAGTATGCTCGGCAGATGGGCGAAATGGTGAGCTTTCGCAACCGCATCGTGCACATCTACTGGGGCATTGATGTGCGGCGATTGTATCGCTATTTGCAGGAAGATGTCCCCTTGTTTGAGAAATTCAGGAATTTTGCGCTTCAGATCATAGAAGCTGAGGGGTCGGGTGATTGAAGGGGCGCTTCGTCAAGTCTTGTGCAAAATCTCAGGGGTTGGTATCCTCTGGCACCTTTTAGTGGCTTTTCTTATTTTTGGGCCTGGGGTTGGCTTTTATTTATGACCGCGGGTGGCGCAGGACGTTTCTTAAAACCTTAGCAGGTTTTGGCTTCTTGCATTTTCTCGTTTGGCTTTCGTATTTTTTGGGCATTTTAAAATAGCAAACACCTGCTCGTCCCCGAACTTTGCGACACTTCGCGACTGCTTATCCTCCCGCAGGTTCGGAACTTGCGGGAGGATGGTTATGAAGGTGCCTGGCCCCTACTGTGGTGACCAGGCGGGATCCGAATCCCAGGCCGGGTTAACGGTTAGCCTGGTCTGGCCTGTGCCGTCGGCGTTCATGACGTAGATCTCGTAGTTCCCGTCGCGGTTGGAGTCGAAGGCGATCCGTCTGCCGTCGGGCGACCAGGCGGGGTACGAATCCAAGGCCAGGTTAACGGTCAGCCTGGTCACGCCGGTGCCGTCGGCATTCATGACGTAGATATCCGCTAGTTTCCCGTCGCGGTTGGAGGCGAAGGCGATCCGCCTGCCGTCGGGCGACCAGGCGGGGTCGTCATCAACGGCGGGGTTAACGGTCAGCCTGGTCACGCCGGTGCCGTCGGCGTTCATGACGTAGATCTCGTAGTTCCCGTCGCGGTAGGAGACGAAGGCGATCCGTTTGCCGTCGGGCGACCAGGCGGGGTCGTAATCACCGGCGGGGTTGGCGGTTAGCCTGGTCTGGTCTGTGCCGTCGGCGTTCATGATGTAGATCTCATCGTTCCCGTCGCGGTAGGAGACGAAGGCGATCCGTTTGCCGTCGGGCGACCAGGCGGGGTACGAATCCAAGGCCAGGTTAACGGTCAGCCTGGTCACGCCGGTGCCATCGGCGTTCATGACGTAGATCTCGTCGTTGCCGTCGCGGTTGGAGGCGAAGGCGATCTTGCCCTGGCTGGCCACGGGCCTTGTAGCCGGCGCCTGAAACAGTGCCAGGAGGTTAGGCAGCTTGGGCTTGATGGCCAGGATCCCCCCACAGAGACACAGGAGCACCACCGCCAGCCCGGCCAAGAGGGCGGCCGGCCACAGGTATCGCCGGCGGACTGCGGGCCGCTCCACGGCAGGAAGGGCAGGGACCATCTTCATGGGCGCCGGGGGAGCAACCACCGGTGGGGGCGCGGCCACGGGAGGGGGTGCGGGCGCCGGTGCTGGCCGGGCCACCTCCACCGGGGTCGCCTCGGCCACCGCCGCCTCCAGGGCCTTGACCATCCCCTCCACCCGGGCGTAACGGTCGGCGGGGTCCCTGGAAAGGGCCTTCAGGATCACCCGCTCCACCCCCTCGGGCAGCGCCGGGTTCAAGGCCCGGGGCAGGGGCAGGGGCGCGGTGAGCTTCTTCATGATCACGGCGATGGGCGTCTCTGCCTCGTAGGGCACCCGGCCGGTCACCATCTCGTAGAGCACCACGCCCAGGGCGTAGACGTCCACCCGATGGTCGTAGGACAGGCCCTCCGCCTGCTCCGGGGCCATGTACTCCGGCGTCCCCACCCCTACCCCGGTCTTGGTCAGGGCCAGGCTGCCCTCGGCCATCTTGGCCAGGCCGAAGTCGGAGAGAAGGAGCCAGTCCCCCTTCCCCACCAGCACGTTGGAGGGCTTCACGTCCCGATGCAACACGCCCTGGCTGTGGGCATACTCCAGGGCCGCGCCCACCTGCCGCACCACCCGCAGCGCCGTGTCCAGGTCCAGGGGCCGGCCCAGGCGCTGCTTCAGCGTGCCCCCCTCCACGTACTCCATGACGATGTAGGCGGTCCCCTCCTGTTCGCCATAATCATGGACGGTGAGGATGTTCGGGTGCCGGAGCCTGGCGATGGCCCTGGCCTCCTGGGTGAAGCGGGCCAGGAAGCCCGCCTCGTGGACCAGGATGGCGGGCAGCACCTTGATCGCCACGTAGCGGTCCAGGGCCGCCTGGTAGGCCTTGTACACCGTGGCCATGCCGCCCTTGCCGATCTGCTCCAGGATGCGATACTGGCCCAGCGTGCTGCCGGGGACCAATTCGGGCATCTGTATCTCCTTTCGGTGACGGGCGATGCCCCGACCATGCTGCTTTATTATACGCCCAGGCGAGAGGTGGTGCAACCTTTGACTACAAGAGGCCGTGATACCGACACCCCTCACCCTGTCCCTCTCCCCATAGGGGGGAGGGGAGGTGAGGGGGCCAAGTGGTGTCGGAGCCTCACCAGGCGAATGCCGCGAACGGCTTATAACAAGGGTGTTGAACAAAGCCCGCACGTGGGGACGCGAGAACTTGTTCTCTGGTGGCCTGATGTCCCGGAGTGCAGCCTTAAGGCTGCGGAGTGCAACTCCGGGACATCAGGATACAAGTTCCGGCGTCCGCCAACTATCTGCCCTTAGCCAAATGTAGGACGAGTTGCCAACTTGTCCTACGGCCAGCTGCCATCAGCCACGAGAATTGTGGCCCCCGGGAAAGGCTTGACAGCGAGAATTGGAATGCTTATCATTGGCTTAAGCACGTGATGTCCCGGAGTTGAACTCCGGGACATCAGAGCTCAGTTGGTCGGCGTTAAACTCGATCTTCTCACCGGTCCTCCAGGAAGTTACTGAGATTCAGATAACTCGATGACCCGGCCACAGTTTGTGAAGAAGATCCGTTCTTTTTTGCGCCGCGACGGAATCGTTCTCCTCGTTTATTCGCTCCTCGCGCTCTTGCTCACGTACCCTCTCATCACCCATCTCGATACGCACGTGCCCGGTCGTGGCATAGACTACCCCGCGCTGGCGTGGAATCTGTGGTGGGTCAAGTTTTCCGTCTTGAACCTCGGCCTGAGCCCACTATACACCGATTATTTGTTCTACCCCATCGGCATCAACCTCGTCGCGTTCACGGCGACTTTTCTCAACGGTGTGATTTCGATTCCGTTGCAATTTCTTTTCGGCGTGATCGTCGCGAACAATCTGATAATTTACTTTACAATGATAGTGGGCGGTTATGGAACGTTTTTGCTCGCGCGCGAAATTCTAGCGCGGCATTCGATCCACTCGGATTTCGCCGCGGCGCTCGCCGGTGCCTTCTACGCCTTCAGTGCCTGGCACATCAATTATATCGCTGCCGGTCAGTTCAACCTCTTTAGCAACGAATGGCTTCCATTTTATGCGTTATGCTTGATTCGCTCCGATAGAACAGGCTGGAGAAACGGTGCGCTGGCCGGATTGTTTTTCGCCATGACCGCCTGGACGGAACTCACCTTCATTTCGTTTCTTGGGATTCTCACCGCGCTCTATTTGATGTACCTTGCGCTCGCGAATCGCGACGTGTTGAACAAAAGATTTGCGCTCAACTTTGCCGCGCTAGTTGCCGTCGCTGTGATTGGCGTCAGTCCGCTGGCCATCAGCTTGCTCGGCGACACGTTGCGGTACGGGTACTATCTCACATCGGGCCTGGAGTACGCGCACTTTTTTTCCGCCGAGCCGATCAGCTTTTTGATCCCATCCGCACAGCATCCGCTGCTGGGTGAATGGGCAACCCGCATTACCAAGGCGAATACGAGTTATGCCTTCGTCGGGTGGGCCGGGCTGATCCTGGCGGTACTTGGGTTTTGTGCTCAGCGCGCTTCACGCCAGGCGCATCTTTGGGGGGCGCTGGCGATCGTCTTTGCCCTGGTCATGCTTGGGCCCATGCTGATCGTGGGCGGTCACGTGACCGAAATCCCGCTGCCCTTCGCCGCACTGCGCGTTATTCCCTTTGTCAACGCCAATCGCTATCCGGTGCGATTTAACGTGCTGTTGATGCTGGCGCTCGCCGTATTGATCGCCTTCGGCGCCGCGCGGTTGCTCTCCATGCGGCGCGGCACAATAACACTGGGCGCGTTGGGCGTGCTCCTCGCCTTCGAGCAACTGGCGCTGCCGATTCCGCTATCCGATCTGCGCGCGCCCACGGCTTACCAAACGATTCACGCCGAGCCCGGCGATTTCACCGTCCTGGATCTGCCCCTGGGCTGGCGCAACAGCATAGTGATCCAAGGCAAGCTGGACTTCAAGTCACAGTTTTTCCAGGCGGTTCACGAAAAACGCCTGATCAGTGGCCAGACCTCGCGCAATCCCACCTTCAAGTTTCAATATTTTCTAGAATTGCCGGTGATCAATTCGCTGATCGCCTTGGAGACAGGCCGGGAGACCGACGCGACGCGCCTGGCGCAAGATCGCGCCGCCGCGCCGGAGGTGCAGCGCTTTTTCGATATCCGTTACATCCAGGTACAGCGCGCCCGGACCGATGCGCCGGTTTTGCAATACGTTCAAGAGATCTTCCCTCTGACGGAGATCTACCTCGACGAGGAGTACATCATTTACCACGTGGAGGCGTTATCCCCTTCGCCGGGCAGCATCGATCCCCAGTCGGAAACGGCGCGCATGTTTTTCGACGATACCTGGGGGCGCCCGCAACGGGCCGCGCCGGGGTTTGGCTACCGTTGGGCAACCACTTCCGCGGCGCGGGTGTGGCTGCCCCTGTCTCAAGCGGATTCCCGCATCAAGTTGCGCTTGATGTCGCCGCGCCCGGAACAAAAGGTCGCTGTGCGTCTGAATAATTATCCTGCCGGCACGTTGACCGTTGGTGACGAGTGGGCGGATTACGTCGTGGATATCCCGGCGGCCGCACGACGAGAAGGGTTGAGCGAGCTCGTTCTGGCCACAGGGACGACACCGCTCCACGCCGCGCGCCGTGAGAACTACGCCATCGGCGATACCGGCCTCGTCTCGCCGGTAGACATCGTCGCCACCGGCGCAGGATTTCACGCCGGCAAATTTGGGCAGATTTTTGTGGCGGGACGGAGCGTCATTCCGGACCAACGCGGCTATCACCTAGTCGCCATTGACCCAAGCAGCGGCAACGTGGATCGCGTCGCGTGGTTTGATACCTTCGCCGACCCGACAGAATCGGCGCGGCTGGCGGAGTTTGTGGCTCAATTACCGCTCGGCGAAATCGTCGCCGGCGTTGCGGTAGACGACGTTCGGCACAAGCTCCAGCCTGTCGCGATCGACGCTCTGCGCCAGTTGGGCGTCCAGGGCGATGTACAATTTCGTGAGGGGCACGCCTTTGTCGGCGTGAAGGGCGCGCAGCCGGGCCAGGCGCTGGAGCAGGTGGATGGGCGCTGGCCGGCGAATGTGGCGGTTGGGAAGAACGTATGCTCAGCCCAGGTTTCTCTAGCGCTGGGAGGCATCAGCTTTGGGCAAGTGGACAGGTAGACTATTCGCTCTGGTTCGAAACAACCCAACGCTTTTTTCTGGATGGCACTGCAGATTCCAGTTTTTGGGATTATTGAATTCCTGTACCGTCAGCAGCCCGGGTTTAGCCCCACGATTACTCCCTACGATGTGCGAATCTTCTTTAACGCGGCAACCGCAGTATTGGCCGCACAATGGCCATATTGCGATTTTTTCTTTCCGTATCCACCTCTCTCCCTCCTCTTTCTTATCCCACCGCGTTTGATCGCCGGAGACCCTGGCGCATATTTTGCTTGGTTTAAGGTGGAATTGCTATTCTTAGATTGGATCGGGTTGATGGCGATGGCTTGGATTGCGCGGCAGATAGGACAGCCGTTGGGTCGCACCCTTCTGGTTTATTCGTGCGCACTGCCAGCGTTAGGCTCCATTGTGTTGCAGCGCTATGATCTGGTGCCGGCTATCCTCGTTTTACTAGCTCTCGCTACGTGGATGCGCGGATGGCACTTTGCGACGTGGGCGTTGCTGGCAGTGGGTACATTGACCAAGATCTATCCGTCGCTGTTGATTCCTCTGTTTACTGTCGGGGAATGGCGCGCCGCAGGATGGCGTGCGGTCGGGCGAGGTTGGTCAATCTTTGTGGCGTTGGTGCTTTGTGGTCTACTGCCGTTTTTGCTGGTCGCGTTTGGAGAGACCTTGAACGTTTTTGGCGCACAGACCGGACGCGGGTTAGAAATCGAGAGTACGTTTGCTTTAATGTTGCTGGCGGGTCGTTTCTTTGGGCTGCCCGCGGAAGTCGTGTACAATAGTGGATTGAACACATGGGAAGTGACTTCACCGTCGTCAAACCTTTTTTACCTAACTGCCCTCGGTCTACAAGTCATCCTCCTGATATTCGTGTACCTGCGCTTTTTCCGTTTAGCCCGAGGAACAAACGATACGATCGTCCGCTATTCAGCGGTGACCATTGCGATCGGATTACTGACCAGTAGAGTGTTTTCCCCGCAGTTTATGCTTTGGCTTTTTCCCCTGCCTTTCCTGAGTGGGGACAGGAAATTTGCCTGGGCCTCGTTGCTCTTTTTGGTCAGCGCGCTATTGACACAAGCGGCTTATCCGTTTCTTTGGAGTGCCCTCAAGCAGGCGTCAGCCATCCCGGTGGGAGTTTTGCTTTTGCGTGATGCAACTCTGGGACTACTGTGCATGCTTTTGGTTCAAGGACCACCGAAACCTGATGTCCCAGAGTTGCACTCCGGCACATCATGAACACAAGTGATGGGCGCCTGATGTCCCGGAGTTCAACTCCGGGACATCAGGCGTATGTAAGTCTTATCCGCCGGACGGACGTCAGGCCAGCCAGCAGGATGAGGGCATGGATTGGCGGAAGCTAGGAGGGTGTTAGTGGATGTAGATGAGCAAAAAGCGAAGCCCATCGCCCTGGTCCCCATCGGTCAGGTGGAGGAGCCCATCCTGATCGTCATCGGCGAGGGCTTGAGGGAGGCGTTTTGTCGGGCCTACGTGGTCGCAGCCTCCATGCCTCACCCCGACTATGCCTACGATGGACGGCGAGGGCAGTACCAGTCGGACGCCATTTTGACCCGGTTGCGCCACCTGGTCCTGCCTGCCGAGAGGTGGCTGGGCGTGGTAGACCTCGACCTATATACCCCCGGCCTCAACTTCGTCTTTGGCCAGGCCACCATGGGCGGGCCGGCAGCCCTCATCGCTCTGCCGCGGCTGCGGCAAAGCTTCTACGGCCTGCCAGAGGAAGAGGCCCTGTTCCACCAGCGGGTGGCTAAGGAGGCGATACATGAGATGGGCCACACCTATGGCTTAGGCCATTGCCGCAACACACGCTGCGTGATGTCCTTTTCCAATTCCTTGCGCGACGTGGACAGAAAGGATCGCAGCTTCTGCCCCTCATGCCGTGGGAAGCTGCCATAGCCTGTCCCTATCCCGGGCATCGCCACCTTGCGCATCGCCACGGCGATCCTCACCGCTGCCAGCCTCAGCTTCCTGGGGCTGGGGGCGCAACCACCTACCCAGAATGAGGCGCCATGCTCAGTGACGGCCGGCAATACCTAACCTTCGAGCCGCAGGTGACCACCG
>JBFMCB010000138.1:0-8814 GCA_040754915.1 Chloroflexota bacterium | reverse complement strand
GGCCCGAGCGGTTTGGAACGAGTTGCTATAAAAACTTCCCCAGGCGCCATGCCACCCTGGATCCACTCCACAGGTGGGACGGGCCAGGGCGAACTCCCGGGCTATGCGCCGGATGGTATCGGCCGGGACATCGGTGAGGTGTGAAGCCCAGCCGGGGGTCTTATCGGCCAGCAACTCCTTGAGCTGCTCAAACCCGGTGGTATGGCGACCGACAAAGTCGGTGTCATATAGCTTCTCTTCCACGATGACATTCATCATGGCCAGAAGCATCGCCCCATCGGTGCCGGGTTTGATCGGGATCCACTCGTGAGCTTGGGCAGCGGTATTGGTCAGGCGAGGGTCCACAGCTACAATGTGCGCCCCCCGGCTCTTCGCGGTGAGGAGGGCCCGCGTATCGGCCACAAACATCCCTTCGGCGTGGTTGCGACCAAAGAGGAGGATGTAGCGGGAGTTTTCCAGGTCAAAGACGGGGAGGGCCCCCACGGTGTAGAAGGCAGCCGCGTTGCGCGCGGCGCGGCCCAGGGAGATGTGGGAGAAGAGGTTGGGCGAACCGAAGGTTCGCATGAACTGACGATCCCAGGCGTCTGCCAAGTCGGGGTAAAGGGGAGAGGAGAGTGAGGCCTCCTCGGAGGGGTAAAGGACAGTAAAGGGGTGATGACGGAGCCACGCGAGCCCCCGGGGACCGTAATGTTCTTTAATGGCCTGGAGACGCTCAGCGATCTCTTTGAAGGCTTGCTCCCAGGTAATCCTCTCAAAGCGTCCGTCGGCACCCCGCTTCAGGGGGCATTTCAAGCGATCGGGGTCGTATAACAGCTTCACGCCCGCGCTTCCCCGGGGACAAATGCGCCCCAGGGAATGGGAGTGGCGGTAGTTCCCCTCCAATTTGAGGAGCTTCCCCTCCCGCACGTAGGCCACCACGCCACAGCGGGCATCGCATATCCCGCAAACGGTGGGGATAAGGCGAGGGACTTCCTCTTTGGCGGTCGCCAGCTTCTCCCCGCCGCTTACCAATCGCCCGCCGATAGCCGCTGCCGCGGTGGCACCAGCCACCTGCAAGAACTGGCGTCGCGTCCACCTTCGTTTGCTCATAAGTTCAGCCTCCCCAATTCTCCTACCCGAATTGGACAGGGTCTTGCCTTCGGCCTTTAGCGGAGGTGTGTCACGATTCCTCAGTCATCCACCTCACTTGACCTTCTCCCACGCGCCTCGCTGCTGGGACGTCAAGAACTGCCCCCCGCAGGTCAGGGAGAAGTGCCCGGCCTATTCGCACCCGAAGATGCCCTGCTGGCTGGCGATCCAGTTGGTGGAGGGGCGAACGCCCACCGACTGTGCAACCTGCGTGCTACACTCGCCGGTGACGACCAACAATAGCGTCCGCCACCAGGCCTGAACGCCCTAGAGACATCCTGGTCACTGAAAACCTGGAGCCGACGCTATGAAGCGCCCAGCACCAAAACAGGCTGAGGCTCGAGCCTCAGCCTGTTTCTCTTCGCCCCTGGTTCCTTAAGAGGGCTACTTGATCTGTCCCAGGACCCCCTCCACCTCCTTCAAGTTAGTCCGATTAGGTGGCCACCTGGGAAACCGGGCTACTTTATCAGGGTAGCGCCGGGGACGTCCTTGCCGGTCAGGTCCCTATAGGCCAGTTGCAACAGTTGGACAGAGCGCTTGAAGTTGTGGATAGCAGCAGCTTTACCGTTGCCGGCCCACATCACGCCATTGACCACGCGCAGGTTGTAGATGGCGTTCTTCTGCTTGTCGGTAGCCTTAGCCAAAGCGGCAGAGTCAAAGTACGGATATCTGTCCTGGGCCTTGATGCCGGAATCCTCAATGGCCTTCTTCAGCACTTTGATCAGGCCAGCGACTTCGTCCTGCACACCTTCCACCTTGCCGTTGCCGTCGTAGTCAGCCTTGGCCGGGATGTTGAAGGTCTTGATGCCGGCGTGGCAGGCCTGGCAGGGCTCGGTGTACTGGAACTTACCGTCTGGGCTGATCAGGCTGAAGGTATGCTCGCCCACCTTGAAGCGGTTGGGATCCTTGGCGTCGGCTGGGGTGGGCCACATGTGGCAGGTCACGCAGGGGCCAGGGACGTTGCCCTTTTTATCCTCAGGCGAGCTGAAAAGGTACTGCACCGTGGTGGTGACGGCCTTGTTTTGGATGGACGCGACGCCCACGACCATGCCGTGAGGCGAGTTGACCAGGGTCTGGCCGTAGTCAATGCCGTCGCTATTGTAGACCAGCTCCGCCGCGCTGCTGTAGTGTGGATAGCTGCCTTTGGCCGCATCCGCCGGGGCCGTGCGGTTGTTATGGCACTCCATGCAGGTGGCGGAGAGGCTGGCATTGGGGGCATCAAAGGTCACTTCCACGGGCTTACCGACAATGCGCAGTTGCCACGGGTTCTTGTCGGAGTGCGGGTCGTGGCAGGTGGCGCAAGTGACCATCTCCTTCTCAAACTTCCATGTAGCGGGCTCCTTGGGGTTCTCGATGAAGGAGGCGTAGCCCTCCCCGCTATGGCAGCGGACGCAAGGGGTGCGGCCGGGTCCACTAGCATAGGCCCAGGCGGTGGAAGCCTCCTCACCATGCTTGGAGTAGCGCCACTCGGTGCCCTTGACGTGGTGGCCGCCGCCGTCGTGGCACTGATTGCAGGCGCCGTTGTCCAGGCTGGCCGCCATGACCTTGACGCCCGTGGTGGCATGCTCCTTGGCCGGGCCGTGGCAGACCTCGCACTGGATGTTGGCTAGTGCCTTCAGGTCGGCGGGGACGGCGTCCCACATGGCCTTGCCCTTGGTCTGGATATCCGTGAGGGTGGGGAACTTCCAGCCGGTCTTCTTCTGCACGTCGGCGAAGCCGCCATTTTCAACGCCGATGTAGTAACCGGTGGTGTGGCAGCGGATACAGCGCTCGGAGTAGTGGCTGGTCTTGGGATCGGCACCGCCGCTGATCGAACTGGTAAACATGCTGGCATGGGCGGTCTTGGCCCATTCCTCAACCTTGTCCTTGTGGCAGGTAGCGCACTTACCCTTCTCCACGCCGATGTAGGTCCCAGCATCGATGACCACGGCCTTCGCCGGGGCACTGCCGGCATCGTTGCTGACGGTCACGTCCACCTTGTAGGTGCCCACGACGTCCGGGGTGAACTTGACCACTTCCGTGTCCTTGGCGCTGAGGGCAGCCTTGGACTTGGAAGGGGCCCAGAGCGTCCAGGAGAACTTCTTGGCCGGGGCACCCTTGGGATCCTCGGCGCCAGCCTTGAGGGTTACCGGTACACCCACCGACACGTTGGTCAGGCCAGAGGTGTACATGGCCACTGTAACAGTGGTGCCGGGCAAGGTGGTGGTGATGGCGTGGGTCACGTCAGCCCGGCCAGGCACGGCTACGATTTCCAGTGTGCCTATAGGGGGCTTCACAGCCGGGGTGGGCGTGGCCGGAGGCGGCGCGGGCGTGGCAGTAGCCGGTGGCTTGGTGGGCGGAACGGCGGTGGCGGTGGGCTTTGCCAAGAGGTCGCAGCCCACCAGGGCGGCCAGGAGGATCAGGAGGACAATGGTGAGACCGAGGAGGACAACTGGCTTTCTGAGAATGCTATGTGCTTTGATATGTATCACCTCCCTTAAAATATGCTACATACTTCTTGCACTCTGACTCAGAAGCCCCAAATTAGGTCGTTGGAGAAAACGAGAGGCGACGCCTGGAAAACAAGACGCAATATAACATGCTTTAGTATAGCAAATTTTAGCACAAAAGTCAATACATATGGGACTGAATTGAGTCTATTTTTTCAATCTCTTCGGTGACTTCGCTGAAAGAACTCAGATTGAACCGCAGAGCACGCTCTGACGCTGAGTTTTCCTGCCGGGGGTTAGGGGGCCGGGGCCCCCTTTGCAAACTTCTCTGCGCTCGTCCCGGAGTTGCACTCCGGGACACAGGCAGCGTTCTTGGCGGTGAGTGGAGGCTTTTTTCAGGAAAATCTTCGGTGAGTCAGCGCCTGAAGAAAATGAGCAGGCGGGCCACGAAGAAGGCAATGAGGATGGCGCAGGCCGCCCGGAAGATCTGGACCGGCACGCCCAGGACCAACACTGGCTGGCCCGAGGGGACGAACATGAGCCCGGCGAAGATGGCATATACCCCAAAGGCGAAGGCTACGAAAAGCGCATGGCGCCTGGGCTGCTCTAACCCGATGAGACTGAACTTGTGGGACAAGTTGGCGAAGGCCAGGCAGGCCAGGCCGGCGCCGGTGAAGCCCAGGGCATACCGCGCAGCCAGTTCCCCCAGCCCAATGTCCTTAAGCGCATAGTAGATGATCGCCGCGTAGGCGATCACCAATAGCGGCGAAATATAGACCTGCCATCGCCGCCGCTCCTCGCTCCTGGCGGAGGTCAGCACCTCAAAAGCGAAGTACAAAAGGGACTGAAATGATCCCACCAGGAGTCCCAGCTTCAACACCGCCAGCCCCACCACCAGGGGTTTCGGCGACATCACCAGAAGGCGGACCATGTCGGTCCATTCGGTGAGCCCATGGAGCAGGCCGAACCCGGCCAGGAAGGTGAAGCTTCGCATCAGGCCAAAGCGCGCGCTCTCGCGGCCCCAGGTCACGATGGCCGCAAACATGATGAGGAAACTGAGCCCATAGACGAAAAAGACCGGCACTAGGTTCCGGAGAAAGAACGACTGGATCGTTTCTAACATACGTGGTGGTTACCCCTTCTCCTGGTGAGGCACCAGGTTGCCCTTCCCGGCTGCCAGGCGGTGGAAATTGTAGCGCGAGGCAATATCCTGCAACTCGGGCGCCAATTGCCGCAAGATCCGCTCGTACGATTGTTGGGCGAAATTCGAGCCCAAGCGCGCTCCTATGGCCATCAATACTAAGGACAGAAACTCTTTATACAACTCCACCAGGCGGCCGATTTCTAGCCGAGGGTCACTGGCGTCGTGCAGCTTCCCCTGGCGGAAACAGAGGTCTTTGCTGGCGCCTGAGGCATTGATCTCCTCCTCCAGAGCCTTGGCCTCTTTGGCTCCGGCCAGGATCACCACCGCCTGATAGAGGGCCTCCGCCATCTGGCAAAGCATTCGTCGCACCCTGACCTTGTCCTGGTCCACAGTCCGCAGTAACCCAACTGAGAACAACGAGAACAAAGCCTTGCAGATCTGAAACTCGCTGAACCCCAGTTCCAGGGCTAAGAGACGCGCGTCCTTCACCCCATCTACGGCCATCAGGACCCTCCTCTCGCTCTCGTCGAAGCGCAGGTCGGGCTTGTAGGCAGCATCGTAACGGGGTTCGAAGACCGTTTCTAACGAGGGGACCAGCCTCTCCACGGCGCTCCAACTATCTATCCTCCTGGTCCCCTCCAGGATGATCTGCTCTACGCTCAGGGAGATGGGCGCACCGGTTATCTGAGCCGCGGGGCTTTGATCGAAGGCGAAGTAGCCCGCTGGCCAGGAAAACGCCTCGCATATGGCCAACAGCTCCGAGACCTCCGGCCCGGGTTTCTCCTCCTTAGAACCCCTGGCCACCTTCTGCTTTAAGCTCTCGCTGCATGACACGCGAACCGGAGTGCCCTGGTCGAAGGCCACCTTGACCTCATCGGCGTAGTCGCTGACGATCAACGTGCCAGTGAGCCTCCCAGAAGAGACCAGCTTCAAGACGTCCGGCAAAGACAGATTGCGCAGGTCGCCGAAGAGCGTCATCAATCCGGCTTTCTGCGCCTTCTCTTTGGTCAGCAGCTCCCCTTGCACCTCGCCGGCAAAATCCTTCAGCCAGGCCTTCTCCGCGGCCACATAGTGGAGCCCGTGCTCGATGATCGCCAGGCGAGGCGAAGCCTGGACCCTGTCCCTTTCCTGCTCCCAGTCCTCCCGCAGGGAGGCCTCCCACTCGTCCAGGAACCTCTGGCGTCGGTCGATCATGGCCACTGCCTTTTCCTTCGGCAGCCGGTTGATGAAGAACACCGCCAGGTCAAAATCGAAGTAGGGTCGCTCCGGAGAGTCCAATAGCTGCTCCGTGAGGGCGTAGAACTGTGCTCTACCTTGTTCAGTGAGATGATAAACCGAGCGTTCCGGGGTTCCTTCGCTCCGATGCACCGTCTCGATGATCATGCCCTCGCTCTTCAGTTTGTTGAGGGAATAGTAGATGGAGGTCATGCTCACGCGCATCCAGGAGCCAATCTCTTTGGCCGAGGCCATCTGGTTTATCTCGTAGCCATGCATTGGTTTGTCCAGCAACAAACCCAACAGGAGCAGATCGACTTTCGAGACCATAATGCACTCCGGCGCTTTGCAACGAGAGGCTTTGTGATGAGTATAACAATTTATGTGGCATTTGTCCAGATAGGGGTTGACCCTAACCAACAGTAGCCTGCGAAAGTTGGGCAAATCCCAAGCTAACACTGCTTTGGTTCAATTGCTCCGTATTGGCAGGGTTTTTAAGAGGTTAGCCATCTCCAGGGCGCCCACCGCAGCGTCGAAGCCCTTGTTCCCGGCCTTCGTCCCGGCACGCTCGATGGCTTGCTCCAGGTTATCGGCGGTGATCACCCCGAAGAGCGTGGGCACCCCGGTCTCCAGGGCCACCGCGGCGATCCCTTTCGACACCTCCGCCGCCACGTAGTCGAAGTGGGGGGTCGCTCCGCGGATAACCGCTCCCAGGCAGATGACGGCATCGTAGCGGCCACTTCGAGCCAATCTCTTCGCCACCATCGGGATCTCGAATGCCCCTGGCACGTAGACTGTTTCTACACTTTCCTCCGCCACGCCGTGACGCACCAGGGCATCCTGGGCTCCCTCCAACAGCTTGGTGCTAATGAATTCGTTGAACCTGGAAACCACCAGGGCAAAGCGCAACCCCTCGCCCAGAAGCTTCCCCTCGTAGACCTTTCCCATATGCCTACCCCCTTTCATATTTCGAGAAGATGCCCGAGCTTCTCCTTTTTTGTCCTCAGGTAACCGATGTTTCTGCTATTGGCGGCGACGATGGGCACCCGCTCTACGATGCAGAGCCCATGTCCTTCCAGACCCACGATCTTGCGTGGATTATTGGTGAGCAACCTGACCTTCCGAACCCCCAGGTCCACCAGGATCTGCGCTCCGATCCCATACTCCCGCAGATCAGGGGGAAAGCCCAGGTGCCTATTCGCCTCCACGGTATCCAGCCCTTGGTCTTGCAGCTCGTAGGCGCGGAGCTTGTTGTGCAAGCCAATCCCCCTCCCCTCCTGGCGCATATAAAGCAGCACCCCGCGCCCCTCGTTCTCGACGAGCTGCATCGCTGTCCTGAGCTGCTCACCACAGTCGCAGCGCAGTGAGCCGAAGACCTCGCCGGTCAGACACTCCGAATGCACCCTCACCAGGGCTGGCCGGCCGTCGCCAACCTCGCCTTTTACCAGGGCCAGATGTTGCTCACTGGTGAGCAGGTTCTCATAAGCGATGACCGTAAACTCACCACAGGCCGTAGGCATCCTGGCTTGGGCCACCCGGCGGACCAGTTTCTCGTGGCGTCGCCGGTATTCGATCAAGCTGGCGATGCTGATGATCTTAATGCCATGCTCCCGGCTAAATGCCTCCAGGTCCGGCAGCCTGGCCATAGTCCCGTCCTCTTTCATGATCTCGCAGATCACGCCCGCCGGGTAAAGGCCCGCCAGCCGAGCCAGGTCCACCGCCGCCTCGGTCTGGCCAGCCCGCACCAGGACGCCTCCCGGGCAGGCCCTCAAGGGGAAGGTGTGGCCGGGCATGGCGATGTCCTCGGGCTTGGTGGCCGGGTCCAGCACCGCCCTGATCGTAGCTGCCCGGTCATGGGCGGAGATGCCCGTGGTGGTCCCGTGCTTGGCGTCAATGGAAACGGTGAAGGCGGTGCCGAACCGGGCGGTGTTCTCCTGCACCATCATCGGGATCCTCAACTCCTCCAACCGTTCGGCGGTAATGGCGAGGCAAATGAGCCCTCGCCCATGCTTGGCCATGAAATTTATCGCCTGGGGCGTCACCCTCTCGGCGGCAAGAGTCAGGTCACCCTCGTTTTCCCGACCTTCGTCGTCGATGACGATGACGAATCTGCCCGTTCGTATGTCCTCTATCGCTTCCTCAATGGTTGACAGCGCCATCTTCCCTCCCTGTGGCGAAGATCTCAATTGCAAGAGCCTTTCCGATCAAGCTTGTTGGCCTGGCGACAAGAAGCCATGTCTGGTCAGAAGCTCTTCGCTCACCCCTGAGCGCCGCTCTTTCCCCAGCATCCTCTCCACATATTTAGCCATGATGTCCGTTTCTAGGTTGGCCTCGTACCCCACCTTCTTGGCGGCCAGGATGGTGTTTCGCTGGGTGAAACCGACCAAGGAAACGGTGAAGGAAGCGGCATCGCAGCCCACCACCGTCAGGCTGACCCCATCTACGGCGATGAAGCCCTGGGGCACCACATAGCGCATCACCTCCGGCGGTGCGCCAAAGGTATAGGCCAGGGCATCGCCATCGCGCCTTACGGCGAGCACCTTGCCGACCCCGTCCACATGACCCTGGACAAAATGGCCGCCCAATCGGCCACCCACCTTCAGCGCTCTCTCCAGGTTCACCGGGCTACCAACTTGCAGTCGCTCCAGATTGGTGCGCCGGAGCGTCTCGGGCATCAAGCCCACCACGAAGGAAAAGGCATCCCGTTGGGCAACGGTGAGGCAGACGCCGTTGACGGCGATGCTGTCGCCTATGGCCATCTCTAGAAGGACATCCCTGGCAACGATATGCAGGGTGTTCTCCGACCTGCCCAAACGGAGGGATTTAACCGTGCCGATCCCCTCGACTATGCCGGTGAACATCCTGCTTCTCCTCTTTGACCAGTGCCGATCAGCGGGT
>JBFMCB010000137.1:0-8841 GCA_040754915.1 Chloroflexota bacterium | reverse complement strand
GTCGTATTCCGACCAGTTCCGAACATGATATACTGATTTCCGGCGTGGACGAGTAGACCTTGTTGTCTTTGACATACCACAAGATTACCCGATCCACGCCACTTTTGCATAGTTTCATGCACCAAAGTCCTCCAACATTGTTCTTATGGATGGGTCTGATCTAACTTTGATCCTTGAAGGGCACGTCTCATTAATTGATGCTCTTGATCTGAAGATTCAAAAGGCTGCCCAAGAGGGAATCATATTTTTTCCGTTAGCACAGCGTTTCAATCCCTGATCAAGGTGGTATTCCCTTCCAGTTTCTTGGCGATGGTTTTCGGTGCACGAACTTGACGTAGCTCTGATGTCGTACGATTAGTTTTGCGACATGGCTCCTCCTGCCCTACTGCCCAACTTCGAATCAAGTCAGGCAGTAACTTTTTCCCCGACCTGACGGGCTAGATTTCTAAAGAAGCGTTTCAGCTTCTCAAGGTCAAGCTTCTTCTTCATGACAAGTAGAGTATCGAGGTCTTCTACTTTCAGGAGCAAAGAGTCAAGGTAAACGGGTTCTATTTCCAGACCGAATTTGATCTCGACACCGATTGCCAGATCCCAGAGGGTGAAATCCTGAAGGACATAGTAATGTGCGGCCGTGGGGGCGCGTGCTCACCACGAAAGTAGGGGCGACCCGACGGGTCGCCCCTACTTCGTCGGTTCTTCATCAGGTATTCACAATCCCATGCCATAATGACCGGTGAGAGCAACGACCAGAGGAGGACCATTCGTCATAACTTAGGCCCAAGAACTTGACATAAGCATATAGGATCGGCAGGCCAGGCGGCCTTTTTCGCTCCGAATCGCTTGGATCTGGGGCGGTCTCGGGGTGACACGCCGCTTGAGTTGTGAGCAATGACAGCAAGGAGAGTCGTGATGAAACGTCTCATTATTCCGGCTGGCATTATCGCATCCCTCGCACTGATTGTCCTGTCCGGCTGGCTGGGCTACCAAAGTGTAACGTGGTCGCTGCCCACTGCACAGTCAACCCCCGCGCCGATGTGACGACGGTTCGAGTGACTCGCGGCGATGTGCGCCAGATGCTGACCGTGCCTGGCGAAGTCGTTCCCGCCCGCCAGCAGCAGTTGGGCTTTTCCGCTGGCGGTCGCTTAGTGGAACTCACGGTTCGCACAGGCGATGTGGTGTCTCAAGGTCAGGCCCTGGCGCGCCTCGATCCGGAGCCGCTGAAACTGGCGTTGGCGCAAGCACAAGCCGATTTCGAGGTCAAACAAACCGCGCTCCAGAAACTCCAAGCGGGCCCGTCCGCCGAAGACCTGGCTGCCGCTACCGCTGCGGTCATAGATGCCCAGACGGAATTGGAGAACGCCAGGTACAACCTGGTCGTCGTCCAGAAAAGTGATGTCGTCTCCAAGAATGTGCGGGACCGGGAGTACGAACACGCCTGGTACGAAGGGAACTATGGAGACTATTTGAAGAAATACGAGCGGGGTGAGATTGACAAGACGCGCCTGGACGTGGAATGGAATAACTTGATGACCGCCAAGGAGCGGCTTGATATAGCGCGCACTCAGGCGGCTTTGGCTCTGAGCCAAGCGAATCAGAAGGTGACCAACGCGGAGGAAAACCTGCGCAAGGCGCAGACCCAACTGGCAGAACTGAAGGCAGGCCCGGATCCGACCGACGTGAAACAAGCAGAAAACGCCGTGCAAGCTGCCGGGCTGGCTTTGAAAAAAGCCCAGGCGGACCTGGCGGGCGCCACCCTGGTCGCTCCATTTGGCGGCAGGGTGCTGGACGTCAAAGCCCGGGCGGGCGACATGGTCTCGGCGAACGCTGCCATCATTGAACTGGCTGACCTGACGCAGTTGGAGGTGCAGACGACGGTGGGACAGGAAGACGTGAACCTGGTGCAGTCGGGACAGTCTGCCGTACTCACCTTTGACGCGCGACCGGGCGAGACTTTTCCGGGCAAGGTGAATCGCGTGGTGCCGAAGAGGGCGAGCATGCAGGGCGCCGTCACCTACACTGTTTTCGTCGCGCTCGATCAGGCGCCGCCGGGCTTACTGCCCGGCATGACTGCCGACGCCGACATTGTCGTGGCAGAGCGCAAAGGTGTGTTGACCCTACCGCGCCGCGCCCTCCGCGCCCGCGCCAACACAACCGTATCGGTACCGGTGCTGCAAGGAGGACAGACGATTACCCGCAGCGTCAAGATCGGATTGGTGGGTGACCTCAATGTGGAGATTCTCTCCGGACTGCAAGAGGGTGACCAGGTGGTGACGCAACAATGAGTGAGCCGATTATCGAAGCCCAAGAACTAAGCAAAGCATATCCCAAAGGATCGCAGCAAACGTTCGCGCTGCGCCGCGCCACCTTTACCGTCCGGCGCGGCGAATTCGTGGCGATCATGGGACCTTCGGGTTCGGGCAAGTCTACGCTGCTCTACGTGATCGGCTGTCTGGTGCGACCGACGGGTGGAGTATACCGCTTGGAAGGGCGCGAGGCCACGCAATTGTCGGAACGCGAGTTAGCGCAGGTGCGCCGACAGCGCATCGGCTTTGTCTTCCAATCCTTTCAGTTGCTGCCTGGTCTCAGTGCACTGCGCAATGTAGAACTGCCGTCACTCTATAGCAAGCAGGCGCGCCGGGAGCGACGAGAACGCGCGCGGCAACTGTTGGAGCGCGTCGGCTTGGGGGAGCGATTGGATTATCGTCCAACGGAACTGTCTGGCGGCGAAGCCCAGCGCGTGGCGATCGCACGCGCCCTGATGAACGATCCGGCGCTGATCCTGGCGGACGAGCCGACCGGCAATCTGGACAGCGCGACCGGGGATGCGATCATTGACCTGCTGATCGAACTGCACGGCGAAGGGCGTACGGTCATCCTGGTGACCCACGACGCCGAGGTCGCGCGGCGCAGTGCTGACCGAATTCTGCACATCCGCGATGGTGTGTTGGTGGAGGAGTGAGCATGCATCTGTTGGATAGTATGCAGACGGCTCTGGAAAGCCTGGCGCACAATAAACTGCGTTCTTTGCTGACCACGCTGGGTGTCATCATCGGCGTGGCTTCGGTGATCGTGATGGTCGCGTTGGGGACCGGCGCGCAAGAGGCAGTCCAGAGCCGGTTTCGCGGCTTGGGATCCAACGAGATGATGATTTCCCAACGCTGGCAATTCGGCAGTTTCAACCCGGGCGCTACGAGCAAGCCGATCACGTACGAGGAAGCGGTGGGGCTGAAGGATTTGCCTTCTATTGTGGCGGTCCAGGCGAGTCTCAGCAGTAGGGGTAGCGTGGTGCGCGGCCGCGAGAGTCTGGACGATACGACGATCCTGGGGGTCGCGGCGGATTGGATCACGACTCAAAACCCAGGCTACGTCGCCCGCGGCGAATTCTTTAACGCGAACGATGTGGAAGACAAGACGCGCGTGGCGGTGATTGGGCAGACCGTGGCCCAACAGCTATTCCCCGATGAAGACCCAATCGGACAAGAGGTGCGGATCAACCGGTTGAGGTTTGAGGTCATTGGCTTGGTCAAGGAGTTGGATATTTCCGATCCGCGCGTGGACCCCAACAACCAGGTCATCTTGCCCATCGCGACGGCGGTGACTGACCTGTTCGGCAAAGATCGCTCGGTTTCGGTGCGCGTCCGCGTGCGGGATGAGAAGGAAATCGCTGCCGCGACCGAAGCGATCAAGAAGTATTTTCGAGAGGCGCACAACACTCCAGAGGATCAGCAGGAGGATGTGGAGGTCTTTAGTCTGAGACAGGTCACTCAAGCGCAGTCCGAATCGGCCCAGACGTTTGCTCTGTTGCTGGTCGGCATGGCGATTGTGTCGCTGGCGGTGGGCGGCATCGGCATTATGAACGTGATGCTCGTATCGGTGACGGAGCGGACGCGAGAGATTGGAGTGCGGCTGGCCGTAGGCGCGCGGCGGTGGGATATTGTGCAGCAATTCCTGATCGAGGCGGTGGTGCTGAGCCTGAGCGGCGGGCTGCTGGGAGTGGCCGTCGGCATTCTGGTCATTCCGCTCTTGACGCGGTACCGCTCGGATCTGGCGGCCGCCTTAACCTGGCAGAGTATCCCCGAAGCATTTGGCGTGGCGCTGATCGTCGGCATCATCTTTGGGATTTATCCGGCGATTCGCGCCTCGCGGCTGGATCCGATTGAAGCGCTGCGGTACGAATAAGAGGAGGTTGGGAAGATGGAGACTCGCTCAGCGGCGAGAGTGACGACGCAGCCGCGACAGCGGTGGGTTTTGTGGGTCGGCATAGCCTTGCTGGAGGTTCTGCTAATGGGATCAGCCTTTGTCGGTGGACGGCTGCTGGCGGAGCGGAACCTGCGCAGCGCCAGGCCGGCGTTTTCGGCGCAACTCCCCGCACAGTTGCCCAAAGAACCGGCGGCTGGTTCTGGAATCGTCCAGAAGATCCAGGGCCAGGTGCTTACCCTGGGGAGAACATCCTTCGGAGGGCGAGAGGGTCCGGTCGTCATCGGAGGGCGAGAGGGTCCGGTCGTCATCGGGGGACCGGGCGCACCGGATACGAGCAGTCAGACCGAGGTGGTGGTCACCCCCGAGACCAAGTTCTACAAGGGCGTTGCATCTGGGCCGGCAGGGAACCAAAGAATACCGAGTGGCGGACAAGCACAGTCCCAGGCCGAAGAAGCCAGCCTGACCGACGTCAAAGTCGGCAACATGGTCATGGTATGGGGACCCAAGAGTGGCGAGCGTATCACTGCAGAAGTGATTTACATCCAGTCGCTCGGGCGGTAACAGTCCGCCAGTTTGTTTTCCCTTTATCAAAGCGCTCGGGACTCCCACCTGAGCGTCAGAGATGGCGAATGATCAGTCAGGGTTTTGGAAAGGAACGCAAGATTCGCCCCTACCATTGCTAGGATGTTTCATTCATGAGGTGAGCGCCTCTCGCACCGCCCGAGCGACCTGGGTCAGTTGCCCCTCGGTCAGGGCCAGGCCGGATGGAAGATACAAGCCTTGGCGAGCGATACGTTCGGCAATCGGATAGGATTCGCCCCGAAAGAGACCTCTTTGCTGAAAGACTGGCTGCTCGTGCATGCCCAGGAAAAAGGGCCGGGTTTCGACATCCCGCTCGGCCAACCGCCGGGAGAACTCCGTGGCATCCATCCCTGTCTCTTCGGAAACGACCACGCCGTACATCCAGTACACGGTGCGGGCCCAGGGCTCTTCCACCGGCAATTCGAGCCCCGGGACGCCCTTTAGCCTGCGAGTATACTCCATTCCCATCCAGCGCTTGCGGGCCACGATCTGATCCATCCGCTCCAACTGGGCCAGTCCCAGCGCCGCCTGCAGATTCGTCATGCGGAAGTTAAAGCCCAATTCCTCGTGATAGAACCGTCGCCCAGGCTGGAAACACAGGTTGCGCAGGGACGAGGCCTTCGCGGCCAGTCCCGAGTCATCGGTCAGGACCATGCCCCCTTCGCCGGTGGTGATCAGTTTATTGGCGTAGAAGCTGAAACAACTGAGCGTTCCAAAACTCCCGCAACGTTGGCGGGTGGGATGAGGCCCATCCCTTCCTGAGAGATACTCGGCGCCATGGGCCTCCGCTGCATCCTCAATGACGGCAAGGCCGTGTTTCTCGGCCAACTCCAGGACCGGGTCCATGTCCACCGGGTGCCCGTAGATGTGGACCGCCATGATCGCCCGCGTACGCGGGCCGATCCTGTCCGCTATCTGGTTGACGTCCATACAATAGGTGTGGGGATCGCTATCCACCAAGACGGGAACCCCGCCGGCATAAACGACGGCCTGGGCGCAGGAGATGATGGTGAAAGTGGGCATGACGACCTCGTCGCCCGGCTGGAGATCGAGGGCAGCCACCGCTACCTGCAGCGCGGCGGTGCCGTTGCAGAGGGCGACGCCATAGCGGCGTCCGCAATACCCGGCCCAGCCCTGCTCGAACTCCTCGATGAACCGGCCGGCGGAGGAGACCCAGCCGCCGCGGACACACTCGGTGACGTACTCTAGCTCCCGCTCGCCAAGCAGCGGCTCGTTAACCGGGATCATTCAGAACCGCTCCTTCTCATCAAGCCCGGTGTACGGGCCCTGCTTCACTTCCAGGAAAACGGTATCTTCCAGCATCCGGAATCCATGCCCACCATTGATTATGATGAGGACATCGCCCGTGCGCAATTCCCGGGTCGCCGCCAGCCGATGCTCGGCATTATAGATGTCCACCTCACAGCGTCCAGCCTTGACGACCAGCGCCTCCGAGGTCCCCACGATGTGTCGCTCCAGGGGTTTGTGCACGTGACGGGCGATCTCGCCGCCAGCCCGGTAAACCACCAGCCCGATCTGCTGCGTGAATTCGGGCGGCGTGACAAAGGTCGTCTGGGCTGGGTTCAGTTCCGCGCGGACGATGTAGGCGAGCGGTTCACCCTGGTCAGTGATATGTTCCACGAAATCCACGTCATCCTCCTGACATCAGGGGGGGCCTGGGCCCCCCTGGCCCCCGGGTGAGAGGCGAAGTTGGCTCTCCTTGCCCACCCTGGCTTTGGCCGTCCCGGGTGCTGGCCAAACACCGCCTGAAATGGCGAATCGCCGATGTTTGATCCCACGGTTATCCGGCGGATTGGCGAATCTCCTCCACCGCTTGCGGATTCTCCAGCGACGACAGGTCGCCGGGGTCGAGGCCCAGATAGGCGGCGCGGATCACGCGGCGCATCACCTTGGCATTGCGCGTCTTGGGCAGGTCCCGCACACATTTGACCTGGCGCGGCTTGAGTGGTTTGCCCAGTTCGCGTGCCACCCGCTCCTTAAGCTCCTCGCCCAAACCCTCGTCCGGCGCGTGGCCCGGTTTCAACACGCAGAAGCAAACGACCTCTTCCCCCTTGAGCGGATCGGGTACGCCGATGCAGGCGGCTTCGCTCACCGCCGGATGCGCCACCAACACCGACTCCACCTCGGCCGGGCCCAGCCGCTTGCCGGCCACCTTGATCGTGTCGTCCGAGCGGCCGAGAATGTACCATAAGCCGTCGGCGTCCACCGCCGCCCAGTCGCCGTGAACCCACACGTTGGGCCAGCGCGACCAGTAGGCTTGGAGGTAGCGGTCGGGGTCGTGCCAGAAGCCCCGCGTCATCCCAATCCAGGGGCCGCGGATCACCAGCTCACCCACCTGGTCCCGCACGCTGCGCCCTTCGTCGTCCACCACGTCGGCGGCCATCCCGGGCACCGGCCCGGAGAAGGCGCAGGGTTTCAGCGGCACCAGCACGTTGCCGATGACGATGCCGCCGGACACCTCGGTGCCGCCGGAGTAGTTGATGATCGGCAACCGGCCGCCGCCGACGGTGTTGAAAAACCACAGCCAGGGGTCGGGGTTCCACGGTTCGCCGGTGGAGCCGAGAATGCGCAGCGCCGAGAGATCGTGCTCCTTCACCGGCGTGTCGCCGTAGCGCATCAGCGCGCGCACGAGGGTGGGGCTGATGCCGAGGACAGTTACGCCATGCCTCTCGGCGATATCCCACAGCCGGTCTGGGCTGGGATAGTCCGGGGCGCCATCGAAAAAGACCATGGTCCCGCCCAAGATCAGCGTGCCGAACACCTCCCAGGGGCCCATCATCCAGCCCATGTCGGTCACCCAGTAGATCGTGTCGCAGGACTGCATGTCCAGCCCGTGGGCCATGTCCTGCGCCGATTTGACGGGGAAGCCGCAGTGGGTGTGCACTGCCCCTTTGGGCCGGCCGGTGGTGCCGGAAGTGTAAATGATCATCAGCGGGTCTTCCGCGTCGGTGCGCTCGGTCGCGCATACCGGCGCCTGACCGGCGACGATCTCGTCCCACCACCTATCGCGTGTTGGATCCCATGCCACGGGATTCCCGGCGCGGCGCATGACGATGACGTGCTCGATGGAGGGGACGTTGGCCACGGCCTCGTCCGCGGTGGCCTTCATCGGCACCACCTGCCCGCGCCGGAAAAAGCCATCGGCGGTGAACAGCGCCTTGGCACCGGCGTCGGCCAGCCGGGTGGTGAGCGCCGACGCACCGTAACCGGAGAAGAGCGGCAGGATGATCCCGCCGATCTTCACGATGGCCAGGAGCGCCACGGCGATCTCCGGTGTCATGGGCATGAAGAGGCCGATGGCGTCCCCTTTCTTCAGCCCCAATCGGCGCAGCCCGCTTGCCAGCCGGTTCACTTCGCGGTACAGGTCGCCGTAGCTCAGGAGGCGAATGGTTCCTTCTTCGCCCTCCCAGCGCAGCGCGGTGCGGTTCTCGGTCGGCGTGCCGACGTACTTGTCCAAACAATTGTGAACGATGTTGAGCTTCCCGCCCACGCACCAGCGTGCCCAGGGGATGCCACGGGACAAGTCTACCACCTGGCGATAGGGCTCGTAGAACTCGATGTGCAGGTCGTCCAGCACCGCGTTCCAAAACCATTCCAGATCGCCGGTCGAACGCTGCATCAGCTCGTCGAACGAGGCGATGCCGTGCCGGTCCATGAAGCGCTTGAGGTGGCTGCGGGCGAGCAACTCTGGCGTTGGTCGCCAAACGATCCCTCCGAAGGGTTCAAAGCGTTCCATGGGCGATTACCTCGTAACCTGATTCTTCAATCAAGCGGTGCGTCCGCGGGCAAATAGCGCCAAGCTCCCTGGCGTTGATGGCGCGGCTATTGTACCATTGCGGAGCCCGGCTCGCAATACGCTGGAGGAGAGCGGCATCTTTACTAGCGAAGCATTGCCTCAAACCGACGAGGGCATTCACCAAAAAGTAGTGTAGGGCAGGTTGGCTGCGGTGGCGGTGGGCAAATCCGGCAAGGGCGCGCAGCGTGCTTGGCGGTGTCTGGCTGGATCTGCCAGGCCCATAGAGCAGCCTACTTGCCATT
>JBFMCB010000136.1:0-8958 GCA_040754915.1 Chloroflexota bacterium | reverse complement strand
TCCCTCGGCCATCTTGGCCAGGCCGAAGTCGGAGAGGAGAAGCCAGTCCCCCTTCCCCACCAGCACGTTGGAGGGCTTCACGTCCCGATGCAACACGCCCTGGCTGTGGGCATGCTCCAGGGCCGCGCCCACCTGCCGCACCACCCGCAGCGCCGTGTCCAGGTCAAGGGGCTGGCCCAGGCGCTGCTTCAGCGTGCCCCCCTCCACGTACTCCATGACAATGTAGGCCAGCCCCTGGGCCTCGCCGAAGTCGAAGACGGTCAGGATGTTGGGGTGGCGGAGCCTGGCGATGGCCCTGGCCTCCTGGGTGAAGCGGGCCAGGAAGCCCTCCTCCTGGACCAGGATGGCGGGCAACACCTTGATCGCCACGTAGCGGTCCAGGGCCGCCTGGTAGGCCTTGTACACCGTGGCCATGCCGCCCTTGCCGATCTTCTCCAGAATGCGGTACTGGCCCAGCATGCTGCCGGGGACCAATTCGGGCATCTGTCTCTCCTTAATAACGGGCGATGCCCCGAGCATGCTGCTTTATTATACTCCCAGGCGAGAGGCGGTGCAACCTTGGGCGGTCAGATTAAGTAGGATTGAACCGCTGGGACACTAAAGACGCAGAGATAGAGAGAAGCCTGGTTTCTTTTCTCCTTAGCGATTAATTGGGATATCCCCGGGCTACTGCTTCCTGAGATCCTGCTGGCCCGGCTCGTGGCCGCAGACGCGGTTGCGCCCCTGGCGTTTGGCCTGATACATGGCGATGTCGGCTGATCTCAACAGCTCCTCCGGAGTGCCCCCATCTTCTGGATAGGTGACCACGCCGATGCTGATGGTCTGGGCCACGGCCGACATGGGCTCTGTGGCCACGGCTGCCCGCAGGCGCTCGGCGACCATCAGCGCCTGGGCCTTGGAAAGATGGGGCAACACCACCACCATCTCCTCGCCCCCGTAGCGGCAGGCGACGTCGAACATCTTCAGATTTCGCTTAATGCAGGCAGCGATGGCCCGCAATACGGCGTCCCCCCTGGCGTGACCGTAGCTGTCATTCACCCTTTTGAAGTGATCCAGATCGGCCATGAGCAGGGAAACTCCCAGCTCCATCCGCCTGGCCTGCAGGATAGCCTCGTTCAGCCGGGCCAAAAGGTAGGTCCGGTTATAGAGGCCAGTGAGGGGATCCAGGACTGACATCTCCCGGTGGCGTTGCTCCGAGGCAGAGAGGAGTCCAGTGAAAGCAGCCACGAACAGAAAGCCTAGCACATTGATCGAGAAGTACACCAGGTCACTGGCCAGATCGAAGGAGTTCCAGGGTAAGAGCGAAGCTGCCAAGTACAGGATCGCATCCACCAGGACTATCCCAATGCTGGCCTGGAGGTTCAGGCACATAGCCGCTTCGATGATATTGAGGAGATAAAGCAAGAAAAAAGGGCTCTTCAGGCCTCCGCTCAAGGCGACGGCTATGGTGACGAAGAGGCCATCGCTAAGGGCGAGCAACCAACTCACGAGCAGGATCCGGTGAGATAGCGAGGGCAGCAGCCGGGAGACAATGACGTTGAAGAGCAAGACCAGGACCGCGAAAGGAATCAAAAGGGCAAGGTTGGGCTTCGCTTCTGGGGCGAAGAGGGCCAGGGGCAGGAAAGACAACACGACCAGGTAGCGGAGCATCACCATCGTGCGCCCCATGGCCTGTGCCTTCTCCGTAGCTGCTTCTGACATCTTCGCCTCGAGCGGCTTTGGCGCCTCGCTCCTGTAGCTATTGCCGGCTAACCGGTATATCCAGGGTGAAGCTAGAAGGCCACGAAGTAGGTTTCACAGGCCTGGTCGATCAGCTCCTTAGACATGGTCGGCGGGACATCCTGGAAGCGGGCGATGTCGATGATCTGCTCGATGATGTCCCGGGGGTGGCAGGCTTTTAATTCGCGGCCCACTTTGTGGTAGTGCTCTTGAAGCAGGTAGTCGAAAGCGGCCGGTTCGAAAGGCACGCCTCGCTGGTCACAGACGAGCTGGAAGATCTTCCGGTAGAGGGTTTCCGAGGGGTCTTCGACGCCGATTTTGTGGCGGATCCGCCTCAAGAAGGCCTCGTCCACCAGTTCTCTGGGGGCGATGTTGGTGGAGAAGACGATCAACTGATCAAAGGGTATCTCGATCTTTTTGCCCGTTTCCAAGGTCAGGTAGTCCACGCGCTTCTCCAGGGGCACTATCCAGCGATTCAACAGGTCCCTGGGCCGCACCTGCTGGCGACCGAAGTCGTCGATCAAGAACATCCCACCGTTGGCCTTCATCTGGAAGGGCGCTTCGTAGTACTTGGCGATATCGTCGTAAACCAGGTCCAGGCTTTCCAGGGTGAGCTCACCCCCCACCATCACTACCGGGCGTGTCGCCAGCACCCAGCGATGGTCACGCCGCGGAAGCCCGGGGGGAGGAGTGGCATCGCGGTCCATCGCCATTTCCACCGCCTGGTGATTCAAGGGATCGAATACCTTGATCACCTGGCCGTCCACCTCCACGGCGTAGGGGATATATACCCGACCCTTCAGAAGCAGGGCAATGGCCTCGGCCATGCTGGTCTTGCCGTTGCCAGGTGGCCCGTAGAGGAAGATCGATTTCCCCGAGTTCACCGCCGGACCGACCTTGTTCAGCGTAGCCTGGCTCAAAACCAGGTGGGAGAAGGCCTGCCTCACGTCATCGCGGTTCACCGTCACCTGGTTTACGGACTGCCGCTTGACCATAGCCCAGTAGGTCTCCAGGGTCACCGGTGCCGGCCCCACGTACTGGGACCGCGACAAAACCTCTCGAACCCTGTCCGTGCCCTTGTGCGAGATGACGTACTGAAAGGCCCTTTCACCGAATCCACGGCTTCCAGTAACCCCGCAGAGCTCCTCGCGTTTGAGGAATTCCAGAACACGGTCCACCACGTTGGCAAAGGGCAGCCCCAAAGCATTGGCTACCTCCTGGCCGCTCATCTCACCCTTGAGATAGACGGTTTTAAGGGCCAGGTCGGCCAGAAAGCCCAGGCTTATGCCGGTCTCCTCTAGCGACCGCGGCTCAGCGGGGGGGACAGGGCTAGTTGTCAGGGCTTCCATAAGCCTCCTTCAGAATGGGGTCAAGGGGCTTTCTACTAGTGAAGAAACCAGGCCGAAAGATAGCCATAAACTGGCGCATCGCCGCATGCAAAGTATAGTCTACGCTTCCGAAAGTGTCAATATCTGGTTCCTGGTAGCTCTGCTGGTTGCCTGAACCGTGCTTCTGCGTTATAATGAGCCCCGGAGACGGCTTTCGGTTCTGGTATCTCTATTCCTGGGGGGCAACATTGGAGGCGCCAGGGAAGGAAGGCTACCTTGAGCTCGACATCCGGATCTTCGTAGGCCTGTGCAACTATGGGTCCGAGGCCTACCCCTCGGTGGTATTGCAGGTCCCCGCGGACTATTACCTTGGCTACCTGAAGATCCTCCGTGAACAATCGGTGAGCCCAGATCAGGTGGAGATCACCCTGACCGCCACTGAGCAGGACTGGTGCATCTGCGACATCAACATCACCAGCGGCAAACCCGGCTTCGTCCCGATCATGAGCACCGCCACCGTGCCCAGGGAGCAGGTGGAGCGCTTCTGTTCCGCGGTCAAGGCGAAAGGCTTCTACCTGTTCTCGCTGGGGATCAGCGGTGAGCGGCGTGCCAGACCTCAGGATTTTCTGCTCTTCCTCAACTCGTATCGGTATTCCCAGCGCCGAAAAGCCGCTGAAATGGATTAGGGCCAGCTATGGGGCCTTCTTTACTAGTAAAGAAGCAGGTACCGAAAACCGACTACGCCCCTATCGCCGCCTGCTATGACGACGCCCGAGGCCTCTTGCCCATTCTCGAGCGTGCCGAGCTGGATCAGATCGTGGAGGTGGGGGGCATTCAGCCCGGCTCTCGGGTGCTCGATGTCGGCTGTGGCACCGGGCGCTATACCCTGGCAATTGCCGAAAAAAGCGGGGCCAGGATCTTCGGCCTGGATCCTTCCCAAGAAATGCTGAACCAGGCTTCGCGCAAGCCCAGCGCCGGGAGAGCGGTCTGGGCACGAGGGGCCGCGGAGCAGCTACCGTTTCCCCCGGCCACCTTCGACTGCGTCTACATGACCATGGTGCTGCACCACGTGGTGGACCGGACCGAGGCCCTGCTGGAGATGTGGCGTGTGCTCCGGAGAGGCGGGCGAGCTTTGATCTTCACCGCTTCCCATGGGCAGATCCGCCGGTACATACTGAAGGAGTTTCCCGGCATCACGGCCATCGACCTCAAGCGCTTTCCCCCCATCCCTCGGATCAGGGAGCTCATGTCGTCCTGTGGCTTTCGTGATGTGCGTTCTTTGCGGGTGGAATATGCCGGAGACTGGGTCTCCACCGACGAGTTGCTGCGCCACGTGCGGGCCAAGTATATCTCAACGCTCTCTCTATTGTCCGAGCAACAGTTCCAGAAGGGTTATGAGGTTTTTTCCCGTTTCGTCAAGCGCAAGTATGGCGAAGCGATGCTTTACCCCCGGCGTTACACGCTGGTAGTTGGAACCAAATAGGGTCTGGAGGGGCGATCTATGAAGGTCACAGACCTGGCTGCCCATCGGGATGAATACCCCATGTCCACCTTTTCCATCGTGGCCTTTGATCCCGAGACCAGGGACCTGGGGGTGGCCGTCCAGTCCAAGTTTTTGGCCGTGGGCGCGGTGGTGCCCTGGGCCCGGGCCGGCGTGGGGGCCATCGCCACCCAGGCCTGGGCCAACACCAGCTATGGGCCAGAGGGACTCGATCTCCTGTCCAGGGGCATGGGCGCTGCGGCGGCGCTGGAATGCCTCATCTCCGGCGACGGAGGCCGCGATCATCGGCAGGTGGGGATGGTGGACGCGGCAGGGAGAACGGCAGCCTACACTGGCAATCAGTGTTTCCAATGGGCAGGGCACATCATCGGCCCTAATTTCACATGCCAGGGCAACATCCTGGTGGGCCAGGAGACAGTGCAGGCCATGGCCCAGGCGTTTACCAGCTCCTCGGGCTCGCTGGCCCAACGGCTGGTGGCGGCCCTGGCGGCTGGCCAGGAGGCGGGAGGCGACAGCCGGGGCCAACAGTCGGCCGCGCTCCTGGTGGTGCGCGAACGAGGCGGATACGGTGGGCGGGGCGATCGCTATGTGGACCTGAGGGTGGACGACCATCCGGAGCCCATCCGGGAGCTAGGCCGCCTTCTGGGATTGTTCGGGCTATATTTCTACAAGACGGAAGCGAAAGATCTCGTACCTTTAGAAGGCGCTGCCGCCCTAGAGGTCAAGGGCATCTTAAGCCGGCTGGGCTATTTCCAGGGAACGGTCGATTCTCGTTTCTCCGAGGATGCTAAGCAAGCGCTCCGGGCTTTTTGCCTCAAGGAAAACCTGGAAGAACGACTGCGCGATGACGACCTCATCGACGGCGTGGTGCTCAGGTTCATGCGCGAAAGATACGGGGCCAGGTCCAGGAAAAAAAGGTAAGGGGTGCCATCTGGGCAGCGTCCTGGCGGCCTTCATCACTTCTTCATATTCTGGTGTTATGATACAGGTAGTTTAAGATCAGGAGGCTCGTATGAACGATGCGCAAAAACGAGGTGTAAGCCTGGGCCTGGTGATCCTGGTCCTCGCTGGTATCTTCCTGGGAGCCGTTGGCGGCGGCATCGCCGGGGCGGCTGCCGGCTACCTGGCGGGCCGCTGGCAGGTCAGGGGGTTCTATGGAGCATACGGCTACGGTTGCCCACAGGGTTATTGGTGGTATGGTGGTCCCCTGATGCCACGGGGAGGCCCCTGGGGCATGGGGCCCTGGGCTTGGGGACAGCCGCCCCAGGCTCCACCACCGTCTCCCGAGGTCAAGCCTCCGCCAAGGCGGACGCCGGTCCCGACGCCGAGGTTGCTGCCGCAAGTGCCGCCCAGGGCTTTCCGGGCACTGGAATTCGGTGCCCTGGTGCGGGAGGTAGTGCCGGGGAGTCCGGCTGAAGGGGCAGGTATCCAGGTGGGGGACGTGATCACCGAGGTCGACGGGACCAGGCTCTCGGCACGTGTCGATCTCGCCGAACAGATCAGGAAGCACCGGCCCGGGGACCAGGTGACCCTGACCGTGGAGCGCGAAGGCAAGGAAAAGAGGGTTAAAGTCACCCTGGGCTCTCGCCGGGACGACAGCGGCAAGGAGGTGGCCTACCTGGGCGTGAGCTACGCGCCCCGGATGCCGCCCGCGCTGCGGACTCCCGTGCCCGGGACCAGTGATTAGCCGCTCACAAGGCTTACCTGTGCAACCGGGAGCCAGCACCCGTTGGCCCCCGGTTTTCTTTTTGAGCTAATGTTGGAATCTTTATTTCAGGCTGCCTGCTTTGCGGAGGGCCCCTATCCGCCTGATCTCCTCAGAGCCCAGGAGCAGGGTCAGGAGCAGGTACAACCCCCCGCCCAGCGCAATGGCAACGGTGACGAAAACGAAGAGCCCGGAGAAGCGGGCCAGGTAAAGGTGGATGCTGGCGGTAGACGAAAGCCACCACAAGAATAGTCCCATGGCCAGAGAGGCGGCCAGGCTCCTGGCCACGCTCCGGGCCAGGCCGTGCTCGTCAATGCCCGCCAGCCGTCTACGGATGAGCAGAACCAGTGCCACAGTCTCCCCGGTATTGGCGATGGTCGCGGCCAGGGCCAGGCCGCCCTGAGAAAGCATTCGAACCAGGATTATGCTCAAGAGGATGTTCGTTGCCACCGTGATCACCGCTACCGTCACCGGGGTCCTGGTATCGTGTAGGGCATAGAAGGCCCGGGTGATGATCTCGGTGGCAGCCAGGGCGAAAAGGCCCGGGGCGTAAAACAAAAGCGCCCAGGCGGTGAGCTGGGTGGACTCAGGGGTGAACTCGCCGCGCTGGAAAAGAAGGGCGATGATGGGCTCCCGCAGCACCAGGAGGCCTATGCCGGCAGGAATGGTCAGGTACAGGATGGTCCGCAAGGAAATGGAGAGGGTGCGCCCCAGCTCGTCCTTTTCGTCCCGGGCCACCTGGGCGGCCAGGGTAGGGAACACGGCGGTGGAGATAGCCATGGCAAAGATCCCCCAGGGGAGGGTGGTGAGCTGCCAGGCGTAGGTCAGCGCGGAGAGACGGCCGGCCGAAAGCCCTGAGGCCAGGATGTTGTTCACCAAGAAGTTCACCTGCACCGCCGCCAGGCCGACGACCCGAGGCAACATGAGCCTTCCCACCTCCCGCACACCGGGGTGGTCCAGGGCAAAGGTCGGCCGGTAGCGCAACCGCCGGCGCAGGAGCTCCGGCACCTGGATCAACAGATGCAATCCCGCGCCCACTGCCACGCTCACCGCCAACCCTTTCACCCCCCAACGGGGCGCCAAAGCAAAAGCGCCACCGATGATAGAGAGATTGTAGATGACCGGCGCCAGGGCGGGCAGGGTGAAGTGCTGGTAGGAGTTCAAGATGCCCATGACGATGCCGGAGAGGCCGGCCAACACCGGCGAGAAGAGCATGATGCGTACCAGTTGGGCCGTCAGGTGTTGCGCTTGGGGCTCGAAGCCGGGGACCACCAGCGGGACCAGGCCGTCGGCCAGGGCCGCCACCGCCAGCGCTGCGGCGGTGAGCGAGGCCAGGGCCAAGTTGAACACGCCGGAGGCCAATCGCCAGGCCTCGTCCTCCCGACCTTTAGCTATGTAGCCCGTAAACGTGGGGATAAAGGCGGAGCCCAGAGCTCCACCCGCGATGAGCTGGAAGATGATGTCCGGGAGGAGGAATGCCGCTCGGTAGGCGTCCAGCTCCCGGGTGGTGCCGAAGAGATTGCCGATGACCATCTCCCGGGCCAGGCCCAGGACCCGGCTCAAGACGAAGGCGGCCATGATGATGAGCGCGGCGGTGGCCAGGCCCCCTGGCCTTGGACTCGAATGTGGCTCTGGCGTCAAGTCCATCGTTTCCTGCTTGCGAAAACCCTGTTTCTTTACTAGCAAAGAAATCTATTGCCAGGGCATGCTCCTTGGCCCAATTCAAATGGGAAGGTTCCCCATGCCCTGCAGGAGGTACAAAAGGCTTAGCCCGATGGCGTTCACTGTGGTGTGAAGGATGATCCCCGGATAGAGCGATTGAGTCCTCTCGTATAGAAAAGCAAACAAAAGCCCCAGAAACAGCACAGGCAGGACGGCCTCCAACCCCAGGTGGCCCACAGCGAAAATGGCAGCGCTCCCGAGAGCCCCCCAGGCAGCGCCAAAGCGCTGGCGCAGGCCGGCGTAGAGGAAACCTCTGAACACGATCTCCTCGATAACCGGCGCTGCCAACACACCCAGGGCAAAGGCGAAGGCGAACCCGAGCCAACCTGGGCCGAACAGTGACACCACCGGGGGGATGGTCGGCTTCGCTCCCAGGAGCCGGGTTGTGCCTACGTAGAGACAGTTGAAGGTGTAGGCCAAGGGCAAAGCGGCCGCCGCCAGCGCGCAGCCAGGGCGGCCGGAAAAGGGACGTAGTCCCAGGGTTGTCCAGCCGCAGCGGTACTTGCGGAGCCCGAAGAGCCAGACCAGGAGGAGGAAACCGCCGTCCTGCACCAGGAAAGTAGCGGTTACGATGACCTGCCGTGGCACGCCTCTCGACACGGCGAGGCCAAGATGCCGAGTTGCCAAAACGACGGCGAGGATGGCGACCAGGAATGCCAGAAAGAGGCCGGTAGCCTTAACCATGTCGCCCAAAGTCCAGGGGACGGCCATTGGATCGAATGATTTCCTGGTCTCCGGCTGATCCTCGGCATCCATAAGAAGGTTTTAGGCTCCAGGGGTTTAGCCGCCTCCGCATGGTGGCAAAAGGGCAGCTTTGTCCGGAGTATATCACACGTTCGCCGATTAGTCGATAGCCGTGGTGGTTGCTCTTGCTCAGACAAGGTAATGTGCCAGGACATTGTATCCACTCCAGGGTCCTAGTTTGACGGCTACGTCATCAAGGATGATGGGTTGGACGTAGCGTATTATATCATCGATCTCAG
>JBFMCB010000135.1:0-8967 GCA_040754915.1 Chloroflexota bacterium | reverse complement strand
CGCAAGGTCAATTCGCCCTTGCCCATGCCGACCACCTGAGTGTATAATGTGCACGCTAGCGTCGCTTCGCTCCGACGGGTGGACGACATGCCCGGAACTCGTGGACGATTTCATCGGAATACGCACCGTAATCAACCGGTCTTTTCGGCTGAAGCTGAATTCTCGGCGATTGGCCTGGCTGGGCAAGGAATTCTTGGAGTGCAGCCTTAAGGCTGCAGTCCCAAGCAAGATTCGCAAGGACCGCCGAGGGCCCAGTTAATCCTCCCGCAGGTTCGGAATCTGCGGGAAGATCGGCCACGAGGGCGCAAAAATAAAGGGATGATCTCCGCGAACTTCGCGCTCTTTGCGGTGAATACTCCTATCGGTTTGAGGCGAAGCCTAGCTGGTAAAGAAGTTTGATTTTCCTCTCGCTCTTGCGCCCGGTATGGTATAATCGGGTTCGGGTGGAGAACGAGCAGGGAGGACGCTGGTTGACCTGGGATTCTTTACTAGTAAAGAAAAGGCTGGCCAGGGAGCGGGGGACGGTCTTCAAAGACTGGGGTGGCAAACTGGCCATCGCCCTGGTCTACCCCAATAGTTACTACGTGGGCATGTCCAGCCTGGGCTTTCAGACGGTTTACTCGCTGTTCAATGCCTATCCCGACGTGGTGTGTGAGAGGGCTTTTGTCGGTGATAGGGGACGAGTGAGGGATGAAGGGAGGGGGGCCAGGAACCTCATTTCTCTGGAATCGAGGCGGCCTTTGGGGGATTTCGCGGTCGTCGCCTTCTCGGTTAGCTACGAGCTGGACTATTTCAACGTCGTGGCCACTCTCCGGGCCGCCGGGATACCGCCGGTGGCCCAGGAGCGGGACGAGTCTCATCCTCTGGTCATCGCCGGCGGCGCCTGCCTCACCGCCAATCCGGAGCCCCTGGCCGCCATCTGCGATGCCATCGCCATCGGCGAGGCGGAGCCCATGGTGCCGGCGCTCCTTTGGGCCCTGCGCGATAAGATCGCATCCCCCCGCGATGACTGCCGGCGACGGCTTGCTCTGGTGCCAGGCTTGTACGTTCCCGTCCTCACCGAGGTGTCATATAACCCGGACGGTACGGTCTGTCGCCTTGGATCATCATCAACTTCCCCCTCTCCCTTCTCCCCTGTCCGTCGCCGATGGGCCCATGACCTGCAGGAATTCGCCACCACCTCGGCGATCACGACCCCGGACACGGAGTTCGGCGACATGTACCTCATGGAGGTGTCCCGGGGCTGTGCCCGGGGTTGCCGTTTTTGCCTGGCAGGATACTGCTTCCGGCCCCTGCGAGAACGGTCCTTGGAGAGGCTCCTGGCCCAGGCCCGGGAAGGGCTGGGATTTGGGAGGCGCATCGGGCTGGTGGGGGCGGCGACCTCGGACTACTCGCGCATGGATGAACTGGCCTCCGGCCTGCGGCAAATGGGGGCGAGGATCGCCGTTTCCTCTTTGCGTGTAGACAGCCTCTCTGAGACCCTGGTAAAATCGCTGGTGGAGAGTGGTGCCAGGACCCTGGCCCTGGCGCCCGAGGCCGGGTCGGAGAGGCTGAGAGAGGCCATCCACAAGGGCGTAAGCGATGCGCAGGTGGTCCAGGCGGCGGAGCTGTGCGCCCGGTTCGGGGTGAAACAACTGAAGCTGTACTTCATGATCGGCCTCCCCGGAGAAGAATCCCTTGACGTGGAGGCCATAGCCAACCTGGCCCAAGAGGTTATGGCGCGCTCCGGAAGCCAGGTCGTGGTGAGCGTGGCGCCCTTCGTGCCCAAGGCCCAGACCGCCTTCCAATGGGCCCCCATGGCGGCGCTGCCGGTGCTGGAGGAGAGGCTGGAGGCCTTGCGGCAGAGCCTCGGGCGGCGGGGCATCGCCACGAAGGCCGAGAGCCCAGCCTGGTCGGCGGTACAGGGGGTCCTGGCCCGGGGGGACCGGCGCGTGGGGCACGTGCTCCTCATGATGACTGCCAATTCCCTGGCGGCCTGGGCCCGGGCCTGGGCGGAGTCGGGGCTCTCTCAGGATTTTTACCTCTACCGCCACCGCCCGGTGGATGAAGTCCTCCCCTGGGCAGTGGTCGACAGTGGGGTGCCCATTGGCTTCTTGCGCCGGGAGTACCGGCTGGGCGTCGAGGGACGGGAGGGTAACCGAATTGAACCGGCATGACCATGGACAGCTTCCCTACCTGACCTTCTCCAACCTGGAAGCCTACCCGGGCCTGCTCCACGCGGTCTTCACCCGGATCGGGGGCGTGAGCGCGCCGCCCTACGCCACCCTGAACCAGAGCTATGCCGTGGGCGACCGGCCGGAGTGCGTCATCGCCAACCGCCAGCGGGCCTGCGCGCAACTGGGCCTGGAGATGGAATCCCTGACGAGCACATTCCAGGCCCATGGCCTCGACATAAAACAGATGCGGCGCGGCGACCGGGGCACCGGGGCCTATCCCGCCAGAGGGCTTCCTCGGGCCGACGCCTTGATCACCGACGAGCCAGAGGTGCCTCTTCTGATGCGGTTCGCTGATTGCACGCCCATCATCCTGTATGATCCGGTGCACCATGCCGTGGCCCTGGCCCACGCCGGCTGGAAAGGCACGGTGGGGAAGATCGCCCAGAGGACGGTGGAAGCTATGCAGGGTGCCTTTGACTCGGACCCCGAAACCATGGTGGCGGCCCTGGGTCCCGGCATTGGCCCCTGCTGCTATGTGGTCCGAGACGACGTGGCCTCCCTGGCCAAGGCAGCCTTTAGCCCGTGGCGAGAAGTCCTGGTGTCCCTCGGAGACGGCCTCTTCCGCTTCGATCTATATCGTGCCAATTGGGCGGCTCTGGCTTCGGCCGGGGTGCCGCCCGCTAACGTGGAGTTGGCGGAGTATTGCACCTCGTGCCGCACGGACCTCTTCTTCTCCCACCGGGCCGAAAACGGCCGCACCGGGCGTTTTGGCGTGATCGTGGGGCTGAGGCAGCGGTGATACTGGTGGACGCTTCCTCCATGGTGGCCGAGGAGACTTTGACCGCCGTAGGGAAAAATCTAGCAGCGGTGCGGGCACAGATCGAACGGGCGGCCCTGGCCGCCGGACGGAACGTAAACGAGATCGAGCTGGTAGCGGTGACGAAGACCGTGCCCCTGGACCGGATCGCCGCCGCCTACCAGCTCGGCCTGCGCCATTTCGGCGAGAATCGGGTCCAGGAGGGGATGGAGAAGATAGCCGGCTCTGCTGCCCTGGGCCTGACCGGGGCCAGATGGCATCTGGTGGGACACCTTCAAACCAACAAGGTCAAGACGGCGGTCGCCATTTTTGATATAATACACTCCATCGATTCGGTGCACTTGGCGGAGGCGGTGAGCAGAAGGGCGGTGGCGGCCGGACGGACGGTGCCGGTGCTTCTAGAGGTCAACGTGGCCGGCGAGGCTTCCAAGTTCGGGTTTTCGCCCGGCGAGCTGCCAGCGGCACTGGAAGAAATCTCGAAGATGCCAGCCCTCCAGTTAGACGGCCTGATGACGGTGGCACCGCTGGCGCGGGACCCGGAGGAGGCCAGGCCGGTCTTTCGACGCCTGAGAGCGCTTCGAGACGAGCTCCGACAGAGCTACAATCTCCCGTATTTTCGTCACCTGTCCATGGGCATGACCGATGACTATCCGGTGGCCATCCAGGAGGGGGCCACTATGGTGCGCCTAGGGCGAGCCATCTTCGGTGAAAGAGGGTAACATGATCTGGCTCTACAACTTCATCAACATGCTGTTTTCCATCCTGACCCTGGCCATCATCGCCAGGGCCTTTCTCTACTGGTTCAACGTGAGCCCGTACAACCCGATATCGGTCTTCCTGTATCAGATCACCGAGCCGATCCTCGCTCCCCTGCGCAAGATCGTCCCCACCGCGGGGTTCATCGACCTCACCCCCCTGGTGGCCATCATTCTCCTTCAAGTCATCCAGCAGTTGGTCCTTTCGCTCTTGTTCCGGGCGTACTAGCTGGGACGCTTTCAGTCGCCAGCCAGGCGCGCAGGATCTCGGCCACGCTCCAGGCCTGGGCGATGCAGCCCACGGGATGGTGAGGTGCGTTGCCCTCAAAGATCTCGCTGACGGTTCCCAGGCCGGCCTGGGCCAGGTGCTCAGGAAAGGCTTGAAGCAGCAAACGGGCCGCCCGTCTATCTCCGTAGACCTTCAAGAAAGCGTCCACGTAGGGCCCCAACAGCCACGGCCACACCGTGCCCTGATGGTAGGCGGCATCGCGTTGGCGCTGATTGCCCCGGTATCGCCCTATATAGGCCGGGTGGCCGGTGGCCAGGGTCCTCAGGCCATAAGGCGTCAAAAGCTCCTTCCCCACCACGTCCACCACCGCCTTTGCTCGCTCCGGTGGCAACGGGCTGTGGGGCAAGGCTACGGCGATGATCTGGTTGGGTCGTAAAGATATATCGCCTAATTGGGAACCGTCGATGACGTCATAGAGATAGCCGCCCCGAGGATACCAGAACCGCTCGAAGCTGGCTCGAGCCCTTCGGGCCAGCCGCTCGTAGTTTTGGCCGGGCTTGCCCAGGTGTCGAGACCACTCTGCCATCGTGGACAGGGCATTGTACCATAGGGCGTTGATCTCCACCGGTTTTCCCCGGCGTGGGGTAACGACCCATCCTCCAACCTTGGCGTCCATCCAGGTCAACTGGACCCCCTCCTCCCCAGCGGCGAGAAGCCCGTCGGCCGGATCCGCGGCGATCCCGTGGCGGGTGCCCTTGACGTGCCAGTTGACGATCTCTGCCAGCGCCGGATATAGCTCCGCCAAGAGGGCATGGTCTTTGGTCGCCTGCACATAGCTATTGATGGCCTGAAAGTACCACAGGGTGGCATCCACGGTGTTGTACTCCGGTGCCTGGCCCTGGTCGGGAAAGCGATTTGGCAACATGCCCCGGCTCAGGTATTGAGCGAAGGTCAAGAGAATGCTCCGTGCCTCGGCCAACCGGCCCGTGGCCAGGGTCAGGCCCGGGAGGCTGATCATCGTGTCTCGGCCCCAGTCGGTGAACCAGGGATACCCGGCGATGACGGTGCGGGCCTGGAGCGGTGGGCTACCAGCGGGGCGGGTTTCTCTGGCGGAGGCCGGTAACCCGCGGCTCACCAGGAATTGGTCTGCCGCCAGGACCAGTTGCTGGACGAAGTCATCCGTCTCGGCGGCGGGCACCTTGGAGAGGAGCTCTGTGCGGCGGTCGATTTCACGCCGATGGGCCCGATCACCATCGAGATCGACCGCGGCTGGCTCTTCGGCGGTGATGGCCACTGTCAATCCGCCCCCGGGGGCTAGCTCGTAGTTCAGGTACCCGGGTCGGAACAGGTCCTCCTGATGGTCCAGGCCCCTTTCCTCTTCCGCGCGGTACTGGAAGCCCCAATACCAGGCGCTGTCCGGCACGAAGTCTGCCTGGGGCGAGGTTAGGACCCGATAGGGGGTAGCCCTGGGAAGAGCTACTATCTGGCAGCCGCCGGGCAGAGGGTCCACGTGAAACTGCCAGTCGGGGGAGCCGTGGGTCATGGCGTGGTGATCGCGATAGTTGGCCAGCAGGGTCAGCGTCAGTTGTACGGGACGCAGGGCCTCTAAGAGGCGGTAGCCGACGTAGGTCGTATTGTGGCCGTATTCCGTCCAGATGCGTTTCTCCAGGAGGAAGCCGCGGGCAGCGTAGCGAAAAACCGGCAGCCCCAGCTCCAGGGAAAAGCCCTGCAGGTGGAGGTAGCCAGAGGGATGGATGACACGGCCCTGATATTCGTTGGTGCCAAGCTCGATGTTTCGGCCATCCAGGCTGACCCGCTCGTCGATCTTGGCCAGCAGGACGGTGCGGGCTACTGGCGGCTGGAGGGCGGCCACCAGAAGGGCGTGATAGCGCCGGGTGTTGGCACCGGTGATGGTGGAGGAGGCGTAACCGCCGATGCCGTTGGCCACCAGCCATTCCCGGGAGAGGGCCTTTTCCAGGTCAGCGCACACCTCAGGGCCGATGGCGATCATCGTTTTCTTTTCTGACACCGCTGAAAAAAGTCGTTCCAGCCATTGATGTCCCGGAGTTGAACTCCGGGACCATCACGCCGAGAACACAGAGAAAAAACTGAAAATCTCGGCGCGCTCTGCGGCTCTGCGGTCAAACCATCGTTTTTTCAGTGTAGTCTTTTTCTTACTAGTAAAGAACCCTGTTCCAGCCTGCTACCTGATCCCGATAACCGCGCCCTGGGGCTCGGGGAAGACTATGTAGCGGTGGATTTCGTCTTGGCGGCGGCCATATACCCCGCGGCACTCCTCTGGCAAGAGGGCGGCGAGCTCGAACATTATCTCATCAGTCATCCGCCGTATCTCCTCTTTGCTGGCCTGGACGCCTTCAGGTCTCAGCCGAAATGGTTTGCCGATGACCACCCGAACCTTGGCCCGGCGCAGCCGCCGGATTTCGGGGAATACCCGATTGGTGCCACCGATCGCCACGGGCAAGATCGGTGCGCCGGAGCGCAGGGCGACGAAGGTGACGCCGTCTCGGGCCTTCTGTAAGCCTCCGGTCTTGCTCCTGGTGCCCTCGGGGGCGATGGCGAATGTGCCACTATTGCGCAGGATAGTTAGAGCCCGGTTAATAGCCCGCCGGTCAACCTGGCCCCGCTGGACGGGAAAGGCCCCATATAACCGCATCCCCAGGCCCAGGCCGGGAGTTTGGAAGGCTTCGACCTTGGCCATCCCTACGGTCCGGCGCGGGATGACCAGGCCGGGGATGAGAGCATCTAGGAAGTGGATGTGGTTTATGGCCACGATCAGAGGGCCGGAGCGGGGGATGTTTTCCTGGCCCGTGATCTGGAAGTCAGAGAAAATGCTCAAGAGCGAGCGGACGATGAAGTTGACCAGCCAATAGAACATAGTGATGGGATTATAGCATCCATATAACCACATGGCAACAAAATGATTTCTTTACTAGTAAAGAAAGCTGTGGTAAGATGCGTGCCTGAGCCCCAGAGCGCTGATTGCGGAGGAATACATGACCGCCTCTTCGACATTGCAATATAACCCCCGGTTGAAAGACCTGCCAGAGGCAGAGAGGCCTCGGGAGAGGGTGAAAGCCTACGGCCCGGCTGTGCTCTCCGATGCCGAGCTTCTGGCGGTGCTCCTACGCATAGGGAGGCCAGGAGAAAACGTGCTGCGGCTGGCCCAGGGCATGCTGGCCCAATTCGGAGGCCTGGCCGGCCTGGCCAGGGCGAGCTTTGGCGAGCTTTGCCAATACGGAGGGGTGGGCGAGGCCAAGGCCGCCCAGGTGAAAGCAGGACTGGAGCTGGGGCGGCGCCTCCTGGTCTGCCGTCCCGAGGAATTGCCCTCCATCACCTCGCCCGCGGATGTGGCCGGCCTGCTCATGAGCGATATGGAGTGGCTGGAGCAGGAGCAGATGCGGGTGCTCATGCTGAACACCAGGAATCGAGTGGTCGGCGCCCCCACCGTGTACGTGGGCAGCTTGCATTCCTCGGTGGTGAGGGTGGCGGAGTTGTTCCGGGAGGCCATCAAGCAGAACTGCGCCGCCATCATCGTGGTGCACAACCACCCCTCCGGTGACCCAACCCCCTCGCCGGAGGACGTGAAGGTCACCGGGCAGATCGTGGCGGCGGGCAGGATGCTGGACATCGACGTGTTGGACCATCTGGTCATTGGCCGGCAGCGATACGTCAGCCTGAAAGAGCGAGGGCTGGGATTTGGGTGATCCCTCAGAGGTTTGTGGAAAGTGGCGCAGGCCGGGTATATTGAATAGGCCAGCAGGTAGTAGGCCGCAATTCGCGATTCGCAATTCGTACCCACTGCTACCTGCTACATGCTACGTGTTTACTAGTAAAGCATGGACCTAGAAGCTCTTTTCCCGGGCCGAAGGGCCCTGTTCTTTCCGACCGTTGGCTCCACCAATGACCTGGCCAGGGAGCTGGCCAGCCGGGGTGCCCCGGAGGGGACCCTGGTGGTAGCGGACGAGCAGACCGCCGGACGGGGCAGGCTGGGCCGAAGATGGCTGGCGCCGGCAGGAACCAGCATCCTCTTGTCCATCCTCTATCGGCCGGCGTGGACTGCCCCGGAGGCCTTCAGGCTGACCATGGCCTGTTCGCTGGGCACAGCGGAGGCGGTGAAGGCCATCACCGGCCTGGAGGCCCGCATCAAATGGCCCAACGATATCCTGGTGAACGGCAAGAAGGTCGGCGGCATTTTGGCCGAGCTGGGCTGGGAAGGCAGGCGGTTATCCTATGCCGTGGTGGGCCTCGGCCTAAACGTCAACTGGGACGTAACGACGTGTCCGGAGATCGCTGGGACCGCCACGAGCCTGTCAATCGAGGCGAAAAAGCCAATAGATCGCCAAGCCCTCTTGAAAGCCATCGTCGAAGCGGTGGACCGGCGCTATGCGCTCTGCTTGAGCGGGAAGAGTGAGGAATTGCGCGGGGACTGGGAGAGGTACCTGGATACCTTGAACAAGACCGTAACCATCGAAACCGGAGCGGGCAGGGTGCAGGGGCAGGCCCTGGGAGTTGATGCAGAAGGGGCACTCCTGGTGCGCGATGCCCAGGGCCAGGTCCAGAGGATCACCGTAGGGGACGTGGTAGTGCCCAGCGGCGTTTAAGCCTCGATACTGCTTTCTTTGACTGGTAAAGAAATCACCAGCGAAGCCCAAGTGGCTATTCGTTCTAGGAAAGCTGGTGGTTTTTTGGTACAATAGGGACGAGGTCCTTCAGGTGCAGGCTGGCACTTACTGCCTGGTGGTTTACGTTCCCCGGTCAATCCCGCTTTCCATCGGCTGCCTGGGCCGGTTCGTTCTGACCCCCGGCTATTACCTGTACGTGGGCAGCGCCCTCAATGGGTTGGAGGGACGCCTGGCCCGGCACCTGCGCCGGGACAAGAGGCTACGGTGGCACATAGATCATCTCTTGACCGCCGGGCAGGTGGTGGAGACCTGGTGTGTGGCCTCGAGAGAGCGGCAGGAATGTGCCTGGGCCCGGGCCGCCCTGAGT
>JBFMCB010000134.1:0-9001 GCA_040754915.1 Chloroflexota bacterium | reverse complement strand
TGCCATTGAGGAGAGGATCATCGCCGCAGCTCAGTGCGAACCAAGAATTTCCCTGTACACGAAGCACACGGCGGTTGATCTCATCACCTCCACCCATCACGCCCGGGACGCCTTGGCGGTCTATGGAGAACCGGTCTGCCTCGGCGCTTATGTCTTCGATCACGAGGCTAACCAGGTGCGCACCTGCCTGGCCCGGGCTACCCTTTTAGCCACTGGCGGGCTGGGGCAGATCTACTTACATACTACTAATTCCAACGGAGCCAGAGGCGATGGGATAGCCATGGCTCGCCGGGCCGGGGCCAGGGTCATCAACATGGAGTACGTGCAGTTTCACCCCACTGCTTTCTATAAGCGCAACGCGCCGCGCTTCCTGATCACCGAAGCGATGCGTGGGGAAGGGGCTAGACTGGTGACCTCCAACGGCGAGCCGTTTATGGAGCGCTTCGCTCCGGAGTGGAAGGATTTAGCGCCGCGAGACCTGGTGGCCCGTAGCATACAACAGGTGATGCTGGAGGCGGATAGCGAATGTGTTTACCTTGACATCTGCTCGTATGTATCACCGGGGCAGATCAAGCGCCGTTTCCCCAATCTTTATGACCAATGCCTCGCTCATGGCGTAGATATCACCAAAGATCTAATCCCGGTGGTGCCGGCTGCCCACTACTCTTGTGGAGGGATCTGGGTCGACGCCCAAGGCCGCTCCAGCTTAAAAGGGCTCTATGCTGTGGGAGAGGCGAGTTGTACCGGCCTTCATGGAGCAAATCGGTTGGCGAGCACCTCGCTCCTGGAGTGCTTGGTTTGGGGACATCGCGCGGCACTTGATATGGCACAGTACATCGATAGCTTCTCCCGGTCCTTTCTCGAAATCCCTCCATGGGACGATAGCGGCCTGGACGAGCGCGCCGACCCGGCGCTGATCGTGCAAGACATGCACACCATTCAAAGCATTATGTGGAATTACGTCGGGCTGATGCGAACCACTAGCCGCCTGAAGCGGGCGGTCACCGACCTGCGCAATTTAGCCTTGGAGATCGAGGAGTTCTATCGCCGCACCAAGCTAAGCGATGGTCTTATCGGCCTGCGAAACGCGGCGGCGGTGGCTCAGCTGGTGGCGAATGCGGCCCTTCGCAACCGCCAGAGCCGAGGATGCCACTATCGGGTGGATTGAACAGTAATGATACCCTATGGACAGCTCCCCAGACTCCGACATGGTTGACAGGGCCCGCGGTAAATAGTAACATAGGTGCAGAAGGCGCCGGCGAAAGCGGCATTGATTCGGTGAGGCCGACACGAGAGGTGAGAGTGTCCCTGTGGCGAGGGATCGGCCTGGGGCTGACCCTGGCCTTTATTTTCTCTGGCTGTTATCCGGGAACAAGGCCCCTGACCAAGATCGGCTTGGTGGCCCCTTTTACCGGTTTCGATGAGGCCGTGGGATATAGCGTGCTGTATTCGGCCAAGCTGGCGCTAAAGGAGCGTAATTCCCGAGGCGGCGTGTCTGGTTACATGGTGGAGCTGGTGGCCCTGGACGACCGCAATCAGGCCGACCTGGCCGTCCAACGGGCCCAGATGATGGCTCTGGATGCTGACATCATGGGTGTCATTGGGCACTATGAAAACGCTGCCGCCTTGGCGGCCAGTGAGGAGTACCACCGCGCCGGTCTGGCCTACCTGGCGGTGTCGGCCACCGCCGACGAGCTGACCCGGAAAGGCTACCCGGAGGTGTTCCGCCTGTGTCCCCCGGGGCGATCGGTCATCGAAAAGGCAGCGCGAGTCATGGCCCACGATTGGCCTGCGGCACTGGCGGTGATCTGGGACGCCGATTTTCGCTCAGAGGCCCAGGCCCTCATTTCCAGGTCAAAATCGCTGGGGGGCGACGTGGTCTATGGGGCCGAGATCTCCCGCTGGCAGTTGGACTATCGGAGCGTCCTCCACGGGCTGGCCGGAGTAAGACCGCAGATGGTGTGCTTCCTGGGTCGCGCGGCCGAGGGCGGGGCCTTCTTGAAGCAGGCCAGGGATGCAGGCCTGGACTTTACGTTCCTGGGCGGACCGGGTACAGGCGATCCGAGATTGGCCGAGATCGCTGGCAGTGCGTTGGAGGGGGCCTTTTATCTGGGCCTGTTCAGGGAAGTCAAAGACGAAAGGTTCATGCGAGGATTTCGGGAACTCGCGTCCCGGCCGGCGGGGGAATACAGTGCCGCCACGTACGACGCGACCAACGTGCTGCTGGAGGCCATGGAGCGAGCGATTCGGAAAAGGGGTAGGCCCGAACGGGAGGCTATCCTCCATGAGGTATCCCAAACCACCGGTTACCAAGGGCTTACCGGGGTTATCAGCTTCGATGCCAGGGGAGATGTGGCTGTTTCATCGGTCTATGTGTTTCAGGTCCGTGGCGGGCGTTTTCCGGGGCAGCCGGCAGGAGCGCCGTGAGCGAGCATACAGGTGACCTTAAGCCTGTTGGCTAGTAAAGAAGCCGAGGCCTCCAGTGAAATGGTCAAGATTGTGCCTTTGGCGCCACAAGCCCTGAAGGACCTAACCTGGGCCCCTTACAGCTACTTCACCGTTGGTTCACTCTGCGATCACCTGGCCCGATTCCCCGACCTGGGCTGGCGAGCCGAGGGAAAGGGCGACTACGCCGTAGGGGGCTACTGGAAGCAGCGTTCAGAGGTGGGGCTGATCCTGGAGACCACTGCCAGTCCATTTCGGCCCCGTCTTGTGGCCCGCTTGTTGGAGGCCTATCGCGGGAACCAGGCCCGGCTGGTATTGCTTTCCGATCGGGAGGAACAGCGGGCACTGGAGTTCTACCTGGGAGCGGGGTTTGGTTCGGTGGAAACAGTGGTGATCTACGAAAAACCTAACGTCTTGGTGCCGTCTCGACCGCGGCGTTTGGACATTCGAGCGTTCCGGCCTGGCGACGGGCCACAACTGGCCGCCCTGGAGCAGGCCACGTTCCCCTGGCTCTGGTGGTATGATGCTCGGGAATACCTGGCCCTCTGGGAGGCCGGCGATCGCTCTATATACCTTGCTTTTCGGGATCGATCATTGGTAGGATACGCTATCACCACCGTGCGCGACCACTTGGGGCATCTGGACCGCCTAGGCATCCACCCTTCCTGCCAGGGGCTGGGTTATGGGGCGGACTTGCTGGCCTTTGCCATCCAACGCATGGCATCCCAAGGGGCCTGGCGCGTGGGTTTGAGCACCCAAGCGGAGAATGAGCGCTCGCAACGCCTCTACGAGGGCTTCGGTTTCCGGCGAACGGGAGACAGCTACCGGTTGTATGGGCTCTGGCTGGACCATCCCGGCTACCAGGTGAGAACATAGTCTAGCCAAGGGGTGGGGACTGAAAACAGATTCGATCAAGAAGATCATCCTGGTGACTACTGGTGGCACCATTGCCATGAAATCCAGCCCTGATGGGCGTGGCGCTATGCCTACCCTGAAAGGCCGAGATCTCAAAGATCTCCTGCCCCGGGGCTTGGCTGAGATCCAGGCGGAAGAATACTGCAACCTTCCCAGCGCCCATCTCAGCATGGAGATGGCCTGGGGCTTGGCGCAGAGGATCAGGAGGCTGGTGGCGCGTGCCGACGTGGAGGGGGTGGTCATAACCCACGGCACCGACACCCTGGAGGAGACCGCTTATTTGCTGGACCTGGTAGTGGAAACCGCCAGGCCCATAGTGCTCACCGGAGCGATGCGCACGGCCTCGGACCTGGGCTACGATGGCCTGGCCAACCTGGCCGGGGCCATCAGGGTGGCCGCCACGGAGGAGGCCCAGGGCCTGGGCGTGCTGGTGGTGTTGAACGATGAGATACACGCCGCCCGGGAGGTGACGAAGGCCCACGCATTAAGCCTGGATGCCTTTAAGTCCCCAACGTTTGGCCCTCTGGGCAGAATCGAGGGCGACCGGGTGATGATGGCGCGTTCGGTGATGCCGGAACGTATCCCAACGGACTGGTTGAATCCTGACGTGTATTTGATCAAGCTGGCATTGGGCATGGACGAGCGGTTCTTGCGCTCCTTGCTCTCCGATCCCCAGGTGGCAGGGGTGGTGATCGAGGGGCTGGGCGGCGGGCGGCTGCCGCCGTGGTGGTTGGAAGCAGTGAGAACTGCTGTGGAGCGAGGGATGGCAGTGGTGGTAGTATCGCGGTGCCCTAGTGGCTCGGCCTACGATGCCTATGGCTATGCCGGAGCCTACCGGGACCTGGCTCGCCTGGGTGTCCTGCATGCGCCGGGGCTCACCGGCCTCAAGGCGCGCGTCAGGCTTATGGTGGCCCTGGGGGCGGTCGGAGGCCGGTCCGAACTGAAGCGATATTTCCAGTGATGTTGGGTTTTCATCCGGTTATGCGGGAGGGTTTGTAGGCCTCGATGGTGCCAGGACGATGGGATGGGCACTGGGGGAGAGGAAGTAGATGTTTCGACGATCCAGGCCGCTGGAGCAGGGGTTAACCCGGACCCGACAGTCTTTCTTCGGCAGGATCACAGGTCTTCTCACGGGCACAGGCCAGGTCACTGACGATCTTTGGACGGAGCTGGAGGGGCTGTTGATCCAGGCCGACGTGGGGGTAAGCACCACCGTAGGGCTGGTGGAGAAGGTTCGTGCCAGGGCGGCCAGGGAAAAGATCGGGGATTTCGCCGGGGTGAAACAGGCCTTGCAGGAGGGCATGCTGGAGTTACTCCAAGGTGTCGCTCTCTCCCCATCTCCTGTCTATCCCTTACCCTCTGCCTCCCACCCCCTGCCCGCCTCTCTCTACGTCATCCTGGTGGTGGGCGTGAACGGCGTCGGCAAGACCACCAGCATCGCCAAGCTGGCTAACCTTTATCGCCAGGCGGGCCTGGACACGGTCATTGCTGCGGCTGACACCTTCCGAGCGGCGGCCATCGAGCAGTTACAGGTGTGGGGCGAGAGGGTAGGGGCGACCGTGATCGCGCATCAGCCAGGGGCTGACCCGGGGGCGGTGGTGTTCGATGCCCTTCAGTCCTGCCTGGCGCGAAAGGTCCGGGTGTTGATCATCGATACTGCGGGCAGGCTTCATACAAAATATAACCTCATGGAGGAGCTCAAGAAGGTCAAGCGAGTCATTGCCAAGCAGGTCCCTGGCGCGCCTCACGAGGTGATCCTGGTGATCGACGCCACCACCGGCCAGAATGCCCTGGCCCAGGCCAGGCAGTTCACCCAGGCGGTGGAGGTGTCTGGCATCTTCCTGGCCAAACTGGACGGCACCGCCAAGGGCGGCATGGCCTTCGCCATAGCCAGGGAATTGGGCATCCCCATCAGATATGTGGGGACCGGTGAGGCCGCGGACGATGTAGCGGAGTTCGACCCCCAGGAATTTGTGCGAGCGCTTTTTACCTAGTCTCCAGGGGCCTGGGGTTGAAGCCCCAGGCCTCCGGGACGGTGTTCTTGGGACGGGCCTGGGAGTGCTCTTCGGCGGGTAGCATCTTTTTTTACTAGTAACGAAAGTGGGAGAATCATGGAAGAATTGATAACGATGCTGGCAGCGCTGCGCCAGCGCATCTCAGACATCCAGGTGCGTCTTTGACCTAACTGAGAAGGAAAAGGAGATCGCGAGGTTCCAGGAAGAGTCCGCCTCTGGGGGCTTCTGGCTGGACCAGGAAAGGGCGCAGAAGGTCATGCGGGACCTGATGCAGCTAAGAGAACAGGTGGAGCTCTGGCGAGGGCTGGAGAAGCAAGCTAGAGATCTAGTAGATCTGGCCGAGCTGGCCCAGGCCGAGGGCGATACGTCCTTGGAACTGGAGGTGGGTGAGGAGGCCTCAGCCCTGGCCCGGCAGCTGGATCAGTTGGAGTTCCAACTGATGTTGGGCGGCGAGCACGACCGGAAGAACGCCATCCTGGCCATCCATGCCGGCGCCGGTGGGACGGAGTCCCAGGACTGGGCCCAGATGCTTCTGCGCATGTACCTGCGTTGGGCCGAGCGACGCGGCTATTCCAGTGATGTCCTGGACACCACTTGGGGCGAGGAGGCGGGCATCAAGAGCACCACGGTGGAGATCATTGGGCCCTATGCCTACGGCTACCTGTCCGCCGAGCGCGGCGTGCACCGACTGGTACGCCTATCGCCTTTCGACGCTGCCCATCGCCGTCACACCTCTTTTGCCCTGGTGGAGGTCATGCCCGAGGTGGAGCAGGAGGTAGAGGTGGCCGTCGACCCCGATGACCTGGAGATAGACGTGTTCCGATCCTCGGGGGCAGGTGGCCAGAACGTTCAGAAGACCAGCACCGCCGTGCGCATCACGCATCGGCCTACGGGCATAGTGGTCACCTGTCAGAACGAGCGGTCCCAGTTGCAGAACAAGGAGACCGCCTTGAAGATCTTGAGGGCCCGGCTCCTAGAGATCGAGTTGGAGAGAAAAGAGGAGGAGATCCTTCGTCTTAAAGGCCAGCACGTGGCGGCGGGATGGGGCAACCAGATCCGGTCTTACGTCTTGCATCCCTATAACATGGTCAAAGACCACCGCTCGGGCTATGAGACCTCGGATGCGGCCGCCGTTCTGGATGGCGAGATCGACGGTTTCATTGAAGCCTATCTTAGGATGGCCAGATAGCTTGGAGAAATCCAAGCCTAACTTTGTAGAGATGTTAACGTGAAGCGAATACCCTTGGTCATTGTCCTCCTGGTTTTATCGCTGACCTGGATTTTCCCGGCTCAAGCCCAGGAGGAGATCATCGTTACCCAGGATAGCTATCTAACCAGCTTCCCCACTCAGGTGAAATTCACCCTGGAGGCCAGGAGCTCCAGTGACATCGTTCGGATCACCCTGGTCTACCAACTGGCAGGCGAGGCGGCGGTGAATACCGCCTATCTGGAGTTCCAGCCGTCCAAAGAGATCAAGACAGAACACGTCTGGAATACCAAGAAGTCCTACGTGCCACCGGGGGTGGAGGTGAAATATTATTGGCGCATCGAAGATGCCGCCGGCCACACCCTGAAAACCCCGCCGAAGAGCTTCGTCTACGCGGATACCCGTTACACCTGGCAGCAACTAAGCCGGGGAAAGCTGGTCCTCTCGTGGTATCGAGGGAGCCAGGACTTTGGGCAGGCGCTCCTGGACGCCGCATCTAAGGGGCTAGAGCAGATCGACCGCGACACCGGAATCAAGGTGGAACGGACAGTCAAGATCTTCATTTATGGCAGCCAGGCGGACCTGTTGGGCGCCCTGGAGCCGCGGCACTCTGAGTGGACGGGTGGGGTGTCTTTCTCCGAGATGGGGATCATCCTCCTGGACATCAGCGAAGGCCGGCTCAGTTGGGGCAAAAGGGCATTGGTCCACGAGCTCACCCACGTGGCGGTGCACCAGGCCACCGATAACCCCTATGGCGAGGTGCCGCGGTGGCTCAACGAGGGGCTGGCCATGTACATGGAGGGGGACCTGGAATCGCCCTACGCCTCGGCCTTGAACCAGGCCATCAAGGAGAACAGGCTTTTCTCCTTGCGCTCGTTGAGCAGCTATCCGGGCGACCCCCGGCAGGTCACGCTATACTACGCCGAAAGCTACAGCGTAGTGAAATACCTCATTGATAATTTCGGCCGGGAAAAAATGGCCCAGTTGATGGCGGCCTTCAAGGAGGGCACTACCCAGGAGGCCGCCTTGACGCAGGTCCTCGGCTTGAGCACCGACGGCCTGGACGCCCAGTGGCGGCAGAGCCTGGGCGCGAAGGCCAAGGCCTCTCCAGGGCCAGCCCGCTTGGCCACCCCAGCCCCAACGGTGCCGGTCGCCGGTGTAGCGCCTGGCTCTCGGCAGGGTCTACTGGCTCTGCTCTGCCTCTTCCTGCCCATTGTTGGCGGTGGGCTCCTGGCGATAGTGCTGGGCGCGGGCGCCCTCTACTTCTCTCGACGCAAGGCTTGACCTATACGAGGCCCGCTGCCGCTGATAAAGGTTGAGCGACATCCGCAGGTCACCGTTGGACCAAGGACGCCTCTCTCGTCACCCTCCGGGCTCGATGCTCACCGTGCCCGGCTCCCCTTCCACTCCCTCCACCTGGCACCTCACCGGCAGGAACTGCTCCACCACCCAGATGTTGGTCAGCAGGTGCCGCGTGATCCTTGAGGTGGTGAAAACAGAAGCCCCCTGAGCCAGAGAGAGGGGCAAGATGATCTGATCGGCCAGATGGGGATCCATGGCCCCATCTGTCGCGTGGTGGGCGAAGAACTCGCGGCAGGCCTCCTCGGCCACCTTCTCCGCCGGCTTGCCCCTCTCTCCCAGCCCGGTGAACCCGGCCAGGGCACCCTGGTACTCCGCCGAGAGAAATAGCAAGGTGCCCGGCCCGGCGGAGCTGGCGCTCACCATCTCGAAGTCCGCTGTGAACCCTTGCTCCCGCAAAAGGCTTTCGGCCCGAGATCTCTGGCGCTCGGCGATGGAGAGGGGCAGGTTGGATACCGCCGAGATCCCTTTCAGGCTCACCAGTTCCCCACGCCGGCGCCAGCCTGCGGCGGTGGGACGGGGTTGCCCGGTGGGGATCCGGACGTCGATCAGGCCGCCTCCCTTGGGATACCAGCCCCACTTTTTTAGGATCGTGTCTGCCTGGACCCCTAGGCGGGCCAGTGTGGGGAGGAATACCAGCTTGAGATAGTGGAAGGGAGGGCTCAAGGGCACGTGGGTGCCGCCGCACAGGCGGAGGAGGGAATGGCTCCTGGCTATTTTCTGGTTATCTTGGTGTGGGGCCGGAGGTTTGGTCACCAGGGCCAGTGGCAGGAGTATGGCCTGGAGCACCAGGGTCACCGCTCCGGCGCTGCCCCTCTCCTCAGCCACGTCGAAGGCATAGTCTCCCGCCACCGCCGGTCCCGGCGAAAAGCTCAGTTCCTGGGAACCCAGGGCGGCCCCTTCCACTTGAGCTCGGCAAATGCTGGCGGCGGCCTTCACGCCGGCCAGGTGTTGAGGCTGGAGGCCGGGCTTGCGGCGCCCGGCGCGGATGCGTTGGACCTGGAGTGACCTGCCGGTGATCATGGACAAAGCGAGGGCGGAGCGCAATATCTGCCCCCCC
>JBFMCB010000133.1:0-9117 GCA_040754915.1 Chloroflexota bacterium | reverse complement strand
GCACCATGCCCGCACTGGTCAAAAGCAATGTCGGGTCGCCGTGAGGGACCAAGGACGAGCTTGGATAGACCAGATGACCTTTGGACTGGAAGTACTCGAGGAACAGGCGCCTGATCTCGCTGGAGGTCATCCACTATGCTCCTGGAAAATAGTGGTATAATTATACACTAAAGGGCAGTAGTAGCCAACAGCCAGCAGGATAAGTGATGAAAATCCTTCAAGCCGGCGCACTCAAGTTGGGGATCGACCTGACCGCCGGGCAGCTCTCGGCCTTTGAGACCTATTACGCCGAGCTGGTGGCCTGGAACAAGGTCCACCACCTCACCGCCATCACCAGCTACCAGGGGGTGCAGGTGAAGCACTTATTGGACTCGCTCACCTGCGTCCAGGGGCTCGTACCCCCAGCCCCGTCCGTGCCAACCCTCCTGCCCCAGTTCCCTCCCTGGCGGGTCCTGGACGTGGGCAGCGGCGCTGGGTTCCCCGGCCTTCCCCTGAAGATCTGCTTTCCGCAGTTCCGGCTGACGCTCCTGGAGGCTACGGGCAAGAAGACCGCCTTTCTAAACCACGTAGTTCAGAGATTGGGGCTGACCGAGGTGAGCGTTACCACCGGGCGGGCCGAGGAGTTGGCCCACCGCAGCGCCTATCGGGAGGCCTTTGACGTAGTGCTGGCCCGGGCCGTGGCCGAGCTGGCCGTCCTGGCCGAGTTCTGCCTGCCCTTTTGCACGGTGGGTGGGACCTTCATTGCGCAGAAGAAGGCGGGCATCGACGATGAGATCCGGGGTGCCCTGGCGGCCCTGGCGGCCCTGGGAGGATTCTTGCGGGGGCAGATCCCGGTGGTCCTGCCAGGAACCGAGCCCAGGCAGTTGGTGGTGGTGGACAAGGTGAAGGCCACGCCCGACCTGTATCCGAGGCGCACCGGCGTGCCGGCAAAGAAGCCCCTTAAGTAGGCTGAGCTAGAGGGCAGGCATCAAGGGCAAAAGAGGGGCAGAGGCGTCGAGGCTGGCGTATACCAAAAGGCACAGCCTTAAGACAGGCTGTGCCACCCCGGCCAAGTCCCGGGCACCTGGCCCCCTACTCCCCAAATACTAATACAAACGAATTTAATCTTTTACATTACTGCCCCTCACCCTCCCCCTCTCCCCTGCAGGGAGAGGGCTACGGAGACAACGGCACATCCAGGCGAGCCCCCTCCCCCTGCAGGGAAAGGGCTACGGAGACAACGGCACATCCAGGCGAGCCCCCTCCCCCTCTCCCCTCAGGGGAGAGGGATGGGGTGAGGGGAAACGCCCTCAGGCCTTCTTCGGCTTCTTGGGCGGGTGGGCCTCCTGCCACTTCATGCAGCGCTCGAAGAGGAGCTCGAAGTTCTCGTACATGCGGGGGTCGGTCTCCTCCCGCAGGCCATAGATCACCTTCTTGGCTTTGTGCCAGAGGGTCTCGATGCCACCAACCAGATCGAAGTACAGGTCCTCGTTCAAGAGCCCCCGGTTGATGAGCACCCCGCACAGCTCCAGGTGGCTGCACACCTCGTGGAACATGGACCACTCGGGGCTGCCCCGGGGGTGTTTCACCTTGAACTCGTCGAAGTCCTTAACGTGAAACTGGGTGAACATCCAGTTCCGAGCCTGTACCAGGTGCTCGCTGCGAGACATGTCCCATATTCGCAACAAAATGTCCACATCGCGCTGGGTTGGTTGGGCCATCGCCTTCACCTCCTTTCCGCTGGGATGCACCGGTATCAATTATACCACGAAATCGGTCATTTCTACCTTGTCTTCGCCAGGGTTTGGTGGTAAACTATAGGGGCAGTACTCCGTGGAGAGCTCAATGGCCCACCAGGCCCTCTACAACAAGTGGCGTCCCCGCACCTTCGCCCAGACCGGCGGCCAGGAGCACATCACCCAGACCCTGCTCCATGCCTTGCAGTCGGGCCGCATCACCCACGCCTACCTGTTCTCTGGCCCCAGGGGCACCGGCAAGACCACCACCGCCCGGGTCCTGGCCAAGGCAGTGAATTGTCTGAATAACGACGGCCGCGGCGAGCCCTGCAACGAGTGCGACTCGTGCCAGGCCTTCAACTCCGGCCGCGCCCTGGATCTCATCGAGATCGACGCTGCCTCCAACCGCGGCATCGACGAGATCCGCGACCTGCGCGAGAAGGTGGGCTATGCCCCTTCCCAGGCCAAGTACAAGGTCTACATCATCGACGAAGTGCACATGCTCACCACGGAGGCCTTCAACGCTCTCTTGAAGACGTTGGAAGAGCCGCCATCCCACGCCATCTTCGTCCTGGCCACTACTGAGTTCCACAAGGTGCCGGCCACCATCGTCTCGCGCTGCCAGCACTTCCCCTTCCGGCGGGTGCCCCTGGCCAAGCTCCTGGACCGGCTGCAGCTCATCTGCCAGGAGGAGGGCCTCCAGGTGGACGACGCCGCCCTGGAGCTCATCGGCCGGACGGCGGCTGGCAGCTACCGGGATGCCATCGGCCTCCTGGACCAGTTGGCCGCCTTCGGCGGCGAGAGATTGACCCTTTCCTACGTCCAGACCGTCCTGGGCATGACCACATACCAGTCGGTGGGTGCGCTGGTGAACCACCTGCTGCGGCGAGAGGTCTCTGGCGGCATCCAGCTCATCAACCAAGTCATGAATGACGGCGCTGACCTGCGCCAGTTCAACCGCCAACTGGTGGACTACCTGCGGGGACTTCTCTTGATCAAGTCCGGCAACGCTCAGTTGGTGAACGTCACCCGGGAGACCCTGGAGGAAATGACCGCCCAGGCCGCCCAAACCGAGGCCGAGGCCATCGTGCGCCAGATCAAGATCTTCAACCAGGCGGACTGGAGCCTGCGGGGCAACACTCAGCCCCAGTTGCCCTTGGAACTGGCCTTCTTGGAGGCCATGGCAACAGAGCAACCGGCCCTGCCCGCCCGACCCAACGGCATTGCCGAGGGCGCCCCCGCCGCGGCTGGCCCGGCGTTGTTCGCTAGTACCGGTAAAAAAACGGCGTTGGCGGCGGCCAGGCCCCTGGCCCGTAACGGCGCCCTCTTCAATCACACCCGACCTGCCCCGGCCCCAGCCCAAGTGGTCCCGGAGGAGAGGGGGGACCTGGCAGGCCCGAGCCTTCCCGCTTTGGCTGAGGAGCCGCTCCCACCGCCCTCGGGCCTTCCCGCTTTGACCCTGGAACAGGTGGCCGGCACCTGGGGGAAGCTCCTGGAGGAGATCCGGCCCGGCAACCGTTCCATCGAGGCCCTGCTCAAGGCCTGCGAGCCGGTGGGCGTGGAGAACGGCGCGGTGGTGTTGGGGTTCTACTGGCAGTTCCACAAGGAGCGCATCGAAGACCCCAAGAACAAGGCCATCGTGGAGAGGGCCCTGAGCAAGCTCTTGGGCCGTCCCAGTCGCATCCACTGCGTCATCGCCCCCAAGGGCTCCGGGATGGTCGTGCCCACCGAAGTCAAGCCCGCGGTGGTGGCCGAGGACGCTTTCCTGAAGGGGGCGGCGGAGATGGGCGCCGTCATCGAAGAGGTTCCAGAGGGAGAATGAAGGAAGGCCTGCTCTCTCCCCGGCTGAAAGAAGAGGACATCCTGTACGATGCCTCCCTGCGCCCCCGGACCCTGGCCGAGTACATCGGCCAGGAGAAGGTCAAGGAGAGCCTGAGCATCTTCCTCGCGGCAGCCAAGGGACGTGGCGAGGCCCTGGACCACGTGCTCCTATACGGCCCTCCGGGCCTGGGCAAGACCACCCTGGCCCACGTCATCGCCAATGAGATGGGGGTCAGGATCAAGGTCACCTCGGGCCCGGCGGTGGAGCACCGGGGCGAGATGGCCTCCATGCTCACCACCCTGGAGAGGGGCGATATCCTGTTCATAGACGAGGTCCACCGGCTCAGCCGCCAGATCGAGGAGTTCTTGTACCCGGCCATGGAGGACTTCGCCGTGGACCTCTTCACGGGCAAGGGTAACACCTCCCGGGCCCTGCGGCTGCGCCTGCCCAACTACACCATCATCGGCGCCACCACCCGCATTGCCCTCATGACCTCTCCCTTGCGAAACCGTTTCGGCGTCACCTACCGCCTGGACTTCTACGATCAGGCCGCCATGGAGTGCATCGTGCGCCGCTCCGCCCGGATCCTGGAGGTGAGCATCGACCAGGGTGGTGCCAGAGAGATAGCCCGGCGGGCCCGGGGCACGCCCCGGGTGGCAAACCGGCTGTTGAAGCGGGTGCGGGACTACGCGCAGGTGCGGGCCCGGGGTTCCATCGATCAGGCCGTAGCCACCGAGGCCCTGGCGCTGCTGGAGGTGGACGAGCTGGGCCTGGACGACATCGATCGGCGGGTGCTCTCCGCCATCGTCAACAAGTTCCAGGGGGGGCCGGTGGGCATCGAGACCATCGCCGCGGCCATCAGCGAAGAGGCCGACACGGTGATGGACGTCTACGAGCCCTACCTGCTCCAGCTTGGATTCCTGGCCCGGACGCCCCGCGGCCGGGTGGCCACCAAGTTGGCGTACCAGCACCTCGGGATACCCTGCCCGGAGGAAAGGCTCCAGGCGCCATTGTTTTAGCCGATGACGACGCTACTGCTCCACACCTGTTGCGCGCCCTGCACCACCTATCCCGAGCAGCGGCTCCGCGACCAGGGTTTCCAGGTTACCGGCTTCTGGTACAACCCCAACGTCCATCCCTACACCGAGCACCAGAAGCGCCGGGAGAGCCTGGAGGGCTATTCCGCCCTGGTACGGCTTCCCATGATCTGGTGGGAGGAGTACGAAATGCCGCGCTTTCTCCGGGCGGTGGTGGGGCAGGAGGCGGACCGCTGCCAGCTCTGCTACCGCCTGCGCCTGGGCAAGGCGGCGGAGATGGCGGCCCGGCGCGGCTTCGAGTTATTCTCCACCACCCTCCTGGTGAGCCCCTACCAGAAGCACGAGCTCTTGCGGCAGGTGGGAGAAGCGGTGGCTGTGGAGCAAGGTATCGGATTCTATTACCAGGATTTCCGCGTGGGGTGGCCGGAGCGGGGGCGCTTGACCCGGGAGCACAACCTGTACCGCCAGCAGTACTGCGGCTGCGTTTACAGCGAGTGGGAGCGCTATGCCAGGGTGGACGTGGCCCAGGTGGTAGCCCGTTACGGGTGCGAGGTGGTGGAGAATGCCGGGGCTTGAACCGATGGGCAAGCTTTTGATCGTCCTGGGCCTTTGCCTGGCCGGCATCGGTCTATTCCTGGTCCTGTGGCCGCGGCTACCCTTCCTGGGCCGGCTGCCCGGCGACATCCTGATCCAGCGGGGCAATTTCACCTTCTATGTCCCCCTGGTCACCTGCATCTTGCTCAGCATCCTCCTGACCCTCGTCTTGAATGTGGTCTTTCGGTTTTGGGGACGCTAGGCCATAGAGTCTATTATGACTCCGCTGAAAAAAGAAGCTTTTAACCGCAGAGCACGCAGGGCGCGCCGAGCCCCCACCCCGGCCCTGTGATGGTCCCGGAGTTCAACTCCGGGACATCAACGGCCGGAACGACTTTTTTTCAGTAGGGTCTGTTATATCTTACGCTGAGGTGATTCCATGACACCCATGAACTTGCCCAATGCACTCTTCACCGCCCTCGGAGCCCTGGAACTCCTGGTGGTCCTCCTGGGCATCGCGGCGGCGCTCCTGGCCGCGGTGCGGGGCCGCGGCTGCGCCGCCTGGCTGGGTGTGGCCGGCTTTGCCCTGCTCTTGCTGGCCTACAGCACCGGTTTCTTGCAAGGCCTGTTCAACCCGGCTTTGGTGGACCTCCTGCGCCGCGTGATGAGGACGGGCAGGGGCGTGGCCGAAGCCCTGACCTACGTCGGGGCCTTCCAGCGCCTCGTCGCCACCGTGGGCCTGGGATGTCTGGCGGCGGCACTATTCTCTGCCTACCGGCAGGCTGGGCGCTAGCTGGTCAACCTTGAATCTCCTTGATTTCGACTACCGGCTCCCCAGAGAACTCATCGCCCAAAGCCCGATGGAGCCCCGGGATCGCTCCCGGCTCATGGTGGTCTCCCGGGCCGCTGGCATCATCGCCCACCGGCAGTTCCGCGATCTGGGGGACTACCTGCGGCCGGGCGATGTCCTGGTATGCAACCAGAGCCGGGTGATCCCAGCGCGCATCTTTGGCCGAAAGGCCGGCACCGGTGGCCGGGTGGAGCTCCTCCTGGTCTCCCGCCTGGACGAGCGCACCTGGGAGACCTTGATTAAGCCAGGGCGGCGGGTCCGGGCGGGCACGCGATTGGCCTTTGACGGCGGCGACCTGGAGGGGGAGGTGCTGGGGAAGACGCCCTCTGGCACCTGCATGGTCCGCTTCTCCGTGCCCATCGAACCGCTCTTGGACGAGATCGGCATGATGCCCCTGCCCCCCTATATCCACGAGCCCCTGGCCGATGCCGAGCGTTACCAGACCATCTACGCCCGGGTCCGGGGCTCGGTGGCCGCGCCTACGGCGGGCCTGCACTTCACGCCGGAGCTGGTGCAACACCTTATAGGCATGGGTGTCGAATTCGCCTTCGTGACCCTGCACATTGGGCTGGACACCTTCCGGCCCATGGAAGTCGAGGACGTAGAAGACCATCGCCTCCACTTGGAGTATTGCGAGCTGAGCGCTGAGACGGCCGGGCAGCTCAACCGGGCCAAGGCAGAGGGGCGCCGCCTCATCGCCGTGGGCACCACCGCCGTCCGCGTCCTGGAGACCGCCGCGCTGGACCCCTTAACCCTTGCCCCCTTTTCCGGCCAGACCGACCTCTTCATCTATCCGGGGTACCGCTTCCGGGCGGTGGAGGCCTTGATCACCAACTTTCACTTCCCGCGGTCCACGCTGCTTTTGCTGGTCTCGGCCTTTGCCGGGCGAGACCTGGTCTTCCGGGCCTATCGGGAGGCCATCCAAGAGCGTTACCGTTTCTACAGCTTCGGCGATGCCATGCTGATCTTGTAGCTTCTCTACTGGCGAAGCTTCGCGCCAAACCGACGAGGGCATTCACCGCAGAGCACGCAGAGACCGCTGAGACTTCCGATTTACTCTCTGCGTTCTCCGCGCTCTCTGCGGTAAAAATCTTGACTCCTTTGTCAAGAATTCAGCTTATGAAGGCACCCCAGTGAAGAAATAGAGTGAGAGAAGACCCCTTCGTTCGCACCAACCTGCGTTGGAACGCCGTGGTCCTGTCGCTGGACTATGGGCTCTTCGGCCTGGGGTTGACCTTCGTCTCCACCTCCACCATCCTGCCGGCCTTTGCCGAGCGCTTGGGCGCCCCCAACGTGGTCATCGGCGCCCTGCTGGCGCTTTTGTCCGTGGGCTGGAGCTTTCCGGGCCTGTTCACCGCCAACTACATCGAACGCCTGAGCCGAAAGCTGCCCCTCATCCTGGCCGTCACCACCGGGGAAAGGCTGCCGTTCCTGGTCCTGGCGGTGGTTTCGTGCCTTTTCGCCGCCTCCTATCCCCGCGCCGTGCTGGTCTTGACGCTCTTTCTCATCGCCATCATGGCCTTCGCCGGCGGGGCCATCATGCCCGCCTGGATGGACCTGATCGCCAAGCTCATCCCCACCACCAACCGGGGCCGGTTCTTCGCCCTGGGCAGCACCCTGGGCGGGCTTTGGGGCGTGGGTGGGACCTTCCTGGCCGGTTATTTTCTACGGGGCTATCCCTATCCCTTGAACTACGGCCTATGCTTCGCCGCCGGCTTCGTCGCCCTGGCGGCCTCCTTCGTTTTCCTGGCCCTGGCCCGGGAACACGCCGTCGGCTCCGGCAAGCCCGCCGTGGGCCTGGGCAGGTACCTGCGCCGGCTGCCCTTCGTGCTGCGGGGCAACTCCAACTTTCGCTGGTACCTGGTGGGCCGCAGCGTGGGCACGCTTGGCACGATGGCCGTCACTTTCTACACCGTGTATGCCCTCAAGGAATTGCGGGTGGACGAAGGACAGGTGGCGGCCTTCACCTTCTTTGTCCTGGCCGCCCAGACCGTGAGCAACGTGGTCCTGGGCTGGCTGGCCGACCGCCTGGGCCACAAGCTGGTGCTGCTGTTGGGCAGCATCGCCCTGGCGGTGGGGAGCCTCTTGGCAGTGGCGGCCGATAGCCTCCCCGGATTATACGGTGTGTTCGCTATGGTGGGCATCTCCGCCTCTGCCTTTGGCATCTCTGGCCTGAATATCCTCTTAGAGTTCTGTGAGCCCCAGGACCGGCCCACCTACCTGGGACTGGGGGGCGCGCTACTGGCGCCCTTCAGCTTCGCCGCCCCAATGCTGGGCGGCTGGCTGGCGGACCAGGCTGGGTTCCTGGCGGTATTCTGGGCCTCGGCCGCCCTGAGTGGCACCAGCGCCCTCTTGCTCAGCCTCCTGGTGCGGGAGCCACGCCGGGTGGCCCCAACCACACACTTGTTCTAATAGACAGGTGTTCAAATTAGACTCGAACTGTTCGCGGCTTACAAGCGGAGGATGCTTACCATCGGACCAAAATGCCACAGCGTTTCGCTTGCCATTCGTCCCATAGAGGGTAACTGTCCAGTGTAGAAGGGTCGAGTCAGTATTTCGCGCACGCTATCGCGAGTGAAGGGCTGAGGTTCACCACGCGTGATAAGCCGCTTGGCGCGAAAGTGCCGCGTTGTCCCATTGGGCAGGACCAATTCGTAAGCATTCAACCGCTCGGCGATCAGTCCGTCGCTAAACTGTCCTGTTTCATGTCATTATATAGGACAACTTCACCGCGATGCTCTCGATCGGATGCGCGATCAACGTTTTGCCGTCACCGCGATTCGCTTGACCGAAGTTGGGGCAGTAGTCTTTGCCGTTCACGTCGCTAGTACTACAACCTCACTTGGCATTCTGAGGAGCGGAGCGACGAAGAATCTCTCGCCTGTGGTGACCCGATGTACCCGGACAGTGAGATTCTTCGCTCCCCTTGGTCGCTCAGAATAACAGATTCACCTAAGTGAGGTTGTAGTATTAGACACTTGTACACCTCGTTCGTGGTCTTGCTCACCCGATACTCACAGGTGGGAAAGCAGCATATGCGGCGCGAACTTTCTATCTGAACGCGCACCAAACCTTCGCCGCACGTTTGCGCCAAGCCCAGCCGACGGCAGGCACAATCAACCATAGTGATTATACCTCAATTTGGAGGTTCTGTGATAA
>JBFMCB010000132.1:0-9215 GCA_040754915.1 Chloroflexota bacterium | reverse complement strand
TCGGCACGGACAGGGGCTTGATGCCAACGACGGTGGTGGCCACCACGTCCAGGGCCACGCTGTCCGGGCTGGCCATGATCAGGCCCACCGGCCTGGGCCGCCCGCCCGAGGGCCCGTCTCCATCCATCCCCACCACTGCGTCCATGATCGCCAGCCGTGGCGGCAACAGCCCCAGTAAGTCAATGAGCATCTCCGAGAACCGCTCCACGTTCTGAAGCTTGGTGTGATAGCCAACCTTGGTCACCCCTGGTATAAGGCCGAAGAGGATCTTGGTGGCTCCGGTGAAATGGGTGAAAACGTGGGTCTTGAGCTTAGGCAGGGTGACGATGGCATCGGCGCCGACTGCCGCCTGCATCACCTCAAAGCGCTTGATCAGCTTGCCCCTGGGGTTGGCCAAGTGCACGCTGTTGGTATTCAGATTTAGCGTTGCGCCGGTGTCCCGGGCCACCACCTCGTATCCCGTCTCCTTGTAGGCCCGTCGCAGCACGCCCATGTTGAAGGTCCCGCTGGGGCTGTCCCCGATAATGACCACCCCTCCTGCCTCCTGGAGCAGCCGCACCGCCGCCCGTACCACGCTGGGATGGGTCACCACCGCCTGGTCCGGCCGGGAGGAGCGCAGGAGGTTCACCTTCAGGAAGACCCGCTCACCAGGCTTGACGAAACGGGCCATGCCACCCAGCGAGTCCACGGCCCGGCGCATCGCTGCCTCCACCAGCTCCGGATCATACCTCTCGCACTTTTGAACTGCAACCTCAGCCAATTGGCTCTTTTCCTCTCACCTCTTGAACTCCGCCATGATCATCCCCAGGACGATCAGGGCCGAGCCAACCAGGGCCCGGCCCGTGAGCGTCTCGCCAGCCAGGAAATACGCGAAAGCCAACGAGAATACCGGCTCTAACGAGAAGATCAAGGCGGCATGGGTGGGCGTGGTGGATTTCTGGGCCACGTTCTGGATAGAAAAGGTCAGCGCCGTAGCGGCCAGTCCCAGGAAGACCACCGCTGCCCATGCCTCCAGGGGCAACGGCAGGATGAGGCTCTCCGAATAACCGGCCACTAGAGCGCTGACCAGGGAGACGGTGGCGATCTGCGCCATGGTGAGCACCACGGCGTCCATCCGGGGCGCAAACTTGCCCACCAGCACGATCTGCAGGGCAAAGGAGATGGTGCAGCCCATAGTGATCAGGTCGCCGTACTCGATGCTCAGATCGGCCTTCAGCGTCAATAAGACCAGGCCCACCGTTGCCAACATCACTCCCAGGACCGCCCCGACCCCCGGCCGGTGTCGGAGGACGAGGTAAGCGATCACCGGAACGATCACGATCGAAAGCCCGGTGATGAAGCCCGATTTGGCGGCACTGGTGTACTTAAGGCCCACGGTCTGAAAGGCATACCCGCCGAACAGAAAAAGGCCGATGAGCGCCCCCGCAACGATCTCACGCCAGGAGGCCCGGCGAAGGCGTTGCCCGAAAAGCACCATAAGGGCGATAAGGCCCACGGTGAACCGCAGCGCCACCAGGCTGAAGGGTCCCATTGAGGACAGGGTGTCCTTCACCAGGACAAAGGTGCTGCCCCAAATAACCGTTATGAAGAGAAGCCACAGATCGGCCCGAAGCTGCCTATCCCTTTGGGCCGCCCCCTCCACTTCAAGGACCACGTCGGGCTCAGAAGGGTGCGAAATACTTTTTCGTATCAGTATCCCAGCTCCTCGCCAACCAGGATGACGGTGATGTCCGAGCGACTCGGCTGCCTCTCCAGGATGGTGACCACGCGACAGATGCGATCCGGGCTATCGCAATCGGAGCAGCGCCCGGTCACCGCGCACGGAGTTTTGGACCCGGTGCGGCGGGCGTTCATGGGCGCGGCCACGTTCCGGGTGCGCCAGAGGCCCTCGGTCACGTCTCTGGCCAGCTTGTTGATGCCCGCCACCAGGATGATCTTGCCCGGCCCAAAAGACTGGGCGCCGGTGCGGTTGCCGATGCCGTCGATGTTGACCAGCTCCCCGGTCAGCGTCACCGCGTTGCTGGAGGCCAGGAAGACCTCCGCGGTCAACTCCTCCCGCCGGATGGCCAGGTCGGCCTCCCGGGTCAGGCCCAGCTGCCAGTGGTGCACGATGGGGTTGCCCCGTTCCTCCAGGGCCTCCAGCACGCCGAGCTGCCTGATCGTGATGGAGCCGCCGACGCCCACCCTGGCGCCAGCGGGCACCAGTTCCAGGACCTTGTCCCGGGCCTCCTCCTTGGTAGGTACCCACAGGGCGCTGAAGCCGTGCTTGCCCAGCGTCTTCGCCGCCTGTTCCAACCTCTGTTCCTTGTGCCACGCCAGTTGATCTAGCATGCCCTTCCTTTCATCTGAAGGACTTCCTCGGTCCCTCTGAGTAACAGATCGAGCTCCTCAACGGTGTTGTAGTAGGCGTTGGAGACACGAATGGCGCCCAGTTCATCGACCTTGCGAACCAAGAGCTTGTATCGTTGCCAAAAGTGGTCGTAGAGCTCTTGCGGGTCCCGCCCGGCTACGACGAAACTGGTCATGGCCGAGGAAAGCGGCCATTCTCGTGGCGTCAAGAGTTTTACCCCGGGCAGGTCCGAAAGCCGGTCCTTGAGGTAGCAGGAGAGCTCACGCATGCGTCTTTCGCAGGCAGCCCATCCCAGCCGTCGGTTCCAATCCAAGGCGGCGCCTAAGCCAGCGTAGACCGCCACCCCACGGGTCCCGTATTCGTAGCGCAAAGCTGAGGGCTTGAACTCGAGCCTCCCCTGTGGCAGCCAACCGATCCCTTTGCTGCCACCCACGTACCTGGGCTTCACCATGTCCAGGCGATCTCGTCGTATATATAGCATGCCGGTGCCCTTAGGGCCACCAAGCCATTTATGCCCGTTCGTGGTATAGAAATCGCAGCCCAACTCGTTCACATTTACCGGAAATTGTCCCACCGCCTGGGCCCCATCCAGGAAACACAAGATCCCTCTCTCCACGGCCAAGCGACATATCTCGCGGACCGGGAGCCGGATGCCCGTCTGACAGCTCACGTGGCTGCAGGCGATGAGGGCGGTCCTGGCCGTCAAGCAAGACCTGACGTTGGACAGCGTCACGGTTGGATCGGGATCCACCCGGAACATCTTCACCCGGGGGCCACCGAAGGATTGCAGGTGATGCCAGGGGTAGAGCATGGCCGGATGTTCCTGGTCAGAGATGAGCACTTCGGCGTCGTCGGGCCAGTCCAGCCCCCACGCCACGATGTTCACGCCGTCGGTAGCGTTGCCCGTGAAGGCGATTTCCTCAGCCTGGGCTCCCAGAAGAGACGCCACCTTGGCTCGTACCATCTCCATCCGGCTATCGATGCGTTCGTAGGCATTCAGTCCCTCCCGCTCCAGATAGCCCACCGCTCGCAGGGTCTTACGCACTACCTCGTTCGGGCATAGCCCCACCGAACCGGTATTCAGGTAGACCACTTTGCTGAGGACCGGGTAACAAGACCTCAGTTCCTGGATGCTCATCTCACCGATGCTATCCAGCATAGTAACCTCCCCCCACAATCTCACCGGCCTGACTACCGGATTGTCCTGATCGCCCCGCGCTTCACCGCCCCCGGCAGCCCAAGGGCAAACAGGGCAGCGATGGGGGGAAGATAGGCCAGCATGCTCATTGCTGCCGGCAACCCGAATTGGTCCGCCAGCCAGCCGGTGATGGAGATCCCGATGCCGCCAGCAACGAAGGTGAAGCCCATCATCAGCCCGGAGGCCAGTCCCGTGCTGGCGGGCAGCATCTCCTGGGCCATCACCAGCGTCACCGGCACCGAGGCCTCCAGGCCAATGCCCAACAAACCGATGGCCACCAGCGCCCAGGCGGGCGAGGTCTCCATGAAGAAAAGCGCCACCGGCGTCAAGAAGAAAAGGGAGGCGAATATCACCTTGCGCCGGCCCAAGTGATCGGCCAGATAGCCACCCAAGAGCATCCCAATGCTGCCGGAGGCCAGGAACACGAACAGCGTCTCACTGGCTAACACCGTGGACAAACCACGCCCCCGGTAGAGCAGTGGGATGTAGCTGTTCATCCCCATGACGGTCCAGGAGCGGATCATGACCAGCGTCACCACCGAGAGAAGACCCACCAGCGGCAGGCGACCTGGCCGGCCCCTCACGACGCCCCGGCTGTCTTCCGGCTGGCGGGCGTCGATCCGCGATAGCACCCAGTAGATGAAGGGCGCCACCGCCAGCGGCAGGGGCAGCATTGCCATGATCCCCTTCAGACCAAAGGCGGAGATGATCCCCGCCCCGATGAGCGGGCTCAGGGCGAACCCGAACGTGCCCCCCAAAACGAAGATGGACATGCTGAGGACCTTGCGCTCCTTGCTGGCCAGGGCCACGTTCATGGCACCCTGGGGATGGAAGGCGGCGGAGCCCAAGCCCGCCAGCGCAATAAAGGCCAGGAGCGAGGGGTAACTCCAGGAAAAGCCGATCAGCGCCATGAAAGCGGCAATCCAGAGGATGCCGACCGAGGCCAGCCGCCGGGAGCCAAACCGGTCCCCCAGGTAACCGAAGAAGGGCTGCATCAGCGAGCTGGCAACGGTGTACGTGGTCGCCAGGAAGCCGACCTGGGCGTAGCTCAGGCCCATGGCGCTCTTCACCTGGGGGAAGGCCATGGGCAGGAGGTTGGCGTACAGGTCAACGGTGAAGTGTCCCAGGCACAGGGCCAGGATGATCGGGTTGCGGCGCAAAAATGTCATCGCTGGATCCCCAGCGCCCGGGCCAGCGCGGCCTGAGCCAGATCCAGGGCCGCCTCGAGCCTATCCACCCGGGTCCCGCCGCCCTGAGCCAGGCTGGGAGTCCCACCGCCTCGCCCCTCCAACATCGCACAGGAACCCTTCAGGAGCTCAACCATGTCAAGGGACGCATCGAAGGAACGGGCGAACACCAGTTGGGCTTTCTCGCCCGCGAGCCCCAGGAGCGCGATCCTGCCGGGCCGGGCGGTGAGTCGCAGGGCTAGGCGGCGGAGCTCGTCGCTGGAGCGTTGGGTGAAGGCCCGCCGGACCACCCGCATCCCGCCCAGAGGCTGGGCTTGTGAGTCCAGCTCCGCCGCTTCGTAGTCCAGGAGCTTCTCCTTCAAATGGCTAAGTTGCTGCTGTGCCTCCCGGCCCTCGGCCAGGAGCCGGCACACCGTTTCTCCCACTTCACGATCCTTCACACTCAGGGCCACCGCCAGGTTGTTCAGGGTTGAGTTCTTCCAGCGATAATCCCCCAGCGCCCGATTGCCGCACAAAAAATCGATCCTAAACGTGTCGCCCCGGCGCTCCCATCTTCGAACCTTGATCAGCCCGATCTCCCCCGCCGCCCGGCAATGGGTGCCGCCACAGGCGGAGAAATCGAAGCCCTCCACCTCCACGATACGGATCGCCCCCGCGACCTTAGGCGGTTTGCGCAAGGGCAGCGAGGGGAGTTGGGCCTCGTCCACGAAGTAGGCCCTTATGGCGCGGTTCTCGAAGACGACCGCATTGGCCATGGTCTCGATGTCCGTGGCCTGTTCCTCGGTGAAGGCGGCCAAAGCCACGTCGATGGTGGAAAAATCCAGGCCCAGGTGAAAGGAGACCGTTGCCGCGTTTAAGGCTCGTTCGAAGCATTGGGAGAGGATGTGCTGGCCGGAATGCTGCTGCATGTGATCGAAGCGCCGGGGCCAGTCGATTGCGCCGGCGACCGAGCTCCCCTCTATCTCACCGGCCAACAGGTGGATTATCTCGCCGCCCTCCCCCTCCACTACGTCCAGCACCGGAACGCCGTTTAGCGCCCCCAGGTCGCCCGGCTGGCCGCCGGAGGTGGGGTAGAAGGCGGTCCGATCCAGGATCACGCCAGGGCTCTTCCCAACCCTGGTTCGGCCGGTGACCACAGCCGAGAACGCCCGGCAGTAGGCATCTTCAAAGAACAAACGCTCAGTCAAAAGTTTCTCCTCATAGCCAGCAAAGCGTATTGGGAGAGACAAGCCATCCTGAGAGCACAGGCTCCGGCCAGGCATGTTGCCGTGCTTCTCCCCGCTCGCCTAAGTGGGCCGCCGGAGCCTTGGCGCCGAGCAAACAAAAAGCAGAGGGGCTCTCTGCTTCCGGTGTCGAGGCCGAGGTCAGGAGCTAGCCGGAGTCGTGGATCAGCCTCTTACCTCGTAGCGCGAACAGGTGACACACCGCCACCGCCAGCGCATCCGTGGCATCGTCGGGCTGTGGCGCCGCAGCCAAGTTTAAGAGGAGGCAGATCATCCGCTGCACCTGAGCTTTTTGCGCCCGGCCATAGCCGACGACGGCCTGCTTGACCTCCAGGGGGGTATACTCTCCCACCGGCAGCCCCGCCTCGGCGGCGGCCAGAAGGATGACCCCCCTGGCCTGGCCTACAGCCAGGGCCGTGCGGGCATTGCGGCTGAAGAAGAGCTCTTCCACCGCCAACTGGGACGGCCGATAGCGGGCGATCAGCCCCGCCAGGTCATCGTGAATGCTCCGCAGCCTTTGGGGCATCGGGGTCTCGGGCGGGGTGCTGATCACCCCACAGGCCACCAGGCGCAGCTCCCCATCCTTCTCTTCGACCAAGCCATACCCGGTGCTGGCCGTGCCCGGGTCAATGCCCAGCGTCAAAGTGGGCGTCAACCCTCGAACTTCTCCATTATCTCCGCCGGTATGTCCGCATTGGTGTACACGTCCTGCACGTCGTCGAACTGCTCCAGCTTATCCACCAGTCTCAGCGTCTGAAAGGCCATCTTTTCATCCAACGGCACCGTAGACTTAGGGATCATGGAGGGCTCCGCCGACGTCACGCTGTACCTGCGCTTCTCCAGCGCTTCCTTCACGCGCTCCAGGTCGCCCGGTAGGGTGTAGATCTCCACCAAGCGACCATCGATCTTGAAGTCATCGGCCCCCAGGTCAATTGCTTGCAACGCCACGTCCTCCGGGTTGGCCTTCCCCGCGTCGACGATGACGACCCCTTTAGGCTCGAATAGCCAGGCCACACACCCCGCCTCGCCCAGGTTTCCGCCGTTGCGCGAGAAGATGTTGCGCAGCTCCGCCGCCGCCCGGTTGCGGTTGTCGGTGGCCACCTGGACCATCAGGGCGACGCCTGAAGGGCCGTAGCCCTCGTAAGTGATCTCCTCCAGGGTTATACCCTCGCCGCCCCCCGCTCCCCTTTGAATGGCCCGCTGGATGTTATCCATGGGCATATTGATCTGCTTTGCCTTTAGGATGGCCAGGCGCAGCCGGGAGTTGGCGTTCGGGTCGCCTCCACCCTGCCGAGCGGCGATAGCGATCTCGCGGCCAACCTTAGTGAACATCTGGCCCCGTCTGGCGTCGTTGACCCCTTTTTGCCGTCGGATCTGTGCCCATTTAGAATGTCCCGACATCTTGGCTCACCCCCTTGTGCCTCTCCCGGACCAATTCTATCAAACTGCCCGCTTTTTAACAAGCCCCGGAGGGTCGGGCAAACTGGGGTAGCAGGTCGATCGCCTTGGCCGCGGCCGCTGCGGGCGTTTGTTAGTTCAGGAGTTGAACTCCTGAACTAACAAACGCGGAACGGGCATCGCTCAAGCCTTGGGCTTGATGCGATAGCAGCAGTGATGATCCCCCCGGAGCAGATGCTCCTCCCGCGCCACCTGCGCCTCCAGCAGGCGCGAGAACAGGGCCAATTGGTGTGCGCAGGCCTGGGGGTATTCCTGGGAGACCCGGGAGTTGACGCAGTTGTATTCGCGCAGCAGATAGCCGCCGTTCACCTTCTCCCACTCGGCAAGATAGCCGTTTTCGTCCAGGATACGGGCCAATTCCTGGACCTTGCCGGGCAGGTCCTTGCCCGCCAGGCGCGGGGCGAACGCGTGGTAGAGGCGCGCCGCCCGTCGGGAGAAAAGGAGGTCTATCTTCTCGTCGCCGTCCAGCGCCTTGATGTCGCCCAGCAGTTCCAAGGCCAGGCCGTGGTAGTTCTTGGGGAAGAGGTCATCGGCCACCTCGGATAGGGCGTACACATAGCTGGGCCGCCCCATGCGCCGGCGTACCATGCCCGAGGTCACAAGCCCATCGCGCTCCAGGTTAGCCAGGTGGCGCCGCACCCCCATAGAGGTTATGCCCAGCGTACTTGCTAACGCGTCCACACTGGATGGCCCCTGTTTTCTCAACCGGAACAGGATCTCGCGCCGTGTGGAGTGCATCTCCTTGTCCATGTGCCCCACCCCTTCAGCCATGACCAGCTCGCTGGCGGCATTATATCACACCCTTGGCCCTTTGCAAAATTTGTTGCCTTTTTATACTAACTAGTTTACTTATTCCCAGACCGGCCTGGATACTGTCGCCTAGTCTTTGACAGTTACCCCCTCAAGAGCTATAATCAAAGGGGTAGGGGCGCAATTGAATTGCGCCCCTACCCCTGTAGAAAGGAGCCGAGGTGAACAAGCGCGAACGAGTGCTGGCCAGCCTGGCTGGCCAGCCGGTGGACCGGGTGCCGGTGGCCCTTTGGCGACACTTCCCCGGCGACGATTCCACCGCTCAGGGGCTGGCCAATGCTACCCTGGCATTTCAGGCCCAGTTCGATTTCGACCTGATCAAGGTTACGCCGGCCAGCGGTTACCCGGCGGAGGACTGGGGTGCGCGATTTCGCTACCGGGCGAACCGCGAGGGCACCCGCGAATGCCTGAGCCGGCCGGTGAACTCCCTGGGGGACTGGGGTAGGTTGCGCCACCTGGACCCCACCCGGGGAGCGCTCGGCCGCGAACTGGAAGCCTTGCGGCTCATAAGAGAGGGCACCAGAGATGGGACGCCGATCCTGGAGACGGTATTCAGCCCGCTGTACGTGGCCAAGAGCCTGGCCGGCGACCGCTACCTGTCCGACCTGCGCCAGCACCCAGAGGCGCTCCGGGCGGCCTTGCTGGTCATCGCCGAAACCTACGCCCGTTTCTCCGAGGCGTCCCTGGCCGCCGGTGCCGATGGCATCTTCTTCGCCACACAGTGCGCCACCTACGACCTGTTGACCGAAGAGGAGTATTCCGACTTCGGCGTGCCCTACGACCGGCTGATCCTGGACGTCATCCTGAAACAGACCAAGCTGATCATCCTGCACGCCCACGGCACCAATATCATGTTCGACCTCCTGGCCCAGTATCCGGTGCCGGCCATCAACTGGCACGACCGCCGCACTGCCCCATCGTTAACTCAAGCCCGCCAACGCTTCACCGGGTGCCTGGTAGGTGGGGTCAACGAGTGGGAGACGCTGCAG
>JBFMCB010000131.1:0-9217 GCA_040754915.1 Chloroflexota bacterium | reverse complement strand
CAAATGGGGTTTAACAGTAGGCTCGATTGTGCTACAATCTACCCACCCGTTTCAACAGACTCCCGGTGTCTGGCAGACACCGGGAGTCTCGAGGATGTCCCGGAGTTGAACTCCGGGACATCAGCAGACCGCCATGACCACACGGTTACCACCCTATACGCACCGCTACTTTTGGGACATCGATCCCACGCAACTGGACGTGGATCAGTACCCTATTTATGTCCTTGAACGCTTGCTGGAATACGGCGACCCACGGTCTGTCCGCTGGATGCTGAAACACTTCTCGCGGCAAGAGATTGCCGCCGTCCTTCAAACCAGCCGGCGTCTCACCCCGCTCAGCGCTAACTTTTGGGCCCTTCATTTCGAACTGGACAAGGAAAGTGTGCTATGTTTATCGAAGTCTTGCCGCAAGGAACAAGACGAAATCTGGCCCTACTAGCCGACGCTGGCCTGACTGCGCCTTTCTATTTTGCCGACGCAGAAACGGATCCCATGCCCCAGATGCTGGTCGATATGTCCTGGGATAGCGAGTAGGACTCTTGTAGGACAAGATGGCATCTTGTCCTACTCCCTACAAGAGGTCAAATGGGTAACCAGGAATTCAGACTGTTCTACCGGCGACACCTGCCGCACATGCAACTACCCGGTGCTACGCTATTTATCACTTTTCGCTTGGCAGATTCCATCCCTACCGAGGTGTGGCAGCAATTGCTCGAAGAAGATAGACAGGTCGAAGCAGCTTTGGCTCGTATTCCTGATTCCCAGCAACGTGCCAAGCAGGCCGATTTGGCACAGCGCCGTCTTTTCGGTAAGTGGGATAAAGCGTTGGATACAGCCCAAAGTGGCCCCTTCTGGTTGCAAGACCACCGGGTTGCTGCTCTAGTATCCGAGAGCCTGCGCCACCGTGACGGCCAAGTCTATGACCTAGACGCCTTCTGTATCATGCCCAACCACGTCCATCTGGTTTGTACACCGCTGCCTAAAGCGGATGGCACCTATCACACCATGGCTGCTATCATGCACTCCCTCAAACGCTACACTGCACGCCAGGCTAACCAACTTTTGGGACGAGAAGGAGACTTCTGGCAGCACGAGAGCTATGATCACGTAGTGCGGCATGAAGCAGAATGGCGTCGGGTCATCATCTACGTGCTCAATAACCCTGTAGCAGCCGGGCTGGTTCAGCTATGGGAAAGCTGGGAATGGACCTTTTATAAGCACGCCATGTAGGAGACGAGTAGGACAAGATGCCATCTTGTCCTACAAACGCTTCGTCCGCTGGCGTGCCGTTGTCCTTTGACACGTTCAACCGTAGAGAACTACAGATTTCACAGATCGCTGCTAAAATCCGTGCAATCTGAGAAATCTGTGGGTCTATTGTTAGCTATCTGCCATGGGCAGACTCCCGGTGTCTGCCAGACAGTAGGACAAGATGCCATCTTGTCCTACAGGAATTCACAAAGGCGAATGGATTGAGCGAGGAGCAATGACCGCCAACCTCACCACCAGCCTGCAGGCCCATTTCGGCTTCGCGGCCTTCCGCCCCGGACAGGCTGAAGCAATCGAACATCTGCTGGCCGGCCAGCACACGCTGGTAGTGATGCCCACCGGGGCCGGGAAATCGCTCATCTATCAGTTGACGGCGCTGAACCGCCCTGACCTGGCGCTGGTCATCTCCCCGCTCATCGCCCTGATGAAGGACCAGGTGGACAGCCTGGCGCGCCACAACATCTCAGCCACATACATCAACAGCGCGCTCTCCACGGAAGAACAGGCCCATCGCTTGCAGGCCCTTTCCGAGGGAGCCTTCTGCCTGGTCTACGTGGCCCCCGAACGTCTGCGCAGCGCGCCCTTCCTGCAGGCCCTGAGCCGCGTCACCGTCGGCCTGCTGGCGGTGGACGAAGCCCACTGCATGTCCCAATGGGGCCACGACTTTCGGCCCGATTACCTGCACATCGCCGCCGCCCGCACCCAGATGGGCGAGCCGACCACGGTGGCCCTCACCGCCACAGCCACGCCCCGGGTGCAGGACGACATCGTGCGGCTGCTCGGCCTTCCCTCCGCCCAGCGCATCATCACCGGCTTCAATCGCCCCAACCTGACCTTCGAGGTGCGCTATACCACCGACCCGCCAGCCAAACTGCAGGCGCTGCACAACCTGCTCGCCGATTTGGATGGCGGCGCGGCCATCATTTACGTCGGCACCCGGCGCGATGCCGAGGAAGTGGCCGAGTTTGTCCGCACTGTGGCTGGGATAGAGGCGCAACATTATCACGCCGGACTGGACGCTGAGACGCGGGCGCGCGTTCAGGAGGCCTTTCTCGCCGGCGACCTGCCAGTTGTCGTCGCCACCAACGCGTTTGGCATGGGAATCGATCGCCCTGACGTGCGTCTGGTAGTGCACTACACCCTGCCCGGCACGCTGGAAGCCTACTACCAGGAAGCCGGCCGCGCTGGACGTGATGGGCAGATGGCACAAGCAGTGCTCCTCTACGCCACCCAGGACCGCGCTTTGCAGGAATGGTTTATCGAAAACAATGCACCCGCGCCGGAAGAGCTGCGAGTTCTCCACCAGGCACTGCGCGAGCCGCGCCAGGCTCAAGTGTGGATGACCACCGAGGACCTCTCGCTCGCCACCGGTCTAACCGAAGTCAAGGTGAAAGTGGGGCTGGCACAATTAGAGACTACCGGTGCCGTTCAACGCCTGGGCGACGAAGGACCGCGGATGTTGCTGCGTCTCGGCCCATGGGACGAGCCCGCCGTGCAGGAAACAACCGCCGGTGTAGAGGAACGCCGTCGAGGCCAACGGGCACAGCTGGCCCAAATGGTCGCCTATGCCGAATCGAACTCCTGCCGCCGCCGTATTCTGCTGGATCACTTCGGCGATCGAAGCCCCACCGAAGCCCCTCGCTGCTGCGACAACTGCCGCCCCACCCTCACCCTCCCCGTCGACGGGGAGGGCCGGGGTGGGGGCTCGCTACCCATGGACATTTCCATCCTTTCCCAAGCTGAACGAACCGCCCTGATCATCCTGGACGCTCTACGCCGCTTGAGGTGGGAGGTTGGGCGCGAGAAACTGGCCCAGTTGCTGAAGGGATCGCGGGCCAAGGAAATGCAGCAGTTCGGCTACGACCAAAGCCCCTACTACGGCCGGCTGGCAGTCCTCTCCCTGAAGGAGATCGAGGACCCGATCGGGCAGTTGATTGCGTCGGGGTATCTCAAAGTGATTGGAGGGAACCGTCCGGTGCTGCGCCTGACGCCCCAAGGCCAGGCGGCGCTCAAGGCGCGGGCATCCATTCCACTCCGTCTATCGCGCCCAGTGCGGCCGGAGGCAGTCGCCCGCAAGCAAGCCGAACGCGAAGCTGGGGGCACTGTCGAGCTCACCGCCCAGATGTTTGCCCAAGGTCTGACCCTGGCTCAAATCGCCACCCAACGTGGTTTGAGCCAAGACACCATCTACAGTCACCTGGCCCGGCTGATCGGCGGAGGGAAACTGCCGCTCTCGGCAGTGGTGGCAGAAGAAGTCATTGCGCAGGTAAGATCGGCAATTGCTCAGGTTGGCGATATTTCTGCGCTTGCGCCGATCAAAGCTCTCTTGCCCGACTCCATCTCTTACGGCCAGATTCGCTGTGTGGTTGAGGCGTGGAGGCGAGAACAGGGCGATTCCGGCGAGCCAACAGAGATGCAACAGGCTATAAAGCATGAAACCAATGCCATCGTCGCGTTTCTAGCTCGCCCCCATCCACGACCGCTGTCCGGCCCTTGGCACGTGGGTTGGGCGCTCGGTTTCCACAGCCGTTTCGCCGGCGCCGACTGGAGCCGCAGCCCGGTCGGCGAACTGGTCCATCGCCTGAAATACCAGGGCGACCCCTCCGCCCTGCCGCCCCTGGTGGAGCAATTCCTGACCCTGTGCGCCGAACACCCTGAACTGACCGATGTAGATGCCATCGTCCCGGTGCCACCTTCCACGCCGCGCGCCTTTGACCCGGTGAGCGCACTGGCTGAGGCACTGTGCCGGCAGTTGGAACGGCCGGTGTGGCCCGTTCTGGTCAAGACCCGCCGCACCGCACCCCAGAAGGAGCTGCGCACCCTGGCCCAAAAGCGAGCCAACGTGGCCGGCGCATTTGCCGTGCAGGGCGACGTGCGCGGCAAACGGCTGCTGGTCCTGGACGACCTGTACGACTCCGGCGCGACTCTGGAAGAGCTCAGCCGCGTCCTACGCCAGGCAGGAGCGGCGCGTTTGTGCGTCCTCACCCTGACGCGCACCATTCATGCGGATGCATAGGGGACACATGAGCAAACTTCACTGGCTGGCTCTCAGCGCTATCCCCGGCATTGGCGGCGTCACCGCCCGAAAGTTGGTCGAGCGCTTTGGCAGTGCGGAAGCCGTACTGGACGCGCCTGACGAGGAACTAAAACGCATGCCGCGCATCACCGCCGAGGTCGTGGCCCGTCTGCGGATGGTTTCGCTGGACTTGCTGGAGGCAGAACTGGCTGCCCTGGCCGAGGAGGGCCTGCAGGTGGTGACGTGGGACGACGCCGACTATCCACTCAACCTGCGCCAGGTCGGCGACGCGCCACCCGTGCTCTTTGTGCGTGGCGACCTGCTTCCCGAGGATGCCCATGCGGTGGCCATCGTGGGCACCCGCCAGCCAACGCCGGGGGCTATGGCACTCGCAGAGACCCTGGCCCAGGAGCTGGCGAGGCGCGGGTTGACCATCGTCAGTGGGCTGGCATTAGGCATTGACACCGCCGCTCATCGAGGCGCGCTCCAGGCAGCCGGTGGGCGCACCCTGGCCGTGCTCGGCTCCGGCCTGCGCGTCATTCATCCCCGAGAGAACGTCCCCCTGGCCGAGACCATCAGCCAACGGGGCGCATTGCTATCCGAGTTTCACCCCAATACCCCGGCCCGTGGTCCCAACCTGATGGCGCGCGACCGCATCGTCAGTGGGCTGAGTCGGGCAGTGATCGTGGTTGAAGCCAGCGAAAAAAGCGGCAGCCTGGACACTGCCGCTAAAGCCCAGCGCCAGGGACGATTGCTCTTCGCCGTGCCTGGCAGCCCCGGCACGCAGGCCCTGCTTGCCGAGGGCGCCGAGCCCCTCGATCTTCGGACCGCTGACCTGGATGGCTTAAGCCAGCGCCTCCGCGACCACACCGCCCACCGAGACGAGACACAGCTAAGCTTGTGGAACACGTAGGACAAGTTGCCAACTTGTCCTACGACGAGGGTGTTGATCCTCTCGCAGGTTCGCAACCTGCGGGAGGATCGGCTACGAGGGCGCAGAAATAAAAGGAAGACTCTGCTGAAAAACAGGCGTTTAACCGCAGAGCGCGCCGAGCCCCCACCCCGGCCCTCCCCGTCGACGGGGAGGGTGATGGGAGGGGTGCGTTCTCAGCGTGATGGTCCCGGAGTTCAACTCCAGGACATCAACGGCTGGAACGACTTTTTTCAGTGGGGTCAAGTTTGAGTCCTGGTTTCAACGGCCGCGGCGCGACCTACCTGTACGTCCTCTCATCCCTCTTGCGGATATCCAAGATTTCGATGACCTGGTTTTTGTCATCGATGTCAAAAAGGATCCGTAGGTCTCCCACCCGGTAACGATACTGGGCGACGGGGGCATTTTCCAGTTTAATCGTGCCGTGAGTGCGGGTCTCTTTCATCAACTTCTCGATGATCTCTTTCAGGCATTGGGCCTGGTTGTTGGGTAAACCCAAGAAGGCCTTCTCAGCCCGGCGGGAGAAGATAGCTCGGTACATTTAGAGCCCTCTTCGCCTGAAGACCTCCTCCGCCGGAACCCCCTTGCCCTCGCGGATCTCCCTTTTGGCTTCTAGGAGGTTGGCCAGGTATTCCGGGTGTGAGAACTCCCTCATGGCCTGCTGCACCTCCAGGTACTTCTCCAGGTCGACGATGACCGCCATGGGCTTGCCCTGGCGGGTGATGACCACCTCTTGCCCCTCCTCTTGGAGCGCTTCAAGAAGCTTGGTAAGGTCCTTACGAAGCTCGTGCATGCCTACGAAATGAGTTCTTAGGAGTTCGACCATAGTTTGCCCCCTCATTTCTAATAGAATTCATTATGAATATATTAACAAATCCTCGATGAACTGTCAAGGGATACATGGCAAGTGGGTCGGGGTTTTAGATTGTTCGCTCGACTATGGGACATTGGTTCAATATAACTGAAAACCATTGCCCGTCAAGCGGTCAACCCCGGGTGCTAGGGGGCGAAGCCTCCCTTAGGTTTAAGAGGGCCCCAGCTCCAGGGTCATCCGGACCTCGTCCCTGACCGGTATGCCCGCGAACCCCGGCTCCAGGCCGCCGTGATGGCGGGCGATGGCGTCGGCGGCCACCTGGCTGAGGCGAAAGCCCCGGCGCTGGTAGAAGTATATCGCCGGCAGGTCGTCGTTGGAGGTGGCCACGACCACCCGAGATAGGTTCTTCGCTTTAGCCAGGTCCACCACCCAGGAGACAAGCTTCCCGCCCAGCCCCGACCTCTGGTGTTCGGGCAACACGTTGAGCATCACGATCACCAGCTCCGAGCCCTCGATGGAATACGACAGGCAACCGGCCAGGGCCTGGTCGCGAAAGGCGACGAGAGCGGGCAAGGCCAGGACGTCGTAGGTTCGGCCGAAACAGAACATCTCGGTCTCTTGCCAGAAATACTCGGCCAGTTGCCTTATCCCCTCGTAATCGCCGGCCTCGGCTGGACGCACACTCAGGACATGGATCTCCTGCGAAGGAGAGGGCATGATCACCGCCAGCCTGGCGTGGGTCACACAGAGTGGGATATCGTTTCGGACGCAAAGGTATTGAGCATTAACTGAGCAAAAACCACACTGGCTCATCCCAACATCTCCTTAGCCTTTTTCACAATCTTGGCCTCGTTGGCATAGGACATCACGTTTGGTGCCTCGTCTATATTATACCACGCGGCCACGTCGTATTCCCAGTCATGCCCGGCAATGTCGCCGCCGGTCGCCTCGAACAGGAAGTGGTACACCTTCTTGTGGTAACGGCAGTTCTCGCCTTTGTCCACGTACCAGTATTCGATGTCATCGATCTTGCCCACCAGCCGGACCTGGAGCCCGGTTTCCTCTGCCGCCTCTCGCGCCGCCGCGGCCGCCGGGGCCTCGCGTCTCTCGATGAGCCCCTTGGGCAAGGCCCATACCCGAGGCTCCCCCTTGCCCACCAGCGCCACCTGCACCTCTTCCCCCACCCGTCTATAAACGACTCCCCCGGCGGAGAACTGTATCTTGGTTTGCATTCTTTTTTACTGAAGCTTCCCCTCAAACCGACCAGAACATTCACCGCGGAGCGCGCGGAGTCCGCAGAGATCACCACTGACCCCGTACACTTAGAAGGTGTACGGAGCTAACTGCCCCTCACCCTGTCCCTCTCCCCACAGGGGAGAGGTGAGGTGAGGGGGCTACTTGCTACCTGCTACCTGTTGGCCTAGCATCAAGAGGCCGATCATCGTCTTGGCGTCGTTGATCTCCTCGCTCTCCACCATTTTCAAGGCGCGCTCCAGCGGGATAGCGGCGACCTCAATGCTCTCGTCCACGTCCTGGGCCAGGGGGCTGGGATGCAGGTCGGTGGCCAGGAAGAGGTGCAGGTATTCGCTGCAGAAACCGGGCGAGGAATAAAAGCCGCCCAAACGCTGGATCCTGCTCGCATCAAAGCCTGTCTCCTCCCTCAGCTCCCGGGAAGCGGCAGCGGTGGGGTCCTCATCATCGTCCACGCCTCCGGCGGGCAGCTCCCAGAGCGCTTTGCCTATGGGCGTGCGCTCCTGGCGCACCAGGATGATGTTACCATCCCCGTCCAGGGCGGCGATCACCACGACGGCCCCGTGTTCCACCACCTCGCGCTTCGCCACCCGGCCGTCGGCCATGCGCACCGCATCCACGCGCAGATTGACCACCCGGCCCTCGTAGACCCGCTCGCTAGCCAGGGTTATCTCCGCTGTCAACCGAACCTCCTAACGTAAAGCGTGAAACGTGAAGCGTGAATCAAGGCAATCACGTTTTACGTTTTACGTTTTACTACTTGCTACCTGCTACTCTACGCACAGGACCTCTACCAGGACCTGGGCGCATTTCACCAGCTCGGAAAGGGCCACGTGCTCGTTGGTGGTGTGCACGTCCTCGTATCCCAGGCTCAGGTTAGCCACCTTGATCCCATGCTCGTGGAAGATATTGGCGTCGCTGCCGCCGCCAGTGGCCTCCAACCGCGGTTCGATCCCCAGGCGCTTCATGGCCCCGGTGACCTTTTGGACCAGGGTATCGTCCGGGCGAAGCTCATAGCCTAAGTAGGCGCGCTCCACGTCCAGCTCGATCTTGGCGCCGGCCCGGGCCGCGGCCTGGGTCAAAGCGTCCACCATCTGCTCGGTCTGCCTCTCCAACTTGGCCTCGTCCCGGCTCCGGGCCTCGCCCTGAAGCTCCACCCTTTCCGGGACGATGTTCCGGGCCGTGCCGCCGTGGATCACGCCGATGTTGGCCGTGGTCTCGGGGTCTATGCGACCCAAATTCATCCGCGCGATGGCCTCGGCCGCCACCGCAATGGCGCTCAGGCCGTTCTCCGGCGCCACGCCGGCATGGGCGGCCTTCCCGATGATGGCGGCGTTCAGGTGATTGTGGTAGGGTGTGGCGACGATTATCCCGCCCACCGGGCCATGAGAATCCAGGACAATGCCCTCCCTGGCCCTGAGCAGGCTCAGGTCCAGAGCCTTGGCTCCCAAAAGCCCCACCTCCTCCTGGACCGTGAAGGCCAGCTCCACCGCCCGATGGGCTGGCCGGCCCGGTGACACAAGGGGGGCCTGTGCCCCCCCTGACCCCCCTGGCGCCAGGCAGGCCAGGGACTCCAGGATCACCGCTATCCCTCCCCGGTCATCAGCGCCCAGGATCGTGCTGCCGTCGCTGTAGATCACCCCATCGCGCATGGCCGGCTTGATGCCCCGGCAGGGTTGAACGCTGTCCATGTGGGCATTGAGCAGGAACGGCTCGCCCCGGCCTGGTAGCGTGCCCAGCAGGTTCCCCTTGGCATCTACCCAGGTGGCGAGGCCCATGTCCTCCAGCCTGGCTTTCAGGTATTCCCGGAGCTTTCCTTCCTCGCCGGAGGGGCTGTCAATGCGCACCAGATCATAGAATGTGGCCAGTATGCGGTCAGGGTCGACTCTTGCTGTACTCACTTCTCCCTCCATGTATTGGATCCGGTAGCAAGTAG
>JBFMCB010000130.1:3886-9276 GCA_040754915.1 Chloroflexota bacterium | reverse complement strand
GCCGATCTTCTCCAGAATGCGGTACTGGCCCAGCATGCTGCCGGGGACCAATTCGGGCATCTGTCTCTCCTTAATAACGGGCGATGCCCCGAGCATGCTGCTTTATTATACTCCCAGGCGAGAGGCGATGCAACCTTTGAGTATGGGGCCAGGCGAGCAGGGGGCAGGGAGCGGAGAGCAGGGAGCCAATAGCAGGTGGCACGTGGAAGCCGTCATCCATCAGCTGTGGGGACGCCAGAGATTGCTCTGGCGTTAGTGTAGGACAAGTTGCCAACTTGTCCCACCTGGGGGATCCAGACAAGTTCGGGTGTCCGCCAACTATTCGCCATTAGCCGCCGGCCATCAGCTATCCGCTATTGGCCATCGGCCATCTGCTCTTTATGCCTTGGACAGCCTTTTCAGCAACTGGCCGATGTAGTAAGCAAATTGATCAAAGTCACCCAGGTCTTCTTGCAGGCTCTTATAAACCTGATCCAGGGATAGCTGTCGGTAACCATGGATGAGCCTGTTCCTGAAGCCTCCAGCCTGCGCCAGGCGTTCCGCTAGGTCTGTCGGCAGAATACCCAACTTGGCCAGGGCACGAGGCATGTCGGCATACTCAGCGGGCACTCCTGCGCCCATGACTGCGATGATGTGGGCGCAGATGTCCAGACAGATTTGGATGGTCAGAAATAAGGCATGCCGCACGGTGTACTGGCGGTCAATATCGGCGACGAAATCAGGCCAGCTTACCTGCCGATGCCGTTCCAGTACCTCTCGCGGCTCGCGGAGCTTGTCCAAGAGCTGCGACACGGTTTCTAACGTCGTATCCATAGAGCACATTTCCCTCCGCGAGTTGCCTGAGCATGTAGTTGTAATAGTGATCCAGCACGGGCTTGAAGTCCAGGTAGTCGTTAATTGTGTCCACCTCAAATTGGATCCGTTCCCGTTCACTACGGGCGTGGATGCACTTCCTGGGGCTGATTACCTGATATAGAAACTCTATAGGCAGCCCGTTCAGTTCCCGCACATCTACATCTATGCCCTTTGCACCCAGGCCCAGCAGATGTGAGACCTTGTCGCTGTAGTACAGGGCACGATGGAACTGCTCAGACGACGACAGGGAGTCATCAAAGAGTACGCCGATGTCCATGTCGCTCTGGGCGTGCGGCTTGCCCGTGGCATAGGAGCCATAGAGGTAGGCCAAAACGATTTCCGGCTGTTGCGCAAAGTATTCCTTTAGTTGGCTGAGGATCGTTTCCAAGTCTAGTTTTTCCATCTTTTGTCACCGTGTCGGTTTCCGACCATCCTCCTGCCCCGTCAGCCTGAGGAGGCGGCTCATGCCGCTACCCTCTGGATGCCCACTAGTTCCAGGATTGATTGCCTTAAGTTTCGATGGCGAATAATAGCACGGATACCCTACTAAATCAATCCTAACCTTAGCTAGATTGTAACCATTGGTTCCTCCTATTAATTCGTTCGTGCTGGGCAGACTCCCGGTGTCTGCCAGACACCGGGAGTCTCAACTATCTGGAGCTCCTCCTCTGTCATCCCAGAGGCAGCAAAGGCGGCCTGAATCTCCCGCAGTGCCCGCAGCGCAAGAGTCTTTTTAGGCTTGACCACCAAGGTATCATCCTCAAGGCGTACCTCTAAACGGTCACCCACTCGGCGCCCCAACCTCTCGCAGAGCTCCGCTGGCAACGTGATCTGCCGCCTTTCTCGCAAAACAAGATCAAGGCTCTGAATCAGTAGCGTTGTGTTTCTTATCCTCTCGCTCCCGGCAACCGCCTTTCTCGCAAAACAAGATCAAGGCTCTGAATCTCCGGATTAGACATCTTTGCTCCTTTCTGAAATCTGCTTTCAGAAATACAACAGCGCGGTGTAACTCTTTTGTCAAGGGGGCTGACTAGGAATCATCTGCTCATGCAGATCTACGCCGGTGTGCCTCTATTGCAATAATATGCCATTTGTGGTATGATATCCGCATGAAATTCAGGCGACTCATTGAGATTGTGCATGATGAGCCGGTATTTGAAACCGGCCTCCTCCTGGCAGGTGACGTGAACCCGACAGACGTACGCCGACAATTGTCGCGCTGGACACAAGTCGGCCGCCTCTACCAGTTGCGGCGTGGACTATATGTGCTAGCGCCCCCATTCCAGAAGGTCAAACCCCATCCATTTCTCATTGCTAACCGCATAGTGCGTGGCTCATACGTCAGTTGCCAGTCTGCTCTGGCCCACTACGGCCTGATCCCGGAGCAGGTTCCGGTCGTCACCAGTGTCACCACAGCACGGCCAGCCCGCTGGGACACACCGTTAGGGACCTACGAATTTCGCCATGTCAAAACCGCCCTCTTGTGCGGCTATCAGGTGATGGAATTGGGTGGCGGACAACAGGCCTTCGTTGCCACGCCGGAGAAGGCACTGTTGGACCTGATCCACTTACAACCGGGTGGTGACTCGCCAAACTATCTGCGTGAACTGCGCTTGCAAAACCTGGACCGCCTGAATCTAGACGATCTACAGCATCAGGCCAATCTCACTAATAGCGCCAAACTGCGACGGGCGGCGCAGCAAGTGGCGGCTTTTGCCCGCTCGGAAGCGCTGGGGTACGAAAGGCTATGAAAGAGTATCTTGTCAGTCTTGTCCGTGCCTGCCCCACACCCGCCCACGGACGAAATGTAGCCCGCGAGTATTTGCAGGCCAGGATCCTTGGCTCTCTCCAACGCGCCGGAGCGATGATCCCACTGGCCTTCCACGGCGGCACACTGCTTCGACTCCTGTACTTCCTGCCCCGCTATTCAGAGGACCTGGACTTCGCGCTGGAACGGGCCAAGTCTTATTTCGACTTCCGCGCTTATCTGCGGGCCATTCGAGCGGAATTGGCTGCAGAGGGCTACGCCGTGGAACTCAAGGTGAATGACCAGAAAGTCGTATATAACGCGTTTATCCGCTTTGCCGGCCTGCTTTATGAGTTGGGGTTGTCGCCGCACCGGGACGAATGGCTCTCAGTGAAGATCGAGGTTGACACGAATCCGCCGGCTGGGGCGGTGCTGGCCACGAGCGTTGTCCGTCGCCATGTGACGCTCCAGCTTCAGCATCACGACCAAGCCTCGCTGCTGGCCGGCAAGCTTCACGCTATCCTGAGTCGGCCTTATCCCAAGGGGAGAGACATCTATGATCTGCTATGGTATCTCAGCGATCCTCACTGGCCTGCGCCCAACCTGACGCTACTCAACAACGCCCTGCAGCAGACAGGCTGGAAGGGCATCTCCCCGACCGAACGTAACTGGAGGGAGATCGTGCGCGACCGATTACAGAGCTTGGACTGGGCCCGGATAGTGGCCGACGTGCGCCCTTTTCTTGAGCCGGGGGCCGATCCCGGCCTCTTGACCCGTGAGAACGTGTTGCGGCTACTGGGGTGAGAGGCGGTAGCTGATAGCAGTTACGGCTGATGGCTGATAGCTGATAGCAGCCATCTGCTATTTGCCATATGCTATTGGCCATAAGCCATCAGCTCCCCTGCTCCCCGCTCCCCCGGCTCCGCAGGTCCTCGAACACGCCGGCCAGGTCCTCGCCGGATACGTCGAAGACGACCTGGTGCGGCGGCAAGGGCTCCTGGGCCATGAACTCGGGCAGCCGGTCGTCCAGAGGCAGGAACCCCGCCCGCCGGTTGAACTCCAGCTCCAGCCCCAGAACCCGGCGGCCCAGCTCGGTGATGTACTCCGGCGGGCGTCGGCTGCCGAAGCGGGCATTCAAGAGGTCAACCATCACCTGGTGCTCCCAACCCACCGCCGGGGTCACGAAGAGGCAGAGGCCCATGGTGTCGAAGGCCGCCACGTTGACCTGGGTTTTCTTGGAAAGGGCCGCCTGGCCCTCTGGTTTCAGGTGGTCGATCTTGGCCCGGATGGTGAGCCCGGCGGTGTGGTCGGCCCCCTGGGGTGAGGTGGCATAGGTGACGCCAGTGCCCTTCACCGCCCGGGGCTCGTAGGCCGACATGGCCTGGCCCTTGACCGCGGGCACCCGGATGTTCCCGAAGGACCGTCCCACCGCCATCGCTCCGGAGCCCACCAGGCGGCCCAGGGGGGTGCCCTCCCTGGCCTCCTCGATGAGCATCGCCGCTGCCACCGCATCCCCGAAATCCAGCACCCCGGCCTCCGCTGCCACTGCCAGGGCCGCGCCGATCTCGATGGTGTCCAGCCCCACATCGTTGCAGAGCCAGTTGAGCCGGGCGATGGCGTCCAGGTCAGCGAGGCCCAGATTGGAGCCCAGTAGCCCGATGGTCTCGTACTCCAGGGGGCTCACTATGGCCTTCCCGTCGGGTCCGGCGAAGACGTTGGAGCACTTGATGACGCAGCCGGGCATGCAGGCGTGGGTCAGGTCACCCTCCCCGCCCCGCTCCAGGATCAGGTCGTGGAGGCGCTCGCCGGAGATGGCCTCGGCCCCCGAGAACTGGCCGAAGGAGAAGTTGCAGGTGGGGAGTCCGCCGTAGGTGTTGGCCATGGACACCATGGCCGCCGTGCCGTAGAAGGTGTACACCTGCGAGGTCTGGGGGTTAGTCTGCAAGATCTGGGTGTAGCGGCCCATGGCCGTCCGGAAGGCTTCCCGGTGGGCCGGGGGCGGGTTGGCCCCGCCAGTGTCGTCCACCACAATGGCCTTCAGGCCCTTGGCCCCCATCACCGCCCCCATGCCGCCTCGGGCGCAGTATCGGGAGGGGTTCCCGTCCTTGTCCAGGGTGGCGATGCCCGCTGCCGGGAGGCGACCCTCCCCGGCCGGCCCCACCAGGGCCAGGGCGGCCTTCGGGCCGAAGGCGGCCCGGAGCTTCGCTGCTGCCGCGTACACCCCCAGCCCGGCCAGGTCTCCGGCGGGCCGGAGCTCGAGCCTATCCCGGGATACGTACAGGACCTGCCCCCACCCCGGCCCTCCCCGTCGACCCCCTGATGTCCCGGAGTTGAACTCCGGGACATCAGGGGAGGGCTCTCCCTCCACCACCAGGGCCCGAAAGCCCAGGCGGGCCAGCTTGGCGGCGAGGACGCCGCCGGCGTTGGATTCCTTGATCCCGCCGGTGAGGGGGCTCTTGCCCCCGGCGGAGAGGCGCCCGGAGCAAGGGAGGGGCGTGGCGGCCAGGAGGCCCACGGTGAAGATGAGCTTGTTGTGGGGCCCCAGGGGATGGCAGTCCGGCGGGATCTCGTCCAGGGCGATGCGGGCCACCAGGCCCCGGCCCCCCAGCTCCCGCCAGGATTCCGGGAGCGGCTCGGCGGCGATGGTGCCGCGGCTCACGTCGACGCGGAGGATCTGGTCCATACACTACTCCTTACAGGTAGCAGGTAACAGGTAGCATGTAGCAAGGGTAGAAGCCCAACCGCGTTGGGCGGCTTGCCAAGGGTAGAAGCCCAACCGCGTTGGGCG
>JBFMCB010000130.1:0-3786 GCA_040754915.1 Chloroflexota bacterium | reverse complement strand
CGACGCGGAGGATCTGGTCCATACACTACTCCTTACAGGTAGCAGGTAACAGGTAGCATGTAGCAAGGGTAGAAGCCCAACCGCGTTGGGCGGCTTGCCAAGGGTAGAAGCCCAACCGCGTTGGGCGTTGAGAGGCCAACCGGCTCACACCGGCCAATACGACTGGCCTGCTACCCATACCGGGGTGATGCATAGCCTTGTGGGAAACATGACATTGTCGAGTTAATCACAACCAATCTGTCTCAATTGGCGGGACGTGGTCGCCAGTACTAAAGTAATTCTGGTAGCTCGAATATGGGTAATCGGCTGGACCATCAACTAAACCCCATACAACCGGGTTGTTGTGCATGTAGTTCAGTTTCTCGTGTAGTTTCGCTTCAGTGTGCACGTTGAAATCATAGAAGCCCTCCTGCCACACCTGATGCTCCTGGCCCGTTGTGCGGGGTCTGACCACTCGGAAATCTGCCAACCTTGGCACATGCAAATTCTGTAGGCAGTGGCGGGCAGGCGTCTGACAGACCAGTTCCAGCCGTTCCGGTGGGGCGATCAGTCCTCCCAATCCATCCCAATTCCTCGGATGCTCGCCGAGCCGTTCAAGGATTTGCTTGGCCGCATAGCGCTTGATGTCCTGCAGAACGGTGCGAATGGGCACATGGTGCTGGGGATAGATCAAGGCATGGAAATGATCCGGAATGATCACGTAGCCAAGCAACTTGAAGTCGTGCTTGCTACGATAGAAATCGACGTTAGCAAGGAGAATCTGACAGAAGTCGTGGACCACGAAGAGTGGTACGAATCGGCTGACCTTTGTCGTTACGAAATGTACGTGACCACAGACATCGAATTTAGGTAGCTTGGACATAGAGTGCTCCCTTAATGACGGCCAATACGATTGGCCTGCTACCCATTTTTAAGGGGTAGAAGCCCAACCGCGTTGGGCGGTTTGTTGACGGCCAATACGATTGGCCTTCTACCCATTTTAGGAGGGTACGATTGGCCTCCTACCCATTTTTAAGGGGTAGAAGCCCAACCGCGTTGGGCGGTTTGTTGACGGCCAATACGATTGGCCGGCTACCCCCGATGGCACGTTGGCAGATAGCTGATGGCTGATAGCAGTTAGCAGCCCTCTGCTACCCGTACCTGCTACCTGTTACCTGCTACCTGCTACCTGGGTGGCCGGCAGCGACACGGTGAAGGCCGTCCCCTCCCCCACCTTGCTCTCCACCCGGATGCTCCCCCGGTGCCTCTCCAGGATCCCCTGCACGATGCGCAGCCCCAGCCCGGTGCCCTGCCCGGGCGGCTTGGTGGTGAAGAAGGGCTGGAAAAGCCTCCCCAAGTTCTCCTTCGGAATCCCCACGCCGTTGTCAGAGACCACCACCTGGACCTGCCCCGCGCCCCGGTCAAAGCGGGTGGCGACGCGGATCTCGCCCTGGGGGGACCCGGCCACGGCATCCCGGGCATTCAGGAGCAGGTTCATCCAGACCTGCTCCAGGTGCCGGGCGCTGGCGCTGACCGGGGCCAGGCCGGGGGCGAACTCCTTCACCAGGCGGATCCCGCCGCCCCTCTCGATCTGGGGGGCAATCAAAGCCAGGATGCTCTCAATCGTGGCGTTCACGTCAGTGGGAAGGAAACGGTAGTCCTCCCGGCGCGAGAAATCCAGGAGACCACGGACCATCCGGCTGATGCGCCGCCCGGCCTGTTCCATGGCCACCAGCCGCTCGCGCTTCTCTGGGTCGGCCTCCAGCTCCGCCGTCAGGAGCTGGAGATAGCCCAGGATCACCGTGAGCGGGTTGTTTATCTCATGGGCTACGCCCGCCGCCAGCTCGCCCACCGCCGTCATCTTGACCGCTTGGACCAGTTGCGCCTGGGCGCTTTGCAATTCCTCGTGCGACCGGGCCAGCGCCTCGAAGAGCTGAGCATTCTCCACCGCCCGGGCGGCATAGCTGGCAACGGCCAGGCATAGCCCCATCTTCTCCGGCGTAAAAGGGGCCCGCTCCGCATTTCGCGTCTCGCCCAGGGAGAGAACGCCCAGGACCCGTTCGCCTCGTTTCAGGGGCACCAGGTAGGCCGAACTCAGGCCCCGGACCAGGGTCCTCTCCAGTTCGGCCTCAGACATCACGGAGGTACAGCTTCCAGGTGTACGGGGTTGTTGGTAGATCAGGAGGGGCTTGCCGCTCTGGACCACCTCCCGGTGGCAGGGGGCGGCGGCCAGGGGGATGATCCCCCCGGTGGTGGTCTCCAGCTTCAGGCTATGCATGGCGTGGGTGGCCCGGACCACCAGGTTCTCGCCGGCCTCGTCCAGAAGGGCGATGCGGCTCAAGGTCACGGCCAGGGAGCCCGTGATCCTCTCCACCAGCCCCTGCAAGACGACACCCAGGTCCAGGCTCGAACCCAGGATAAGGCTGGTGTCCAGGAGGAAGGAAAGATCCTCGGCCTTCTCCCTCATCTGGGCGTACAGCCGGGCATTCTTAACGGCCATGGCGGCCTGGTCCGCCACTGCGGTGAGGAGCGCCACATCCTGAGGCGAAAAGGCGCCTGGCCTTTTTCGCCACAGTACGATCCCACCGAGCATCTCCCCGCCCCTGAGCATCGGCGCGGCCAGGGCGGAGCGGATACCGTCTATGGCGGCGATCTCCCGGAAGCGATATCCCGCCTCGGTCTCGGTGTCAAGGACCTGAGCCGGCGCCCTGGTTGCCGCTGCCCGGCCAATGGCCCCCTCCCCGACCCTGAGCCTGGCCTCGTTCACCGCCCTCACGAACTCCTGGCTCGCGTTGTAGCTGGCGGTGATGCGCAGGACGCCCTCCGCTTCGTCCAGTTCAAAGATGCCGCCTTCCTCCGAATGGCAGAGGATGGTGGCCCGGGCAACGATGGTCTCCAGAACCTGGCCCAGGTCCAGAGTAGAGCTGATGGTGTGGCCAACCTCGGCCAGGGTCTCTATCTCCTGGGCCCGCTGCCTGCTCGCTTCCAGAAGCTGGGCGTTGCGGATGGCGATGGCGGCCTGGGTGGCGAAGGCCAGGGCCAGGCGGGCGTGTTCCGGGGTGTAGAAAGCGGGCACCCGCTTGTCCAGGGCGATCATCCCGATCAGGCGATCCCCGAACAAGAGCGGCACCCCCAGCCAGGCGCGGGTGCCAGCCGGGGCGTGGGGCTCCTGGCGGAATGCCGCATAGACGGCCGGGGCATCGTCCACGATATAGGGGGCGCGGGTGGCCACCACGTGACGGTTGGGGTTGTCACCATCCACGGGGAAGGAGATGCCCAGCAGGTCACCGAGGTTGGGAAAGCCGTGGCCACCGATGATCTCCAGGCGGTCTTCCTTAAGGAGCTGCACCGAGGCGCTGTCGTAGGGCACCACCCGCTGTAGCTCGCTGAGGATCAGCTCGAAGACCTGTTGCAGGTCCAGGGTGGCGCCGAGCGCCAGGGCCGCCTGGCGCAAGGTCTCCGCCTCTCGCCGCCGCCCCTGTTCCGCCTCATAGAGCTGGGCCTTCTCGATGGCCGCCGCCGCCAAGTCGGCCAGGGCCCACAGGAGCCTTCTCTCCTGATCGCTGCGGGGGAGAGCATCGATGGCCAGGATGCCCACGATGCCCGAGGCGGTCTTCAGGGGGACGTTGGTCAACTCCTCCGGTATCGCCCCCACCTCGTGCAGAACCCGGGGGTCGGTGCGGGCGTGAGGGATCTCCACCATGTCCCCGGTCTCCAGGGCGATGCCGAAGGAACCTGCGGTGGGCGCGACCCGTCGCTGGTTGAATTCCATCACCACCTCCGGGGGCAGGCCCCGGCTGGCTGCGA
>JBFMCB010000129.1:0-9284 GCA_040754915.1 Chloroflexota bacterium | reverse complement strand
CGCCCAGGCCAAGAGCAAGGAAAAAGTGGTGAGCTTGGGCAAGCTCAACCAGGAGAAGATCGTGGCCCTTAAGCCCGACCTGATCCTGGCGGCGGGGATCACCAGCAAGGATGACGTCAAGCGCCTGGAGGAGCTCAAGCTCACGGTGCTGGTCCTGGACCCGAAGGACCTGGACGTGATCATCCGCGATATCACTCTGGCCGGGGCGGCCACGGGCACCTCCAAAGAGGCAACCAGGATCGCCGATGGTATGAACCAGAAGTTCGAGTCGTTGCGAGCCAGGATTAAGACCGTATCTACCAAACCAAAGGTGTTCTATGAGCTAGACGCTACGAACCCGGCGAAGCCCTACACCGTGGGGCCAGGCAACTTCATCGACTACATGCTGCAGATGGCCGGAGCCACCAATGCCGCGGCCGGGGCCAAGGCCATGTGGGCCGAGTTCTCCACCGAGGAGCTGCTGAAGCAGGACCCAGACCTGATCATCCTGGGTGATAGCAACTACGGCATAACGCCGGCGTCGGTGAAGGCCAGGCCAGGCTGGGACAAGGTCAAGGCGGTGAAAAACGGCGCGGTTTATCCTATCGACGATACCCTGGTGAGCCGGCCGGGGCCCCGTATCATCGACGGGTTCGAGGCTTTGGTGAAGATCGTGCACCCTGAGCTGTTCAGGTAGGTGAAGGGAAGGTGGAGCCACTTGTTTAAGGGGCGAGTGGGTTACGGGACCAGCCTGCTGGCCCTCCTGGCCTTGCTGGCGATGAGCGGCATGGTTGCCATCTCCGTGGGCGCCGTATCCGTACCGGTGGAAGAGATCCTCAAGATGGGTGCCAACCGCGTGGCGGTTGGCACCTTCGTCCGGAACTGGCCGGAGAGCGACGAGGTGATCATCGGCGTGATCCGGCTGCCCCGGGTAGCCGGCGCAGCGCTGGTGGGAGGTGCCCTGGCCGTGGCCGGAGTGGTGTTTCAGGCCCTGTTGAAGAACCCTATGGCCGACCCCTACATCATCGGCACCTCAGGCGGCGCGGCGTTAGGGGCTACGGTGGCGATGACCTTGCCCGTGACCGCAACCTGGTTGGGCTTCGGGCTCGTCCCGGTCTTGGCCTTCATGGGAGCCATGGGCACTGTTCTTTTCGTGTACAACCTGGCCCGTACCGGGCCTCGGGTGCCGGTGGTGAGCCTGTTGCTGGCCGGCTTCGCCGTAAGCTCCATGCTGGCCGCGGTGATGTCTTTTCTGATGCTGATTTCCGGCAGCGCCCTACGCCGGGTCATCCTCTGGACCATGGGCGGAATGGCGGTCAACGGCTGGCAGCAGGTAGCGGTGGTGGGGCCGGTTATGCTGGTGGGCGCGGGCGCCATCTATCTTTTGGCCGGCGACCTCAATGCGTTTTTGCTGGGCGAAGAGGAAGCGGCCTACCTGGGGGTTGACGTGGAGAGACGTAAGATCCTCCTCTTGTTCTTGGGCTCGCTGCTGACCGGCGCCGCGGTCACCATCTCCGGCCTGGTAGGCTTCGTGGGCCTGGTGATCCCTCACGTGGCCCGGCTTCTCTTCGGTGCCGATCACCGGATCCTGCTCCCGGCCTCGGGCCTGGTAGGCGGGAGCTTCCTGGTGCTGGCGGATCTGGTGGCCAGGTCCCTTCTTGCTCCCACTGAGATCCCAGTGGGGATCGTCACGGCTCTGCTGGGTGCGCCGTTTTTCATTTATCTCCTGCGCCGGAATAAAAAAGAATACGGATTTTAGCGTGGTTGAAAGCAACGACGGACTGCTCCGGGCCGAAGACCTGTGCTTTTCCTACTTCAACGGGCGGGTAGTTTCGCACGTGAGCCTCACCCTGGGAAGGGGGGACCTGGTGGGTCTCATCGGTCCCAACGGCTCGGGCAAGACCACACTCCTGAAGCTCTTGAGTGGGGTATTGAAACCGGCCCTGGGCCATGTCTCCCTGGAGGGACGCCAGGTCCAGGCCCTGGAGCGGCGAGAGATAGCCCAAAGGGTGGCGGTGGTCCCGCAGGAGCTGCACGTGCCGTTCCCGTTCACCGTACGCGAGATGGTGAGCATGGGCCGCACCCCGTACGTGCGCCCGCTGGTCGGTCTGACCGCGGAAGACCACCAGGTAGTCCGCGACGTCATGGGGGCTACAGGCATCGGAGACCTGGCGGGCCGAGACTTCGCGACCCTCTCCGGCGGCGAGCAGCAGAGGGTAATCATCGCCATGGCCCTGGCCCAGGAGCCTCGCTTCCTGCTCCTGGACGAGCCCACGGTGCATCTGGACCTGAACCACCAGGTGGAGATCCTGGAGTTGATCCGCAGGCTAAACCGGGAAAAAGGGGTGGCCGTCCTGGCAGCGCTCCACGATCTGAACCTGGCTGCCCTCTATTTCGACCGCTTGATCCTCCTGAACCGCGGGGCTATCGTGGCGACGGGGACCCCAGCTCAGGTTCTCACCGCAGCTCGGATCCTGGAGGTCTTCTCCGCCTCAGTGCTGGTGGAGGCGCATCCGGTCACCCAGGCACCCCAGGTGACGGTGGTGCCCCTCAGCCAGTAGGCAGCAGGAAATGGGATTCAGGGCCACGGATCTGAGCTCTTAGCGGTGAGGCCCTGGCATGCCGCCCGCCGGAGTTCAGAAACCGGTTTTTCTACAGTCTGATCGACCCAGACCCCCGGGGCGCTGTGTAATGAGGGTCCAGGACAAGGCAAGATACTACTCGTCCGGGAGCTAATGGACTGATGAAGAGACGGGGATATAGATGTTCCCGCTCCTGGCGAAACGCCGGCCGGGCTCCTGGCCCTGTTTCTGGGCATCCTGTGCCAGGTCTTGCAAAGCGGCCCTGATGTTGGCCAGGCCCGGGCCGTTTAGAGTGGCCCGCTCAAGCTTGTGGCCCCCGTCGGCCAGGAGCCAGCTCGCGTAGTCCTGGCAATTGCCACCGTTGTAAGTGACAAAGCTGAAGTCGATGCCGCAAACCAACAGCGGCAGGGCGGCGATCTCTACGGTGATGGGGCATACGGCCAGCAGCGCCCTGCCTCCCCCGTTGTTGATGGCGGGGACCATGATGTCCCTGGCCACGTCCAGGGCAGTGGTCATAATATTGAAGCTCACGCCCGCTCTCAAGGCCTCCCGGCCTATGACGCGCACCAGACAACCCTTGCAGGCCAATGCAGGGAGATCGGCCTCGGGTTCGGTCAGGTCCAGTCCATCCAGGTACCGGCAGGCGTGGGTGAACCGCCCGGCGGGGCAATCTCCGCCGTTACCATTCCTTTGCAGAGGCTTTTGACAGTACCCGACGGCGACGATGGGCCGGCTGACCTTCGCCGCCTGTGGCTCCGGATGAGCCCCCGGCCCTCTGGCGCGGCCCGAAAGACGCCACCCCCGGCTGATTTCTCCCGCACGAAGCGTCGGTAGGCCAGGAAGCCACGCACGAACTTCAGCGGGTGTCGCAGGGCCAGCTCCCGGGCAACATAGTGGGCATAGGGGCGTCCTAGGCTGTAGCCGATGAACTCCCAAATCCGGATTCCCAAAAAGCCCCGCCGGTCGAACTCGCGAAAGAGCCCTTCACAAAGGCACATCAGGCCGTCAGTTCCGAACGAATTCGAGCGACGCAGCCGCGGCCTCCATGGTAGGGAGCCCTTGGGACAGGCTGAGCGGGGTCCACGACTTGGGGGTGGATCCAGGCTGAGGCCGGCTTAAGAAGAAATACCCGCCAACGGCCAGCACACAGATCAGCAGGATCAGGATGATCCCGCCCATCACCGCGCCGATCAGGCAACCCCGGGGCCTTTTCTCTGGCTCTGGCGCCGTCGGCACCTGGCGGCCCGGTTCGGTCAACGGTGGTCGAGGGCCAATATCCTGCGCCGGGCCAGTGGCGGGCAGGAGTGGACGCGGCCCGACATCGGGCAGGGGTGAGGGCTGGCGCGCCAACGGTGGGGGGCCGACTGGTACCGGTGTAGGCTCCGGGACAGCCGGTGGCGGCACGGTCGGCGTCGGTAAGGTCCCCTGTGTCTGTGGCGTCCACTCCAAGGCAGTGGCGTCTCGCGCCCTCGAGGGCACCACGAGGGGCTCTCCCCCTTGAAACAATAACTGGGTCGAGCCCAGTCCGATGACGTCTCCCGATCTCACCGCCTGGCTGCCAGTGATCCTCCGACCGTTAACGAAGGTGCCATTAGAGGAGCCCAGGTCGGATATTGTCCACGAGTCGCCCTCCCGGCGCAGTTGAGCATGCCGTCGCGAAATAGTGGCCTCGCTGAACACCACCTGGCAGGAGGGGTCCCTGCCCAGCGTTACCTCCGTCCTATCCAGGTCTACGATTTTCTCCTCCGGAGTTCCCTGGTACAGGATGAGCTTGGCCTCGGAAATCATCTGGACTTGTCCCTCCGTTCAGAGTTTTCGGCGGGAGAGAATGCTGGTGCGCAATGATAGCAATCAGCTCGACGATTGTCAAGCAATTGGCTTCTCGGCGACCACCAACTGCGCCTGGCCTCGGCCGGTCCGCACCTCCTGCAGCTTTACCTGAAACCCGCACCTCCGGTATCGGTCGAGGGACTCAAAGTAGTCGCCAGGCTCGCCAAGGAAGTCATAGGCCCGGTTTATAAGCCGCCCAAGGGAGGCTGGCTGAAGCACCCTGCCCCCCTCTACCACCAGCAACCTGCCGCCCGGCGCCGTCACCCGGTACAACTCCTGTAAGGCCTCTTGTTCGGCCACGAACTCCGGCGGAAAGGTCAGCACCACCGTGTCGAAGGCGTTGGTGGGGAAAGGCAACTGCTGCGCCTTACCCTGGCAGATGTGGGCGACGGCCTGGTTCCGGCGCAGGTTGCGCCGCGCGGCCCTTACCATCTGCCAGGAGGCGTCCAGGCCGTAGCACTCATACCGTCTCCGGGCCAGGTCCACCAACAGGTGTCCCGGGCCAAAGGCCACCTCCAAGACCCGGATGCCTCGCACGAACGGCAGGGCAACTCTCTGCCAGGTACGCCACTGGCCGCCGGAAACGACATAACTCACCAGGTCGTAGGCCCAGGAGAACTCGTGGTACAGGCGGTGAAGGAGAAAGAGGAGAAGCCTGGCCTTCCACGTGCTCCCCATGGCCGGCCCTTCTCTTCCTGGCCCGGCACGCCCGCATCCACCGGGCCCGCCGGACCCATCGTGAGCTATCGCCATTTCACGTCGGCGTGGAGCTCTCGGAAATCGTCCTGTTGCTCCCTGGCCGCCTGCTCCAACTGCTCTCGGGTGACGTAGCCCATCTCCAGGAGGACCTGGCCCAGGGCCTTCTTCTGTCCCAATTCGCGGAACTCGGCCTGTCTCTGGGCTGCTGCCGCCAGTTGCTCAGGGGTCACCACCCCCCTTTTGAACAGATAGAAACCGAAAGGGGGAACCTTGGACTCCTCTGGTAGTCCGGCGACCAGAGGGGCTGGCTCAGACGGTTTGGCAGAGCCACCGATTTGTACCCCCAACAGCGTGTTTCCCAGCCGGAGCACGTCTCCGGGCTGTAAGCGCGCGAGTGAAGCGATGCGCTGCCCATTCACGAACACTCCCTCCGGGGCGCCCAGGTCGGCGATCACCAACCGTCCCAAAAGGAAACGTAGTTCCGCATGCTTGGCCGCAACCATGGCATCGCTGAGGGCGATGTCAGCGGCGGGGTCGCTGCCCAACACGGCCGGGAATCGGACCACCCGAAACACCCGGCCGGCGTTGGTCCCACTCTTAATCACCAGGTTTATTCTCGCGTCCATCGCTTGCCTCCTGGGGCGAATCGCCAGGCAATTATTGCACACCGCCTGACCTCAGTCAAGCATGAGGCATGGCAACATCGCCGTAGATATTGTATAATAGGCCAACCTTTGACCGAGGAGAATCTTCCAGTGGCCAAGACCGTTACCTGTGGCCAGCTTCGGGCCCAGGACCAGGGCAAAACGGTAACCCTCATGGGTTGGGTGCATCGGCGCCGAGACCACGGCGGCCTCATCTTCATTGACCTGCGGGACCGCGAGGGCATCACCCAGGTGACCTTCAACCCCGCCATCTCGCCGGAGGCCCACGAGAGGGCCTACCAGGTGCGTAGCGAATACGTGTTGGCAGTTACCGGCCTGGTGTCTCGCCGCCCCACCGGGCAGGAAAACCTGGCCCTGCCCACCGGTGAGATCGAGCTCCTGGCCCAGTCGCTCCTGGTGCTCAACCCAGCCAGGACCCCTCCCTTCAACATCAACGAGGATTCGCCGGTGGACGAGACCCTGCGCCTGAAGTACCGCTACCTGGACCTGCGCCGGGAACGCATGAAAGATAACATTATGTTAAGGTCCAGGGCCGTCAAGTTCATCCGCGACTACCTCTGGGAGCGGGGCTTCGTCGAGATCGAAACCCCCATGCTGGTCAAAGAGACCCCGGGAGGAGCCCGGGAATACCTGGTCCCCAGTCGGACCTATCCCGGCAAATTCTACGCCCTGCCCCAATCGCCCCAGCAGTTCAAACAGCTCCTGATGATCGCTGGCTTCGAGCGCTACTTCCAGATCGCCCCGTGCTTCCGTGACGAGGACCAGCGGGCCGATCGCCAGCCCCAGTTCACCCAACTGGACCTGGAGATGTCCTTCGTGGATCAAGAGGATATCCTGAGCCTCACCGAGGAGTTGTTCACCGCCCTGGTGGAGAAGCTCACCGATAAGCGCATTTTTCAGAAGCCCTTCCCGCGGTTCACCTATCGGGAAGCCATGGCGAAATACGGCAACGACAAGCCCGACATCCGCTTCGGCCTGACGCTGGTGGACATATCCGATGTGGTGGCCCGCTCGGGTTTCCAGCTCTTCTCCGACACGGTGGCCGGGGGAGGCCAGGTAAAGGGCCTGCGGGCTCCTGGCTGCGCGGGGTACACGCGCAAGCAAATTGAAGGGCTGGTTGAGCTGGCCCGCCAGAATGGTGCCAAAGGATTGGTGACCTTATCCCTGACCACCGAGGGCCCCAAATCGCCCCTCATCAAATATCTCTCGCCGGCAGAGGTCCAGGACATCGTCTGCCGCCTGGAAGGCGAGCCCGGCGATCTTCTCCTCATTGTGGCCGACCAGCCCCCGGTGGTGGCCCAGGCTCTGTCCGAGCTACGGCTGGAGATGGGCACCCGCCTGGGCCTCATGGATAAGGACGTCCTGGCTTTCCTCTGGATCGTGGAGATGCCGCTCTTCGAGTGGAGCTCCCAGGAGGGGCACTGGCAATCCAAGCACCACCAGTTCACCTCGCCCATGGACGAGGACATCAGCTTGCTGGATACAGACCCGGGCCGAGCCCGGGCCAAGCAATACGACATCGTCTGCAACGGCTACGAGGTGGGCGGCGGCAGCATCCGCATCCACCGCCGGGAGATCCAGGAGAAGATCTTCCAGATCATCGGCATGAGCGACGAGGAGGCCAGGGCCATGTTCGGGCATCTTCTGGAGGCCTTCGAGTACGGCGCCCCACCCCACGGCGGCATCGCTCCCGGCATTGACCGCCTGGTGATGCTCCTGGCGGGCGAGGACAACCTCCGGGAGGTCACGGCCTTCCCCAAGACCCAGAGCGCCCTGGACCTGCTGACCGGTGCCCCGGCCCCCGTGTCCGAGGCCCGGCTGCGTGAGCTGAAGCTGAAGATCGAATAGTACTTCCCGTAGAGCCTGGCCCTTTGCCGAGAGAACTGCATGGCTCATCCTGGTAAAGGAAGCCTTCGCGCCCAAGCTCCTGCCGCTTTCTCCGTGTAACGCCTGGCTTGCATCTGCGTTAATATTTGCTAGGATGCTGCTTTCCTGAAGCCCAGTGCTTTTGCATCGCCAGGAGGTTGTCGCGTTGAAGAAGCCAATCGTCGTCTTGCCCATCGCCCTGATCATGCTGGGATGCTCCGTAGGGTCCCTGGCTACCCCGTCGCCGTCGCCTACGGGCGTGCCGCGCATTCAGGCTACGCCATCGATCCCCGGCACACAGGAGCCTGCTACACCTCAGGCTACGGTGACGGCCAGCGTAACCGCAACCAAGCCAGCGCCGGATCAGACCCCCGTCGCCACCCCATTTGCGGTGCCATTGTTCCTCTCCGTGAGCACGCCCCAGGACGAGACCATAACCACGACTCAGCAGATCGCCGTCGCCGGAAAGACCAGCCCAGGGGCGGTGGTCAGCGTGAACGGCCGGGTGGTTGCGGTGAGCCCCGGTGGCGATTTCAGTACCGTGTTGGTGCTGGAAGAGGGTCCGAACACGATTGAGGTGATCGCCAGCGATCAAGACGGCAACGAGGTCAGCCGCATCATCGCCGTGATCTATCAGCCATGATCAAAAAGGCTGTAACTTTCGAGCCAAACTATCGTTAGTATTGGTAGAAATCTGCACCACTTAGAAAGGAATCGAACATGGGACACTGGAAGGTACTTGCGTTAGTCCTCTTGGCGGTCGCCCTGGCCATCGGTCCAGTCAGCACCGCCCTCGCTGCCCCGCCCACACCGACCCCTCACCGGGCCAAGTCGCTGGAGGTGCGGCACGGCGCTTTTGGGACCGTCAAAAGCAAAGACACGGGCAGCTTTGTCTTGACCACCAAACAGGGCGACCTGACGGTGTATTGGAACGATAAGACCAAGTTCCGCATGCCGGGCAATGCCAGTCCTAGCGCCCTGACGGAAGGTGACCGGGTGGCGGTAGCAGGCAAATGGGTTGGCAAGGACTTCGTGGCCAAGCACGTGAACATCCTGCCCAGGAAGCCCCATCACCGGCACTACGCAGGGGTGGTCACAGACTACACGCCGGAAGTGAGCATCACCATCGAGGACAAGGCCGGAATCAACCAATGGACATTTCAAATCACCACGGACACGAAAATCCACTATCCGGCCAAGGTAGACAGCATCGCAATTGGTGATCGCGTTACCATCATTTCTACGCGGGAATCCGTCCCCGGCGGGCTGGTGGCCCAGGAGATCGTAGTTCACCCGCGGAAGTCTTGACCCAATCATCGCCCTCCAGTAGGTGGCCCCTGGCACAGCCAGGGGCCACTTTTTTCTCAACAAACCTCCCAACGTGGTTAAACTCCTACCCATAGTAAAGAAGCTTGGAGAGAATGTGATCAGGGCCAGGAAAACTACCGCATGCCCACGCGACGGATGGATCATCGCGGCGCAGCGCCAAGAGAAACTGGTGCTCTTAACAGGCCTGGATCTCGAAAGATTTCTTCACCAAATCACCACCTGGCTGGAGTGCAGGCTTCAGCCTGCAACGTCACCCGGTTATTGATTACCTGGAGGGCGATGATTCCTAATACGGGCAGCCTGAAGGCTGCACTCTGACTGCCATAGCAGTTTC
>JBFMCB010000128.1:0-9305 GCA_040754915.1 Chloroflexota bacterium | reverse complement strand
CCCTGGACGAAGACTCTCACGTGATCCAAAAGGCCTTGGGCATCAGGGACCCATTGGACGCCGTCTGCCCGGTGCTGATCACCCCCCGTGTTCTGGAGCACATTATCCGCGGCCAGGCGCCGGACCTGGTCGGGCGCATCAAGGAGGCCTACGCCCGGGTCTCAAGAGGGAAGGATGTGGTGCTCATCGAGGGGGCAAACAACTTGGCCGTGGGCTCGCTCATCGATTTCTCTGGCGTTGAGACCCTGGAGGCCTTCGACGCCAAGGGAGTGGTGGTGGTGCGCTATCGGGACGACATGGTCATAGACCATCTGCTCATCGCTAAACGGGTGGGCGGCGACCGGGCGGTGGGCGCGGTGATCAACACGGTGCCCATCAACCGCATGGAGTTCGTGGAGAAGGACGTGCGGCCCTTCTGTGAGAAACGCGGGATAAAGGTCTTCGCCATCCTGCCTCAAGATCGATTTCTCCTGTCCACCAGCGTGGGGGAGCTGGTGGAATACCTGAATGGGGAGGTGCTTTGCTGCCAGGACCGCATGGACGAACTGGTGGAGAACCTGATGGTGGGGGCCATGAGCGTGGACAGCGCCCTGAAGTACTTCCGCCGTAAGGCCAACAAGGCAGTGATCACCGGCGGCGACCGTCCCGACATCCAGCTGGCGGCCCTGGAGACCTCCACCAAGTGCATCATCCTCACCGGCAACATGCAGCCGAACCCCATCATCCTGGGCCGGGCGGAGGAGCTGGGCGTGCCCATGATCCTGGTGCGTCAGGATACCCTGAGCACCGTGGAATGCGTGGAGCAGGTCTTCGGCAAGGTGCGGTTCCACGACGAAAAGAAGATCGCCAAGTTTGAGGCTACCCTGAACGAGCGGTTTGACTACGCTGAACTCTACGCCACGCTGGGGCTGGTTCCCCAGTCGGGGAAGTAGATCACGGAAAGGGGCAATAAATGCCAAATACCGAGATAGTTGATCTTTGCGCCCGGGAGATACTGGACTCCCGGGGCAATCCTACCGTAGAGGTGGAGGTCTTCCTGGAGGGAGGCGCCAGGGGCCTGGCCGCCGTGCCTTCTGGCGCCTCCACCGGTGCCCACGAAGCGGTGGAGCTGCGGGACGACGACCCGGCGCGCTACGGTGGCAAGGGCGTGCAGAGGGCCGTGGCCAACGTGAACGAGAAGATTGCCGAGGAGTTGGTGGGGCTGGATGCCTTGGATCAGGTAGGAGTGGACGAGCTCCTGCAGGAGCTGGACGGCACGCCTAACAAGGGTAACCTGGGGGCCAACGCCATCCTGGGCGTGTCCCTGGCGGTGGCCAGGGCCGCCGCGGCAGCCCTGGAGGTGCCCCTATATCGCTACATCGGCGGCGTGGCCGGGAGGACACTCCCGATACCGATGATGAACATCTTGAACGGCGGCAAGCACGCCGACAACTCCACCGATCTACAGGAGTTCATGGCCATGCCCGTCGGGGCGCCATCGTATAAGGAGGCCCTGCGCTGGGGCGTGGAGGTGTATCAGGCCCTCAAGAAGGTCTTGAAAGGCCGGGGCTACAACACCAACGTGGGAGATGAGGGCGGCTTCGCCCCTTCTCTTAGCTCCAACACCGAGGCCGTGGAGCTGATCCTGGCCGCCATCGAAAAGGCCGGCTACAAACCAGGGGTGGACGTTTACATTGCCCTGGACCCGGCGGCCAGCGAGCTCTATCAGGACGGCAAGTATGTCCTAGCCAAGGAGGGGAAGGCCTTCACCAGCGCCGAGATGGTGGGTTTCTATGCCGACTGGGTGGCCAAATACCCTATCATCTCCATCGAGGACGGTTTGGCCGAGGACGATTGGGACGGCTGGGTGCTCTTACACCAACGCCTGGGTGCCAAGGTCCAGATCGTGGGCGATGACCTTTTCGTCACCAACACCGAACGGCTCAAGCGCGGCATCCAGCTCGGGGCCGCCAACTCCATCCTGATCAAGCTGAACCAGATCGGGACGCTCACCGAGACCATCGCTGCCATCGAGACCGCCCAGCGGGCCGGGTGGACGGCAGTGGTGTCTCATCGCTCCGGCGAGACGGCGGACTCCACCATCGCTGACCTATCCGTGGCATTGAACACCGGCCAGATCAAGACCGGCGCGCCCTGCCGGGTGGACCGCGTGGAGAAATACAATCAACTCCTGCGTATCGAGGAGGAGCTGGGCTCCACCGCCCGGTTCCTGGGCCAAGAAGCCTTCTATAATCTGACCCGGTAGTTGGCGAGCGCCTCAGGGGTCGCTCCCGCATCCGAGAACGGGCACGGCCTGATGGTGGAGCAAGATGCATGGGGCGGGCATCGTGCCACCGCCCATCAGCAATGGGCCGGCTTCAAAAAGCCAGCCTACGTTTCGTTGAGCCTAGGTTGTGCCGGTGGCCTTACCTGGATTCAGAGGCGGCCCCGGTGGGCTGGACTGCTTTGGAGGGGAGTAATATGTCTGCGGATCAGTACTTTGCTATTCGCAACAAACGGGAGGAACTGGAGAACGCCCTGCGTGGCCTGGGCGCCAAATTCACCGCTATAGGGCGCCAACTGGAGTCTGCGCCGGAGCTGGTGAAATTCGATACTGTCCCGCCACCCACCAATGCGGAGATGCGGCGCAACGCCAAGGAATTTGTGCGGGCGGACTTCGCCAAGGTGGACGAGCTCATCGCCAAGATCGATGAATTGCGCAAGCTCCTGTTGGAGGAACGACAGCTCTACGACGCCCTGCCGGACTTCGTCCGCCGCTCCGTCAGCGGCGCACCCCGGTACTAGCGCTACGCCTGGCTAGCTCTGGGCACTTTCTTGCTGAACAGGGTCCCTTGCGGGCTCAATATTCATCTTTGTGGGATGGCACCCCAATCCCTATAACATCCAAGAGAGCTGCCCTGAGGATGACGCCCGACTTTTCTCAAAGGGTTTTGGGGAGACTCCAGGGACTTGCGGAGCCGGAGTGGTTGTGCTATAATGCCGTGGTTTTGAAAACTCTACACCCGGTCCCTTAGAAGGAGTGAATGTCTTGGCTGGTCTTGTGGAGTCAGTGAACGCCCAACAGGTGAAAGAGAGTTCCCCTCAGCTTCGGCCCGGCGATTCGGTGCGGGTGCATGCCAAGGTGGTGGAGGGCGGCAGGGAACGAATCCAGGTGTTCGAGGGCGTGGTGATGCGCCTGCGAAAAGGTGGCGCCCAGGCGAATTTCACCGTGCGCCGCGTCACCCACGGGGTGGGCGTGGAACGGACTTTCTTATTGAACTCGCCTCGCGTGGAAAAAGTCGAGGTGCTTCGCCACGGGCAGGTGCGCCGGGCGCGGTTGTATTACCTGCGGGGCCGAACCGGAAAAGCCGCCCGCATCAAGGAAAAGCGAATAGACTAGTCGCTGCTCAAGCTAGACCAGGGCATAGCAAAGGGCTATGCCCGTTCTTCTTTTGGCGCACTTTTTGCCGTGAGACAAGACCCAAGTCTCCTTTTGGAGTCTGAACTTCTGAGTCAGGGCTACCGCCGCATCGCCGGGGTGGACGAAGCCGGCCGGGGCTCCTGGGCTGGAGCGGTGGTGGCCGCGGCGGTGATCCTGCCCCTCGAGGCCGAGACGGCCCAAAAGCTAAAAGGGGTTCGCGACTCCAAGCAGCTCTCCCCCGCCCGGCGCGAAAGGTGCTTTGACCTTATCTGCCAGGTGGCACTGGCGGTAGGGGTTGGGGTGAGTTCGGTGGGGGAAATAGATGCCTTGGGCCTCGGCTTGGCCAATCGGCTGGCCATGAAGCTAGCCATTGAGGATCTGCCAGTGGAGCCCGACTATCTCCTCATCGACGCCATCAAGTTGCCAGAGCTCAGGGTGCCTCAGAGGAGCATCATCAAGGGCGACGCCTCATCGCTGTCCGTCGCCGCCGCCTCCATCGTGGCCAAAGTCACCCGGGATCGCATGATGCAGGAGCTGGACTCGGCCTATCCAGGCTACGGCTTTAGCCGGCACAAAGGATACGGCACAGAGCTTCATCGTCTGGCCTTGAGGGCCTTAGGCGCCTGCCCGGTGCACCGACATAGCTATGCGCCCATAAGGAGCCTCATGGCACCATGAGACGATCTCTACTTCGGCCCAAAATCAGGCCTCGCGTGGACCCGCGCGGGGCCTTTTGCTGATATGGGCGGTGACTTTGGGCTTGACAACGGCCAATGTTCGCCGAGGGCTGGACCCTCGGCGAACATAGCTCTCGGCTGGGATGAAAAGCCCCGATCGTCCTGCTACAAACGATCTCCTACCGTAGAAAGTGAGCCACATGAGCCCGGATAGCCGCTTGGGCCTGGGTAGATACGGTGAGCAGGTGGCCATAGACTACCTCTGCCGCCAGGGGTACCAGATCAAGGGCAAGAATTGGCGCTGCTCCCTGGGAGAGATCGACGTGGTGGCAGTGGACGGTGGGACCCTGGTCTTTGTGGAGGTGCGGGCCAAGCAGAGCGATGCCTACGGTAGCCCTGAGGAATCCGTCGCTCGGACCAAGCAGGCACGGCTGGTCCACCTGGCCGAAACCTACCTGCAATGGCACCCGTGGCCCGGTGGCTCCTGGCGCATCGATGTGGTGGCCATCGAATTCTCGAAAGAGGGCAAGGTTAAGAGACTGAACCACATCGTGAATGCTGTCGGCGGGTGATGCCGTCCACCGCTAGACAGTGACGTCGGCTCCGGCGGAGGGCGTGCGGGGTGCGACAATACCCTTTGGACCCTTCTGGTCACCGCATGGCCATCTGACTGGTGCGCGTCCCGGGAGCCTATCTCCTGGGCGTAGAGGCCTTGCCGGGTATTTGGCATTTAGGTGGCCCGAGTGGTGGATTTCGGCCTGCGATGGGTCCTACCGATGCAGCGTTGTCGGCCAGGTGACTGGAATAAGCTATAATGAATCTACGGCTGGAACTGCCTCGAGAGATAAGGCGAAACTTCTACCTGGACGTGGCGGCGGCCATGTCGGTGGGTTTCTTCATCGCCGTCACCCTTACCTTTGTGCCGGTGGTGGCCCGCCGATTGGGGGCCGATTTCGCCCAAATGTCCCTCATCGCCGCCGCGCCCTTCGCTGGCAGCCTCTTCACCCCGCTGGCCAGCTACTACCTGCAAGGCCGGCGGAAGATGCCCTTCCTGGTGTGGTTCTGGAACATCGCCCGGGGGCTGTTCATCCTCACGCTGTTTGTTACCAGCCCTTTGCCGCTCACCATGATCGTCCTGGCCTTCAATATCCTGACCGCCTTTGCCGTGCCCGGTTATGCGGAGATGATGCGGCTGGTGTATCCCAATGAATGCCGGGGCCGGGCCATGTCTTACGTCCGGGTGGGAATGACCGCGGTGGTCACGCTCATGACCCCCCTGGCTGGACGTCTCCTGGATCTCGTTGGATACCGGTATCTTTTTCCCGTGGGCGCCGCCTTCGGCATAGCCTCCTCCACGATCTTCGGACGGATCAGGGTTCAGGAGACAGTCGCCAGGGACCGCCAACCCTTTGGGCGATTTTGGCGGATCTTGAAGGACGACAAGGCCTTTGCCGCCTACCAGGTTGCCTTCATGGTGTATGGCTTCGGGAACCTGATGGCCCTGCCGGTGTTCCCGGTATTCCAGGTGGACGTCTTGGGCCTGACATATTCCCAGATCGGGGTCTTGGGATTCATCATGGCGGTTTTCTGGCTTCTCTTCTACGTCTACTGGGGGAGGGAGGTGGATCACCGAGGGGGCCTGTGGACGGTCAAGCTGAACTTCCTGATAACCAGTTTGGTGTTCTCAGCCTATGTCTTTGCCTGGGACGTCAGGCTGGTGGCAGTGGCATTTGTCTTCATCGGCATCACCAACGCCGGCATTGACCTGGGCTGGATGAATGCCTTGATGCAATTTGCGCCGGCGGAAAAGGTATCCGAATATGCCTCGCTGCACACGACCCTATTGGGCGTCCGCGGACTCCTGGCGCCCTTTGTGGGCATCGCCCTGCTGCAGGTGCCCTGGATTGGCTTTAAGGGGATCTTTGGGGTGTGCTTTTTAATGATGGTCATTAGCTGGCTCTTGCTGGCAGTAGCCCCCAGGGACGCCCGAACCTGGCCTTCTCGGCGCGGCGTTCCTTGACAACCGGCAGGTTTTCCCATAATATCTGACGGGACTGCGCAGTTGGGAAAATGATGGCGAGGCGATGGCGGTGAAGCTGATTGTGGCCATTGTGCACCGCGACGACGCCGGGAAGCTGGTAGATGCCCTCACCGAGAAAGGCCATCGCGCTACTCGGATCAACACCGCCGGGGGTTTCCTCAAGGAGAGAAACGCCACCATCCTGGTTGGCCTGGAGGAGGAGCAGCTAGAGGAGGCCCTGGCCCTGATCCGGGATAGCTGTCACACTCGCACCCAGTACGTCAACCCCTTGCCGCCGATCATGGAGCCCGGCGAGTTCTTCATGCCATACCCGGTGGAGGTGCAGGTGGGAGGGGCCACGGTTTTCGTGCTGAACGTAGAGAGGTACGAGAGGCTGTGAGTGCCCAGGCCACCCTAATTTTGTCACACATTTGGATGAAATTGAGAGGGAAGGTTGACCGGCACTCTATTGAATGTGGCCACCGTGATCCTGGGTGGCACCCTTGGCACTCTATTGGGGGACCGCCTGCCGGAGAAGGTGCGAGAGACCGTCATGCACGGGCTGGGCTTGGTCACCATCCTCGTCGGCATGCAGTTGGCGCTGAAAACCCAGAATGTCTTGATATTATTGGGAAGCATCCTCCTGGGTGGGATGGCCGGGGAGCTTTTGCGCCTAGACGACGGGCTGAACGCCCTGGGCAACTGGCTGGAAAGGCGGCTGGCGGGGACAGGGAGCGGGGAGCAGGAGGCCGGGAGCTCCACCCCTAGCTTAGAGCCTCCGGCCTCCACCTTCAGCCGTGGCTTCGTCACCGCCAGCCTGGTCTTCTGCGTGGGGCCCATGACCATAATGGGCAGCATCCAGGACGGGCTCACCGGTGACTTCAGCACCCTGGCGGTGAAGTCCATGTTGGATGGATTTGCTGCCCTGGCCTTTGCCTCCTCCCTGGGGTGGGGTGTGATCGCCGCCGCCTTGACGGTCTTAATCTACCAGGGAGGGCTCACCCTCAGCGCCGGCCTGGCCAAGGCCGTGCTCACGGACGCCATGGTGCTGGAGATGACGGCCACCGGCGGGATCCTGATCGTAGGCATCGGCCTGGCCCTCTTGGAGATAAAGCGCTTGCGTGTGGCCAACCTGCTCCCGGCGATTTTCATCGCACCACTTGCTGTGGCCCTGACCAGCCGCCTCTTCTAGCCCCGCTGCAATCCCCAAGGACACCCATGGCCTTGCCCGCCATTGGCTGGCCCCGGGCGTTTCAAGCCCGGCCCCGCCGCGCCCCTCGTCACCACCAGCCTCAACCGGCGAAGGCCATCACTGCCAGGGCTTACTTAAAGAACTTAATGTCAGCATTAAGATTCTTGATAATGACTTGACATTAATGAAACTTTGTGATAATATCATTATCTAGGATAGATGTTTTTAACATGGGGAAAGCCATGGCTCAATATTCGGTCGTAGGCCGTTGCCCGGTGTGCGGCGACGAGCTGGAGGTCACCAGGCTGCACTGCCCGAGCTGTGACAGTGCCCTGGAGGGCAACTTCTCCCTGGGGAGGTTCCAGCGCCTGACCCGGGAGCAAATGCAGTTTGTGGAAACGTTCATCAAGAACCGTGGCAGCCTCAAGGACGCGGGCCTGGAGTTGGGCATATCCTATCCCACAGTGGTGAATCGCCTCAACGATGTGCTCACTGCCCTGGGCTATACCGATCGGGTGAAAGCGGCCGAGGAGTTGGCTATTTCCCCCGAGCAACGCAAGGAGATCCTGGATAAGCTGGCCCAGGGCCAGATCACCGTCGACCAGGCAGCACGGCTACTTAAGGGCAAATAGTGGCTTTGTGGCCAATGGCGTCAGGCCGGCACGCCTGGTCTGAAACAAGCGAGTCTAGTTTGGCAAGACGAGGTCGGGGGATGAATACTGAAGAACGATACGAGAGGACATTTCAGGTCGGCCAACGGGCTGAGTTCTCACTGGTGAACGTCCGGGGCCACATTCGGGTCAACGGTTGGGACCGGCCCGAGGTCCACATCACGGCAGTCAAGCGGCTGGGGAGCTACCTGGGAGCACAGCGGGCCTACGAAGAGACTTGGGTGGAGATGGAGCAAAGCGGCCATCGAGTGTCGGCCCGCACCGTCGTGGGCGGCAGAGACAGCATCTTCGGCTGGCTCGGCGTGAGCCGGACGCCACCGGAGGTGAATTACGAGGTCCAGGTGCCCATTTCCAGCCAGGTATCTATACGAACGGTGGGCGGCCCGGTGGAAGTGAGTGACATCAGCGGTGCGGTCTACGCCAAGTCCGTCAGCGGCGACGTGCAACTGGCCAACATCCAGGGAAGCACTATGATCGACGCCGTCAGCGGCGTCACTACGGTGGAGAACCTCAAGGGGGACTTCGGGGCCAAGCTGGTCAGCGGTGACGCGAAACTGGTGAACTGCCAGCTCTCGTCGCTGTGGGTCAAGGCGGTGAGCGCCAACGTCTCCGCCCAGACCAGCCTGAACCCACAGGGCAGCTACTCGGTCAACTCGGTGAGCGGGGACTTCCGGCTCGTCCTCCCCCGGGAGGCTCGTTGTTCCGTAAGGACCAAGACGACCAGCGGGCGGGTATATTGCGACCTGCCCTGTCAGGTGGTGGAAGGGAGTCACGGCTTCTGGCAAGGGGTTATCAATGAGGGTGGGGCTTCGGTGGAATTGCGCTCGGTATCGGGCAACTTGTTAATCGGTGGGGCGGAGATGGAATCCAGGCCCGTGGCCGAGCCGAGGGTGGCTCCGCCAGCCCCGGCCGGCGGCCCCGGCGACACGCCGGAGATGGCCATCTTGCGAGCGGTGGAGCGGGGAGAGCTGACCGTGGACCAGGCCCTGGCGAAGCTGGCTGAGCTAGACAAGGCGTGATCCCTTTGATGCGGCAAGCTTAAGGTGAGTCCTATTCGCTGGTATTATGATCCAGAATCGCGCAATAGCGTAGGTTGGCTCCTGATATTAAAGTGGAATAGAGCAAAGAGCGGTGAGGGCGGGCAACGTGGGCCAGGAAGAGGAGGCGGGAACCATGCTCTTTTTCCTGGCCTCGGACGGGTTCCCGATACCTTCATAAAGAAGTAAGGAGTGGGAAATGCTGGAGGACGAAAAGTTACAGATCCTAAAGATGGTGGAGAAAGGGCAGATCAGCGCCGAGGACGGGGTAAAACTTCTGGGCGCCCTGGAGAGCCCGGCGGGTGCCG
>JBFMCB010000127.1:6603-9349 GCA_040754915.1 Chloroflexota bacterium | reverse complement strand
CAAAACAACGTCAGGGCGCCGATGAGGCCGCCGCCGAGCGAGTTGTCTGGGCCAATCATTGCGTTTTGCAAAACATTGCTGATCGTCAACAGCACGATCAAGTCGAAGGGCGTCATCTGGCCGAGTTCGCGCTTGCCTGTGACGCGGAACGCCAAGAGCAAGAAAAAGTAGACGACCAGCGGCCGCACAATCTTTTCCAGGATCGAAATCTCAGGCTGAAGTATGCTCCCGTCCATTTTGCTCCCTCCTCCGAAGAGTTCGCTAATTGCCAGCGTTCGCCGCAGAGCGTGCAGCGCTCACTAAGGGGCGAGTTGCAAATCCTCCCCTACATCAGCTCTCTCAGTGTCCTTAGCGATCCCTGCAGTTTGCATGATTCCCCGCTACACTAACGTCCCTGCTAGAGCGATCATTGTCCGGAAGGCCTTGTAGAGGGTGAGGTAATCATCAGCGACATATTCCAGCCGTCGAGGGCCCGTGCGCCGCGCCCCCGGTAAGAGTTCCGCCATGTCGGCCAGGGCAGTGTTTAGCATATCCAGGACCAGGGTACAGGGTGGGGCGATTATGAAGGGGGCGCGCTTACAGGACAGGGCCTTTTGCGCCGCCTCGCGGATGAGGGCGCGGGCTCGCTCTGGCGGCAGACACTTAGCGGCCAGCCGCCCGTAGGCTTCCTTAACAACGACAGTCTCGATGTCGCCTATTATGGCCCGGGCCTCCTCGCAGAGTACCCGGTCGCCAGTGACCAGGGCTACAGGAACGCCGAAGTAGCCAGCGAGGGCCGCGTTGACCCCGGTCTCACCCAGGACGCGGCTGTTGACAGTAGCCTGGTAGACCACCCGCCCATAGTAGGTGTGATCGAGGATGCTGGGCGAGGCTCCGGCCTGGGCATGATAGCCAATGAAGAAGCACGCATCGTAGCCGGGGCCAATGCCCTGCATCATGGAGAGGGGCTTGGGGGAGCCGGTGATTAGCTCGGCAAGGGGATTCAGTTCTTCGATGAGAATATTGCGCATGGAGCCGTGACTGTCGTTGACCACGATCTCTGTAGCCCCCCTTCCAGTGCCCCTTCTATGGCCGCGTTCACCTCACCGGTCATCAGCTTGCGCGCCCGTTCGTACTCCTTCTCCTCCATACGGGTCTGAGTGGCGTCCACCACCCCAGAGATGCCTTCCATGTCCGCTGAGATGAAGACTTTCATGTTGTTCTCCTTCTCTATTTCTATGGCTGCGTACACCTCCGCCACCTCTGCTGCGTCCAGTACCACAAAGCTTGCGACTCGGCAGGGGCCTCTTTTATACCTCTCTCTGACCTTGGCCTCGAATGAATTTCGCCGATTTGTCGATCTGCTGATTTGTTTATTCACGAAACTGGACCTAAAAGGCCAAACCTTTTATTACGCCGGGAAGCGCCGGTGCTGAAGTGAATTATACACTAATAGGCTCTTCTTGTTAGCGCGAGTGTAGATCAGGCCAACTCTTTCACTTGCCCTCCGGTGGCATCACTGGCTGAATAGCCGGAAAGGGTGGGAACTCTACCCGAAACTCTAGCCCTACCTCGTCAGGTACGCACCCGCCATGGCCAGAATGGGGTGTGGAGAAGACGAGTCGGCCATCGGAAAGCCAGCGGCGAGAGGGATGGCGCCAATCCCATCCTAGGGACTCCAGCGGGGCATACACAAGAGGGGTTTTAAGCCCGGTTTTCAGGTCCACAACCTGGAGAGACTCCAGGCTCGACGCAGCGTTCCACGTATGGACAACGGCGCGGCTAGGGTCCTTCGGCGACAAGCCGCTGAGGTAGGCCGCGTAACCGGTCGGATCGTCATCGAGATGCCGGAGCGCAGACCCGTCGGCGGCGACCAGGTAAAGGGGAGCACGCCCGGGGCGGTCGATGGGGCCATGACTCCAAACCAGGAACCACCTGCTATCCAGCGTCCAGATTTGGCCGCAGAAGGCCGTGGCCTCTGCGACCCGGAAGCGGGTCTTTCCTGTCTCGGCATCCAGGATATAGACGTAGCGCCCAGCCCTCCCGTCGCGAGTATAGAGATCAACACGCAAGACGATAGATCGTCCATCCGGTGACCAGCCGAGATTCCACATAGAGGAAGCCGCGAGTGATGTTGCCCAGAACACCCTTCCTGCCTGATCGAGCACCTGGACTTTGCCCCACGACGGCGCGGCTACGACAACGCGAGCACCATCGGGAGACCAAATAGGTGGAATGGACCGCCCTGGGCCCTGGTCAACGACGACAGGATCCTTCAGCGCCGGGCTGATGAGGTAGGAGGTGACCAGCCATCCCGTCTTGCTTTCAGGGAGATTACGGTGCGTCACAACCAGTAAGGCTTTCCCGTCTGGAGACCAGCTCGCATAGTCGAGTTGCTCGTCCGCTCGGAGATCGAGGGATTGGGGGTCGGCAGCGCAGTCGCTATGCAATCGGGCGATGCCATGCACCGTAGTCGCAACGAAGCTCTGCCCATCAGGTGAAAACGCACCAGCCCAACCGCGTACGTCCGGCAGCATGCACGTTTTTCCCGTTTGCGTATCCAGAAGGCTCCACTTTCGGTCATCCTCGCTTTTTGTGGCGGGGTAGAGGATATACCGTCCATCTGGCGATATGGACGCCATGGCTACCTGGTTGGCCCAGCTGTCATCCGTCGCATCCAGAGGGAGCTGCCAGCCCTCTATCGCCCCGGTCGTAATATCGGCGAAGAAGATGCCGGGCTGCACGTCCACCACCTGGCCGGGCTTAA
>JBFMCB010000127.1:0-6593 GCA_040754915.1 Chloroflexota bacterium | reverse complement strand
GGCTGGCATGAGTTGGCGACGGTATGGCCACTGCGGTAGGGGGCGCTGTCGCCGTTGGGGACGGCAACGGGGTTGCCGTAGCCACGGGCAGCGAGGTTGGGGTTGCTGTGTGGGGCGCTGGCGTGGCGGTTCCCCCACACCCAGCAATTGCGGTCAGGAGCGTCACGAGCAAGATCCAACCAGGGATAAGTTTGCTTATGCGAGAGTCCATAATGACCCCCACGTCATCGCCCCAGGTTGAAAGTAGGCGGTGGTGAGCTGGCTCGCAGTGGCCACTTTAAAGGCTTTCTGGCCGCTCAAGCGGTGACTACGAGCACTAATCTACCGGGGAAGGGACGCAGGCCGCAGCGTCTCCACCATCCGCTCGAACAGGGCCGGGTCCTGGAAAGTGTGTAGCATCAAGGTCCGGCCGTTCCAGTCCACCAGCACCTGGTGCTGCCGCCGCCCATCAGGATACAGCCGTGTCAGCCTCAGGGCAGCCCGACCATTAACCTGAGCGGCCCGTTCCTTCTCGTCCACGACGTCCTGTTCTTTTTGTATCTTCCTGACCTGGTCCAGAGACTTCCCTTCTGTGACGACCCCAACCATGTAGAGGGACGGATCCTCCCGTGGATCATATCCTTGCGGAAAGTCGGCAAGGCGGAAATTCTGGATGAGCACGATCTCGCCAACTCGCTCTACCATCCACCCGGCCGGGTGCTCGATGGCGTAGCCGTGCAGCGAGTCGGTGTAGGTCTCCGCAAGGGGGGTGCTCCGATTGAAGGAACGAGCCGCCCCCTGGTTCCAGGCCACCTCCAATGTAGGCGGGTCCCGGCTCAGCCAGCGGCCCCGCACCAGGGTAAGATACCGATGTTCCATCAGCCACGTCAGGTTTCCTCGCTGGCGCTCTTCTGCCAACACCAACTGCACCGGGCCTTGGGCCGTGTCCAGCTCGAAGGCGTAGTTCGTCCCGGACGGGGCGGGGCGCAAGTAGCCGATAGCTTCGGCCTCGCCGGGCGGCGCGGGTGTCGGCATCGGGGTAGGTTTCGGCCCGGGGAAGCCGCGGAAATCGGGCATAGGCGTGGCAGTGGGGCTGCCCACCCCTGCCGTGGTGAAGCGCAAGGTGTAAGGGCGCTCCCCTGTGCGATGGACTGTCACCTCTACCGGCGCGTTAGGGCGCAGCAGGCCCTCGGGATCGAGGAAGAAACCGGTACCTGTACCACCGGTCATCCCTGGAATGTAGTCACCAGTGTCGGCGTAGCGGGAGCGGATGCCAGATCCGCTCCCGCCCAATAGCAGGCCCAACCACTGCGTCTCTGGGGCCATTTCGATGAGCACCACTGTGTCCCGAGGCACGTCGATGGCCCCGTTGGGGGGCACGGTGCGTACCAATGCCGGCGCTGTGGCCCACCAGCCAAAGGTGGCGAGGGCGGCGATGACTAGCAGCGGCAGGGCCGTGGCCCGCGCCAACAGCTCCAGAACGCGCCGCCCGACCTTTCGCTCTGCCTCCACCCAGGAGAGTAGCGTCTGGCCCAGGGCGAAGAGCCCCAGCCCGATGAGAGTCAGGTGAAGGACCAGGCCCAGGGTAGCCAGGATGGCCGGGGGGAGCGGGGCGTACTGCCAGCGATCGGCCCAGGCTGGAAGGGGCGCGAAGAGGACGCGCCCGTAGGCCCAGGCTGCCCGTCCCATCCAGGTAATGAAGGCAAGGAGCAAGCTCAACGTGGCCATCTGAGCAAGGGTGCGAAGGGAATAACGGTGGCACGTTGGAGCGTTGAAACGTGCAACGTCCCAGCCTCGTCCTACCAGGAGCAGGAGCGGCCCGCCCAGCAGGGGCAGGAAGGCATCTATTGCCGAAGGGGTCTCCCAGACGACGTGCAGGGGGAGGCTAAGCGGGCTGAGATCCCAGGCAAAGGCCGCCAGCCAACCCACCCCCATCCAAAGGAGCGCCCCCGGGAAGGTTGGGAGCGCCGGACGTAGGCGCACGAACCGCAGCGTGCTCACCAGCCCTAACAGGGCGTAGGGGAGGAGCAGCCAGAGCACAGCCGTGAACAGCCACCCGGCCCAGATGATGGTGGGCAACCAGGCGTCGGGCACGGTCACACCAGCCCAGCCCTGATAACTCCCCGCCGCCGGGAGGGTATACCCCAGGGTCAAAAGCGGAATTGCAAGGGACGGGGCCGCCCACAATGTGAGAGTCAAGGCCTCCCAAGGAAAGCGCCGCCCTTCTGCTTCCACTGGCCACTCCCGCAACACTCGCCAGGCCAGCAGAGGGAGTGGCAGAAGCAATGCTCCAAAGGCCAGGAAGAGTGGCACTTGGGCGGCGAAGCCCAGCCACATCTCCCACACCACTTCGGAGCGGAAGCTCTGGCCCCTCAGATAGGCAGGATGGCGCACCCCGGCCAAGATCGCCAGCGCCACCCCCACAGCCAGCCCGGCCAGGATCGACTGTCCCCACCGCCGAGGGAAGCGTAGCCCTAAGGCCAGGGCAGCCAGAGCATACAGCAATGGGAGGCCCAGGAAGAGGGCGCCTGTCGGCACCGGCACGCCCAACATGCCCCAGCGCCATAGCCCGGCCCACCAGACGGGGTAGGTTGCTAAGAGGAGGCCCTGGGCCACTGCCCAGGCCAGAAGAAGGCGCGGCCAGCGGTAAAGCAAGGCCATTGAGGCCATGGCCAACCCACCAAGGATGTTAAAGATAAGGAAGGTCGCCTGTATGTCGCCGAGGTCGTAGGGCTGGTAACGGGCACCGCCCAGGGCACCGGTAGCAGGGAAAGCTCCCAGGGCGGCCAGGACCAGCAAGGGTGGGATGACCAGCGGCCAGGGGGAGGTTTCATCCCGCCGGGCACGCACCAGCAGGAGGAGGCTCCCCAGGATGAAGAGAGCATACCAGGCCACGGCCACCGGGTGCAGCACCCAACCATCGGCCTGCAGACCAAAGGCCAGCAGGCTTAAAGCCACCAGAGCATGGGCCAGGGTGTAGAGGAGAAGCAGGAGGGAGGGGAAAACCACTTCTAGACGTTTGATTATCATTCTCCGTAAAAACCTCCTGAGATTCAGAGCGGCTACCGAATCGAAATAAACTTTTCGCTCCCGCTTTTGGCGGTCAACTAACCCCGAACTCGCTCTACTGGGTTGAGTTCAGGGCCGGAAGGCCAGCATCCGCCACCAGCCACAGCCGCCGTAGTAGCACATTGGGTCGGCCAGGGCGGTGACGAGCAGTTCGTCACGGCTGCCCTCCAGTGTCACAACCCGCACGTCGGTGTATCCATCGTGCTGGCGGGTGTAGAGCAGGTGGGTTCTATCAGCGGACCACCGCGGCCAGCCATCCACAGCATCGCCAGGATGGGTCAGCACACGAGTCTCGCCAGTCTGCGGGTTGACAATGTAGATGGCCCGCCCATCAAGGGCGTGTTCCAACGTTTTGCTGTCGCCAGTGGCATTAGGCGATGCGCGGACGGCGGCGTAGGCCAGGAGCCTTCCATCCGGGGACCAGGCGGGTTCAAAGACGGCCATCTCTTCGCCGGTGAGGTATGTCAGAGTGTTAGTGGTCACATCAAGCAGCGCCAGCCGTTTGTCCGTGAACAGGAAACGCCCGCCGCCTTCGGTCAGAGCAAGCAAGCCGCGCCGCGTCGGGTGCCAGGCATAGGCTTCGGACGTGAGCAACATCCGGGCACCGAGATCGGTCTTTTCGCCCGTGTCGGCGTTGATGGCGACCAGCGGCACACCATCTACCCACAGAGAGACGGCCATCCTGCCCCGTCCGGCCAGGATGAGGCGCGTACCGGGCACCCAGCCAATGAGCTGGTAGTAGGTTTTGCGGACGTCATCGCTCAAGCGCCAGGTGGTGGATTTGCCATCTCCATCCGCACGCCGAACGTAGAGCACCTGGTCAAACTGGCCCACGTCCACCAGTTGGTCGGTGTTAAGGGACCAGGCCAGCCAGCCGTCAGGTGACCAGCGCACGATACCACGTCCATCACGGCCCAGGCTGCCCGGGGGGAGAACCTGGCGCGTCTTGCCCTGGGGAAATGGGACGGCCAGCAGCGCGCCGTAGGCAGTAGGGGCAGCCAGCCAGTCGTGTGTGCTGGGGAAAGCATCCAACGGTGCCCAAAAGGGCGGGGCCGGCAGATCGCGAAAGCTGTTCACCGCTACACCATCGTAGCGATAGATGCTGTAACGCCCATCGTACTCGGTCAGGAGCAGATGCTCACCAGACGGCGACTGTTCGAGTAGGGTGAGGGGCGGTTTGCCCAGCGTCCATACTTTGCCATGTTCCAGGTCAAGTACGGTTGTGCCACCGCTGAAAGGCGGACGTTGGCTGACAAACGCCAACCGCCCGCCGACAAGCGGCTCCCGGCGCAGGCAACCCGGCAGGCCGGGATACATGGCGGCACAGTCAACGGCGGTCGGCCCGGTGGGTGTGGGCGGAGACGTCGGCGCTGGCATTGACCCGATAGGCGTGGGGGCGGACGCGGGGGCCGTCGCCGTGGCTACGGGCTGCACCTGTTGCACCGCCGGTCCCCGCCACCAGTCAAATAGGACATCCCAATCAATGTGGCCATAGTAGCCGAACCAACTTGGGGCTGGCGTCAGTTCGTCTACCACCTGGTGGGGGTTGTCGCCCTCGGCCGAGATGAGCCAGAGGGAAGCGTGGCCCTTCGTGTCCAGCCGTGCGAAGAGGATATAGCTACCATCCGCTGACCACAGCGGCCGCTCGTCGCGGTAAGTGGCATCCTTAGTCAATTGACGTTTGTCAGAACCATCGCGCTTCATCAACCAGATGCGACGCTGGGCTGCCCCAGCTTTGGCCGCCTCGCCCCCACCAATGAACCCAATATCGGGTGCAGCGGCGTAGACAATACGTTGTCCGTCAGGTGACCAGGCTGGCGAGAAAGCGGCCGTTTTATCGTCAGTCAGGTAGGTCAACTTGCCACTGGACAGATCCACCACAGCGATGCGCTTGTGCGACCAGGTCTCGCGGCCGCCACCCTCGGTGATAGCCAGGAGCTTCCCTTCGGGAGAGGGAGCCAGGAAGTCGGAATACGCCAACATGCTCCGGACGACCTCGCTCGGTTCACCGCCATTGGCAGGGATGGTCGTAAGGGATGTGCCGTCGGCCAGAATGGACCTCGAGAAGTGGGGAGCGAGCCAGAACAGGATACGCGACCCGTCCAGTGACCATCCCGCCAGGATGGGCTCATAGGCCGCTGGCGTGCCAGCATTGAGTAGTTCGATGGCCCCGCTGCCGTCGGCGCGGATGCGCCACAAGCCGGCATATCGCTCAGGTGCTTGCCCTTCCTCCCCTGCTTTCCGCACCTCCACTTGTTCGTAGGCCAGCCACTCCCCATCCGGGCTCCACGCCATGCTCACCACGCCCGTGTATGGTCCTCCGCTGCCCTGGGTGACCAATTTCTGCTGGCTCGATCCGTCGGCTTTCAGGGCGACCAGCGCCCCGGTGCCAGTGACGTAGGCCAGCCGATCCGCCATGGGTGCCCAGGCGAAGGCCCTGACTGCGGCACCTTCGTTCAAAGGGCGGGCCGCACTTCCGTCGGCTCGCATCACCCAGACCTGGTAATCGCCCTTGCGGAAGGCCAGCCATTGACCCGAAGGGGACCAGCGGGGTTCGCGGTTACAGCCATCGGTAGTCAGGCGCTGAGCTTTTCCATCGGGCAGGCCCTTGACCCAGATGTCTCCGCCCTGGAGGTAGGCCAGACGGCCAAGAGCGAGGACGGGCGTCGAGGTGGGGGCGGTGAAGGTGGCGCTCGGGGTGGCCACCGTCGCGGTAGCAGTGTGGCTCGGTGTAGGTGTGCGCTCGATTCTCACCTCCAGGGTGCTACAGGCGGTGAAAGAGGAGAGCAGGATGAGCAAGATGAGCAGGTTAAGGCGTCTTCCCAACGGAACGAGTCGGGCGCTCATTGGGGCCTCCTGTCGAGCGAGGGCTCACACCATCGGTTTCCATCTGAAATCGCAGCGCCACACATTGCAACGGCGTGGCAGCGGTGTAGCAACTTTGAAAATAGCATGTTACAGTTCTAAAACACCACCTGACCAGCAACCTCATCGTGACCACCGTCGCCTGCCCAACCCGGCTGCGCATGGTGATCTCCCCACCGTGCAGGGCTACGATCCGTTGCAGCCAGCCAGCAGAATGCCAAAAAAGACCAGGAGCGAATAGTTCCAGTACCAGCGACGAATCCATCTATCTCTCGACCCGTACATCCACGTCCACCTCGCCTTCATTATCCGACAGAATATCATCGTCAATGCGCAAATACAATTGGCCGGAAGCCTGCGTGCGGATGGATATGTTGGCGCCAACATAAAACGGCTTGCCATTGTCGCCGATTTTGCCGATCAGGGCGCCGCCTGGCACACCGGGCAGCGGATAGAACTGAGGCGCGCGGAAGCGAGGATGGCCAGCCGGGCCGTGCCACTCGTTCGGCGTGTAGAGCCATCGTCCACGCGCCCGGATATTTACAACATCCCCTGGGTTTACGGTCACGCCGGTGCTCTGCCAGTCGCGGTAGGCAAAGATTTTCATCTGGTTGAGATCGCGCGCGTCAATGGTTGGCGGCGGCGACGACCGCGCCAGCGAGAGAAATAGGCCCAGCGTG
>JBFMCB010000126.1:674-9427 GCA_040754915.1 Chloroflexota bacterium | reverse complement strand
GTCGTCTCGCGGGCCCTGGCCCTGTTGGGACGGTAGGGTGTCCTTGACGCTTTTGGAGGCCGTGGGCCGGGCGGTGTTGCAGGGAGAAGCCGAACGGGGTATACTGGTGCGTGGCAGCGGCGCGGGCGCATGACAGCCAACAAGTCCCCGGGCATCCTGGCGACCCTTCGCAACGATCATTTCTTCGTCTATCAGAGCGTGAAGGACGACGGCAACGTCCTGTGCCTGGGGCCTGGCTTATCAGCTTTCTTTACTAGGAATAATAAAGAAAGCGCCCGGCACGGGGCTCGCTCCTCCGGTGCCCGGCGCCGCCGCCGACTGGCCAAGGTGGCAGGGCTAGAGAGGCGCTGGCTAATACCCGCCTCCGGATAAGATCGAAGGGGCATAGCGACGGTGAAGACCCTCTGTGACTGGAGGCCCAGGCAGGCCTCAGGGGACTCTGGGGCTTACCAGGCCGCGGCGCTGGCAGGCTACGAGGGGCGCGTACGGGCGGCCTTGGGGTCTTTGGACCGGATAGAATTCGCCCGGCGCCTGTGGGCCAAAGACCCCACGCTATGGAAGGCGGAGCCCCAGCACCAGGAGATCGCCCGCCAGCGCCTGGGCTGGCTCACCGTGGCTGACCAGATGGCGGAGCACTGGCCGGAGCTTCGGGCGGTGGCCCAGGAGGTGCGCGCGGCGGGTTTCCGGCACGCCGTCCTGCTGGGCATGGGTGGCAGCAGCCTTTGTCCACAGGTTTTGCGACAAACCTTCGGCTCGGTCCCCGGCTATCCGGATCTGGCTGTCCTAGACACCACCGACCCTGCGGCCATTCTGAGCCTGGAGCGCCCCCTGGATCTGGCGAAAGCGATCTTCATCGTCTCCACCAAGTCCGGCACCACGACCGAGACCCTATCGTTCTACGCGCACTTCTACGAAAAAATCCAGGCGATCAGGGGTGAACGGGCCGGGGAGAGCTTCATCGCCATCACCGACCGCGGCACGCCCCTGGAGAAGATCGCCCAGGACCGAGGCTTTCGCCGGGTCTTCTTAAACCCGCCGGACATCGGCGGGCGATACTCTGCTCTTTCGTACTTTGGCCTGGTCCCGGCGGCACTCATGGGCCTGGACGTGGAGATGCTTTCGGACCGCGGCCAGAGCATGGCCCAGGCCTGCGGGCCCATGGTCCCCGCCGCCCGGAGCCCGGGCCTGTGGCTGGGGGCCATATTGGCCGAGCTGGCCCGGGCCGGAAGGGACAAGGTCACCTTCGTTTCCTCACCGGATATAAGCGCCTTTGGCTACTGGGCCGAGCAGCTCCTGGCCGAGAGTACGGGCAAAGAGGGGCAGGGGCTTATCCCGGTGCAGGGCGAGCCCCTGGGCTCCCCGGCGGTCTACGGCCACGACCGGCTCTTCATCTATCTGCGATTGGACTCGGACGCCGCGCTGGATGCCGGGGTCCAGGCTTTGGAGGAGGCCGGGCATCCGGTAGTGACCTTGCGGCTTCGAGACCCCTACGAGTTGGGCGGAGAATTTTTCCGCTGGGAGGTCGCCACCACCACCGCCGGGGCCCTCCTGGGGATCAACCCTTTCGACGAGCCCAACGTGCAGGAGAGCAAGGACAACACCAAAAGGGTCTTGAGCCAGTACTTGTTGTCAGGGAGGCTGCCGGAGGAGGTGCCAGCCGTAACCCAGGGCGGGGTGAGCCTGTACGGTGCCGCCGGGCCCAACGGTTCCCTGGCGTCAAGCCTGGCAGCATTCCTGGCCCAGGCCCGACCCGGGGACTACCTGGCACTCCAGGCCTACTTGCCGCCCTTTGCGGCACACGAGACAGCATTACAGGCCATCCGGCTGGGCCTGCGCGACCGCCTGCAGGTGGCCGCCACCCTGGGCTACGGCCCCCGTTTCCTGCATTCCACCGGGCAGTTACATAAGGGTGGGCCGGACACGGGCCTTTTCGTCCAGATCACCGCCGACGACGCCCAGGACATGCCCATTCCAGGTGAGAGCTACACCTTTGGCCTCCTGAAGCGTGCCCAGGCCCTGGGGGACCTGGAGGCGCTCCGTAGCAAAGGCCGCCGCGTGGTCCGGCTGCACCTGGGCCCGGACGTGGAGGCGGGGCTCCAGTTGTTCACCGGTGCCATCGGCATAGTGGCCAGCCTCTACAATTGTGGCTTCTGACGAAGAGATCAATAAAGAAAGCGTCGGAGCTTATCTCCAACCTTCGGGCCATGGCACAGCTTATAGATCCTGTGTAGTGGAGACAATATCATGATCCAGATCGTCCCTTCCATCCTCTCCGCCGACTTCGCCTACCTGGGCAAAGAGATGGACCAGGTTAAGGCTGCGGGCGCCCAGCGCATCCAGGTGGACGTCATGGACGGCATCTTCGTCCCCAATATCACCGTAGGTCCACCGGTGGTCCAGGCCCTCCGAAAGGCCACCGATCTCTCCCTGGAGGTCCACCTGATGATCCAGCACCCAGAGCGGTTCCTGGAGGTTTTTGCCCAGGCCGGGGCCGACGGCATCATCGTCCACCAGGAGGCCTGTACCCATCTCCACCGGGCGATCCAGGAGATCAAGGCCCTGGGCAAATGGGCTGGCGTGGCCATCAACCCGGCTACCCCTGCCGTAGTCCTGGAGGAGATCATCCAGTACCTGGACCTGGTGCTGGTGATGACGGTAAACCCCGGCTTCGGCGGGCAGGAGTTCATCCCCGGCATGCTTCCGAAGATCAGGAAGGTGCGCCAGTTGATCCAGGAAAGAGGTCTGACCTGTGAGTTGGAAGTTGACGGTGGGATCCACGTAGACACAGCGCCCCTGGTGGTGGACGCTGGGGCCGACGTATTGGTGGCAGGGGCCGCCATCTTCGGCCAGCCCGGCGGTGTGGCGGCTGCCATGCAGCGCCTGCGCAACAGCTTCAGTGGCTAGCCTACCGTCGCCGGGCTAACCACCTGACGCTTCTGAAACCTATTACACCTTGATATCCCCACAGCGTGACGCGCTTTGTCTCTACTCCTCTGGCGGCTCGGGCTGGCCGGGCGTCGGCAGGGGATTGTCAACGTATGAAGGACATTGGCCCTTGATCTGTATCCCGCACCAGGGGCACAGGGGGTTAGCCACGGTCGGGAAGTCCCCCCTGGCCTTGATCTCCCGGGCGATGCGGCGGATGTGCTCCAGGCCGGTATCCATCTCCTCTTCGGTCAGCGATACCGCTACGTCCATGTCACGACGGAGGAGGATATAACGCACGCTGGCTACTGAGGCGCCAGGATAGCGCCAGAGGACCACCAGGCTGTAGATGATGGTGGCCAGGTCCCGCTTCAGGTGATAGGCATCGGCTGTCTCGCTCCGGCCGGTCTTGTAGTCCACGACCACCAGGCCACCCTCCGGCTGCCGGTCCAGGCGGTCCAGGCGCCCCCCCAGCACCAGGGGCTCTCCGTCCAGGTCGAAGACCGCCTCCAGGTTCTTCTCCAGGGCTACTGGCCTGGCTGGGTGGCCCCTGGCGCGGGCGTAGTATCCCTGGAGCAGCTCCAGGGCCTCGGACTGGGCGGCCTGGGATCCCGCCTCGTCGGCGAAACCATCAGCCTGCCAGTTGGCCTGAAGGAGCTCTTTCAAGTCGTTCTCACTATAGCGCCTGAAGGCACCGCCCTCGTAGAAGGCCCGCAAAGCGTTGTGAACGCTCCGGCCAAACGAGAGGGCTGGCGTGGAAATGCGGAACTCCCTGGAACGGCGTTCGACGTAGAACACATGATACTTGTAAGGACATTGAAGGTAAGTCTTGAGCTGGGAGGGATAGAATTTCATCGGTCTCTTTCTTCACAGTTATCGCTCGCCTTGGGTAACCGTTAGCCATCACTATAGCCGATTCGGCTTATTTAAACAAGACTGCCTGCCAGGAGCACTGTCGACCGGTGCACCATCGCCAGGGCGCTTGGTGGCAGAATATGCACGCTGGTGCCATTGAGTTACTTGTAGTAGAATAGCTAGCAGCAAGTCTGTAGTAGAAGCCAGAGGCAAATAAGATCAAGAGGCGCAACATGACCACGAAGACCTATGCCATGGCCTACGGCCAGGGACAGAAGGCCATCTCCCTGCCCCAGGAGAAAATCTCGAGCGTCCTGGAGCCGGCGCCATCCCAGCCCCTGGCCGATCCGAAGGCCACCATGCTTCGGGCCCTGCGGGAGCCCGTGGACGCCCCGCCCCTGGCCGGGTGGGCTCGGCCCGGCGGGAAGGTAGTAGTCATCGCCAACGACGTCACCCGCCTAGCCCGCAGCGAGGCCTTCCTACCCCTGATGCTGGACGAGCTTAACCTTGCCGGCATACCAGACCGGGAAGTGCAGGTGGTTTTCTCCAACGGCTCCCATCGGGCCCACACACCCGAGGAGCAGCGCATGCTGGTAGGCGAGGAAACAGCCCGGCGGGTGGCGCTCTTCGACCACGACTGCCGGGACCACGCGAACCTGGTGGAGCTGGGCATCACTAGCCGGGGCACCAGGGTGCTCATAAACAAACGAGTCGTTCAGGCCGATCGGGTGATCCTCACCGGCAGTGTGGTGCACCACTACTTCGCTGGCTTTGGCGGCGGCCGCAAGGCCATCCTGCCCGGGGTCAGCGCCTACGAGACCCTCTGCCAGAACCATTCCTGGATGCTAGACCCCCATGCCCGGGCCGGTAAGATGGACGGCAACCCGGTCCACGAGGATATGATGGAGGCCATGAAGATGGTTCGGCCTCCGTACCTATTCAACGTGGTCCTGAACGAGCAAAAGGAGTTCGTGGGCGTCTTCGCTGGTGACTACGATAAAGCTCACCGGGAGTGCTGCCGGCTGGTGGACCAGATCTACGGCGTCACTGTGAGCGCCAAGGCGGACCTGGCGATAGTCTCCTGCGGCGGTCACCCCAAGGACATCAACATGTACCAGTCCCACAAGACCCTGGAGAACGCCGCCCGGGCGGTGCGCCCCGGGGGCGTGATCGTCCTCTTCGCTGCCTGTCCCGACGGCCCCGGGTCGGACCTCTTCTACAAATGGATGCGAGAGTTCGGGAGCTTGCAGCGCATTGAAGAGGAACTCCGTAAGGGCTTCGTGCTGGGCGGCCACAAGGCCTACGCCGTGGCCCGGCTGTTGGCGCAGGCCAAGACCATCCTGGTATCGGACATGCCCGACCCCATGGTGCGGGAGCTTTTGATGACCCCGGCCCATTCGGGGGAGGAGGCGCTCCGGCTCGCCTACGACTACCTGGGCACTCAGGACGCCAGCATCTGCCTGATGCCTCACGGCTCCCTGACCTTCCCCCTGGGATAGGGACAATGGGAAGATTCCAAAGCAGGGTTTCACTCCAGTCGACCACCCCACCGATCACGTCGCAAGCCCCTCCTGCCCTCGCGCCCTGTTCGGATGCTCTTGTGATCCCAGGAGTTCTTCGAATCCCGCTGTAAATGTCCCCTCACATACGCTGGATACCTCCCCACGCATGTTAATAGAGAAGTCATCCGATATGGAGATATCAATGACTCCCCCGGGCATGTGCACCTTGATTTCCGAATCACACTGGCCTAACTTAAACGCAACCCCTGCCGCAGCACAGCTACTGCTTCCTGAGGCAAGGGTGTACCCCACACCTCGCTCCCATATCTCTATTTGAATATTATTTCTGTCCAGGATCTTCATGAATTGAACATTGGTCCGGTTAGGAAACATGCTGTGGCATTCAATAAGGGGACCAAGACTGGTGGCCAACAGCTTATCCACTTTATCACAAATGATGACACAATGCGGGTTTCCGATAGAGGCCGCGGAGATCTCATATTTTTGATTTCCAATTTCGATTGGTTCCAGAATGACCTCCCTTTTTGGCCCCCGTACCGGTATTCTTTGACTATCAAAGGTTAGCTGCCCCATGGAGATCGTTATCAGTTTTCCATCCGGCGAGTCAAGATGAACTGATACCCGGCCCCCTTTCGTGCTAACCTGGAAATCCTTGGATTGGGCGTACCCAGCTTCAACCAAATACCGGGCGAAAATTCTGAGGCCATTACCGCTTTTTTCTGCCTCACTTCCGTCCGGATTAAAGATCTTCAATGAGATAGCCCCATCCTCAGAAAGAAAGGGGCCATAAAGAATGCCATCGGCCCCAACGCCGAAATTCCTATTACAGATCAATTTCACCGCGTTTTCTGTAAGCGCCAAAGGACACTTAGCCGGGTCAATGACAATATAGTCGTTTCCTAAGGCATGATATTTGAAGAATTGGCTCGGCATTCTAGTCACCGTTTCTCTCCCGGCCAGGCATCGTGGGCGAGGCGAAGTGGAAAGTCAAGGCCGGAACTACTCCACTATTCGGTCTCAGTGTATACTAACCAAAGTTGACGGTCAAGGGATATCTCGCCACATGGAAAAAGGGAAACCCGATCTACCTCCATCAGGTAAACCGGGTTCCCATGTCTAACGCTGGCGCTCAGGCGCGCCTGGAAGCCGGAGCGACGTCAGGAGCGTAGGCTGTAAGGCGTCGCCTGCAGGCGTGGTTAGGTGCTCCCGCGTTGCCCCCTCGCTTGTGCTCCCTCTTGACTCCTACAGACTACTGACGTTCGAGCGCGAGACGTACCCCGAGACCGACAAACAGCGTCCCACACACCCCATCGAGCCATCGACGGACAGTGGATTGCAAGAAAAACCGTCGCGTCTGATCGACCACGATGGACACCACGACTAACCATAAGATGCCCTCGACATAGTGAATGCCTGCTAACAGGAGGGACTTCTGTACCGCTGGGTCTGTCGGACCGATGAACTGCGGCAGGAAGGCCAGGTAGAATACCGCCACCTTCGGATTCAGCACATTGGACAGAAAACCTTCCACAAAGCACCGCCGGGATGAGATCATGCCTAGTGCCCTGTCGTGGGCGGTCTCTGCTGGAGGGTGCATACTCCGTACTGCCCCCACCACCGATTGGATGCCCAGCCACACCAGGTACCCCGCCCCAGCAAGTTTGACCACGTGAAAAGCTGTCGCAGAGTGAAGCAACAGCATCGACACCCCCAGGGCCGAGAGGGTAGCGTGCACGAAGAGGCCCGAACAAATGCCCCATGTCGTGACCACCCCGTCGCGCCGACCACCTCGCAGGACATTGCGCACCACCAACATCGTGTCTGCACCAGGGGTCAGTGTCAAGGCAGCCGCGACGAATATAAAAGTCACGACTTGTGCGTCAACCATGCTCTCTCTCCTATGCTCCTGACTTGCTTTCCAAGCTTCGCTCTGTCCTGGCACCTAACGCTTGTATGAAATCTTAGATAGACCTACAGTCCAGGCCGTCCGGGCCAGAGCCGGGTGTTCAGCCCATGGCCAAGCTGGCGAAGGGCCAGTTGTCCCGTCCCGTTCACCACCATGATCCCAACAACAATCAGGCCCAGGCCCAGGGAGTCATTGGCCGCCAACGACTCCCCCAGGAGAGCCGCGCCCCAGAAGACTGCCGTCACCGGCAAGAGATAGGTCACCAGGGACATCTGGGTGGCATTGATCCGCCGCAAGAGCCAGTAATAGATCAGATAAGCGAGCCCAGAGCCCAGGAGACCCAGGGCCGCCACCGAGGCCAGCGCCGGGAACGAAGGGGCCACGGGTCCTGGCCGCACGGTCAGCAAGATCGGGGGCAAAGTAAAAACAAAGCCCGTAGCCAATTGACCGGTAGCCAGGACTGCCGGCTCTGGCCCGTGCAGGTATTTCCGGGCGAAGATGGTAGCCACGGCGTAGCAGGTCGTTGCGGCGATGACTGCCAATTCCCCCTGCGTACTGGCTCGATTCAGGTCAGTCGCGTCGGTACCCATGAGCGCCATCACCCCCAGAAATCCCACGGTCACGCCCAAAAGCTTCGCCCGGCTCAGGCGCTCGTCGGCCGTCCAATAGTGGGCGATCAAGACCGTGAAGAGCGGCATGGTGGCGTTCAAAATAGAGGCCAGTCCGCTGGAGATGCGTTCCTCGCCCCAGGGGATCAGCGTGAAAGGGATTGCGTTGTTGATCAATCCCATCAGGGCGATGCGCGCCCAAAGCCCGCCATCCCGCGGCAGCCGCTTTCCCTGCACCATCAATAGGGCCAGCAAGAACGTGGCCCCGATGCCCATCCGCCCGGCAGCCACCAGGAGTGGAGGCAACTCGGCTACTCCCACCTTGATGAACATGAACGATGAACCCCAGATAATGCCCAGCAAGAGCAAGACTGAAAAGTTAACGAGACCCATAGCGGTAATACTCCTGATATGTCGGAAAAAGTCAGGTTAACCCTAGCCATGGTTTTTGGATCAAGCGGCGCTCGGTGACACCGGCAGGGCTATCCGCACGTCTTCTTTGTACGTGGAGAGGACGATCATGGTCACGGAACGCTCCAGGCTTAACCTGGCACGAATCCGACCAATGAGACCCTCCAGGTCCCGGGGGCTGGCCACCTTCACCTTGAGGAGCAAACAGTCCTCGCCCGCCACGCTGTGACACTCCAGGACCTCGGGGTACTCAGCCACCTGGGCCACGCTGTCGCGGTAGCGTTCCTGCTCAAGAGGCTCCACCTTGACGCTCAGGCGGATGAACGCTGTGATCCCCTTGCCCAGGGCACTGGCATTGATCAGGGCAGTGTAGCCCTGGATAATCCCCTGTTGTTCCAGCTTTTTGATCCGCTCGTACACCGAAGGCCCGGTGAGGCCCACCTCCTTGGCAATAGCGGCATTAGTGGTACGGGCATCCTTTTGCAAGAAATGGAGGATACGGTAATCGACATCATCAATCATTGG
>JBFMCB010000126.1:0-664 GCA_040754915.1 Chloroflexota bacterium | reverse complement strand
GCTCTTAAATGAAAACAAGGCAATATGGTATTATTGCCTACAATTATATCATACATCGAGTCTTTTGTCAATATTTATTAGGAAGGTATCTGGATAACTTTTTGTTAATTATTCTTTGCGCTGGCAGGCCTGCCGTTCGTTTTGACAGGGCTTGACCGGTGTGCTAAACTAAATTTGGTCGCTCTGAAAGTGACACCTGACGTGAAAATCCGATCCGTTGAGGATTTTGCCAGTGTGCACGCTGTACCCGGTGGGGGTAAGGCAGCGTGGCCGCCAGACATTGAGTTGGGACATGGCGAGGGAGGCTATGGTCAGTTCGATCCTTGGCAAACTGGGGGTTAGCCGAAGGAGGGAAGAGGCTCCGGCAACTGGTCCCCAGTCGGCCGATGTCATTTCACTGTACCTGGCCAGGGCAAAGGCCAATCCCAACGATGTCCAGGCCCATTTCAACCTGGGAAGCGCCTACTTCGTCCAGGGCAAGTTAGGTGAGGCGCTCCAGGAACTTCGAGCGGTGTTGGCCGTGGCGCCTGAGCATTACGACGCCCATTATCACTTGGGCCTGGTCTACGCCCAACTGGGAGACTTGGAGCAAGCCAGCCGGGAGCTCAGGTTGGTGATCGAAGGCTCACCTAATCAGATGCTGAAGGATTATGCTAAGAGAAAA
>JBFMCB010000125.1:0-9533 GCA_040754915.1 Chloroflexota bacterium | reverse complement strand
GTGGCAGATCCCCGGGAAGCTTGCATAGCATCTCGATACGAAGGCCTCTGCACTTCCTCGGTCCCGCCAACGTACAGTGGTTCCCGCAGAAGCTGGTTCCTATTCGTATCAAGAGCCCTCTCTGGAGCCTGGTTGCCCTGCTTCATAGAGGTTCAATGGTGAGGCTGTTGAGGGAACGCAGGAGCAGCACCACCTGGTGGCGGTTTAATAGGGAAAATGGGACAGGCTACTTTTTGATAAACAAGGAGGGAGGTTGACAGGGGATGAAAAAGTAGCCTGTCCCCTTTTCTTCCCTCGGGAGGATCAACTTTTACTTGCGGTGCCGTCAAAATGCTAACAGTCCTTCGATAGACAAATCCTCGTCGAGATCTTCCCAGTGGATACCGATGCCATGGCCGATGAGCCGCCAATTGTCCCGTTGTGACGGTGTTGCGTCGCGCAAGGTCGGGAACCACTCCAGCGGCACGCGGATCTCGCGGCCGTCGCTCAATTGGACACACATCATCTCAACGTCGAAACGGACGCCAATGGCCAAGGCAGTGACGGCTGGCCTAGGGGTGACCAAAGTGCTCATTCACCTCATCGCCCGAAAATCAATCACCTTCACCGCAATGCGATTGTGCCCCCGAGACTCGAAGGGAAACGAGGTAGTGCAGGGCATTTTTCGTTAGAACTACATAGCGAGAGTAGGCTTTGCCAGCGCCACGTCTTCCAACACCACCCGCCGAAATACTTCCGGGTCACCAAAGCGTCTGCGGGCATCCAGGATTTCTATGCCGGCAATCCGACCGTCCGCCGCATAGTCCACCGCAATCCCTTCGGCCACATGCTGAGTGGTCACGGTGGTCTCGATGAAACGGATGTACAGCGCGTCCACTTCCGTATCGTAGGTGATTCTCATGGCTTCAGACCCCCGCATCAAAAATAATACACATAAATGGTCACGACCACAATTTCGTCAGTCTCCTCCACAAAGATAGGCCGAACTTGTTTTGTGGCGTAGAATCTGCCGTTCCAATCCTGTCCATAAGCGAAATCTTTTCGGCACTCCAGCCGTTGTCCCTCGGCCAGCCTCCATTCAGCGGACCGAATGGCATCAACAACCTCCTGCTCCGTCGCACCGCGGTAGTGCATGTTCTCACGGGCATGCCCCGACAGGCGAATCGGCTTCATTGTCTCATTTTGCCCAATGGCATAACGCTTACCACCTTATTCGCTCGAGAATCAATCACCTTCACCGCAATGTCCTCCGCCGCCTGCATCCCGTAATCGCGCACGTGCATTGCATCGTGCCCAGCCTGCCGCAGGCCTTCTGCCACCAAGGGCGACAATGCGTTGTCCACCAGAAACTTCATGCCATCGTCACCAGCGGGAGTTCGCGCTCCCGCACAGCTTCAGCAGCGTATTGCAGCGCCTCGCGGATGTCCTCGCGTTCCAGATCGGGGAACGCCTTAAGAATCTCCTCTTCGGACATGGTCTCGGCGAACATCCCCACGATGGTTGAAACGGGTATGCGTAGCCCACGAATGCAGGGCACGCCACTCATTTGATTGGGATTGACAGTGATTCGTGTAAACTTCATCTGCTCACCTCCTAACGTACATAGGGCCGATGCCCATACCCCAACCTCTTCAAATTCCCCCGAATCGTCTTCTCCAACTTCGCCGATTCAGTGAACTGGTTACCGATCTTCGCCGCCTTGCCTGCTTGCCGCGCTTCGCCCGCCGCGTATGATGGGTACCTATAAGGGGCAGGATTTCATCTAACCACCAGATTTGCGCTATTATAACCTGGCCCGGGCCTGAACGCAAGCTTGGCTGAACCTTTACTAGTAAAGAAACCATAGAGGTGCTATAATACCGCAAAACGCTCGACCGGAGCCTTGGTATGACCATTACGCTGCAAAGCATATACGTGCTCGTGGCCTTGATCATCGCGCTGGACGTGCACGAGTTCAGCCACGCTCTAATGGCCCACCAACAGGGCGACGATACGCCCAGGTATCTGGGCCGACTCACCCTCAATCCCCTGGCCCACCTGGACCCCCTGGGCACCCTGATGATGTTCCTAATGGTGTTTCGGGGTTTCGGCTTCGCCTGGGGCAAGCCGGTGCCGGTGAACCCGATGTACCTGCGCAGTGGGTTTCGGGTGGGAATGGGCTTGGTGAGCCTGGCCGGGCCCCTGTCCAACTTCGTCCTGGCGGCGCTGTTCGGCCTGCCGGTGCGGCTGGTCTCTTTTTGGGCCCTGCCCCAGCCTTTGGTCCTGTTCTTTGCCATCGCCGCCCAGATCAACATCTGGCTGGGTTTGTTCAACCTGATCCCCCTGGCGCCATTGGATGGCTCCAAGGTGCTGCAGGGCATCCTGGGGGCGGTGCGGGAGCCATGGGCCTTCGAGTTGGGCAACGTCCTGATGCGCCTGGATGCCCAGGGGCCCATGATCCTGGTGATGGTCATCGTGGTGGACTCATTCCTCCCCATCAGCATCCTGGGGTCAATCCTGGGGCCGCCCAACCAGCTTCTGCGCTGGCTCTTCCTGGGGGGTTGATCGATGGGGGTGGCTGGGGCGGGAGGCTACCGGTTCAAGCAGTTCTGGAACGCCGTCACGGCCCGGGTGCGCCGGGAAGAGCTGGCCATCCTGGACCGTTACCTGGCTCCACCACAACGGGAACTCTTCCGTCGCCTGGATGCGGCCGACCAGCGCCACAGCCTTGACGTTTTCTACACCTTGCGGGGAGGGGGCTATAGCGACCGTGAGCTTTTACAGGCGGCACTCCTGCACGACATCGGGAAATCAGGCGTGAAGATCCGCCTTTGGCAGCGGGTGGCGCTGGTCCTGATCCGATGGCTACGGCCGGGATGGTTGGAGCCCCTGGCCTGGGGCGACCCATATAGTTGGCGTTATCCCTTCTATGTGCAACTGAAACACGCGGAGATGGGGGCGGAGATGGCCGCCCGGGCGGGCGCCTCTCCGGCGGTGGTGGCGCTGATACGCGACCACCAACAACCCCGCTCCGGCCGGCGCTGGCACACCATGGAGGATAAGCTAATGGCTGCCCTGCAATGGGCAGACGGCATCAACTGAAAGGAAAGTCACGTGTCACAAAAGATCGCCATCGTGGGTTTGGGCTACATCGGCGCCTCCCTGGGCCTGGCCCTGAAGGCAGCCCGGGTGGACGCGGAGTTCGTGGGACATGACCGCGAGAACGATGTAGCGGCCAAGGCAAAGAAGATCGGGGCGGTGGATCGAACCCATTGGAATCTAATCTCCGCGGTGGACGAGGCGGGGCTGGTGATCCTGGCCATCCCGGTGATGGCTATGAAGGTGACCCTGGAGGCCATTGCCCCCTACCTCCGGCCGGGGTGCGTGGTCTCCGATGTGGCCAGCACCAAGGTCCCGGTCCTGGCCTGGGCCGATGCCGCCCTGCCCCGGACGGTGAGCTTCGTCGGCGGTCACCCCATCGTCAAGAAGGCTGGATCAGGCATTGACTCGGCCACTCGTGGCCTCTTCCAGGGCTGTACCTACTGCGTCTTGCCGTCGCGACAGGCTTCGCCAGTGGCGGTGGAGACGGTGCTGGGCATGGTTTCCGCCATCGGCGCCACCCCTTATTTCATTGACCCGGCCGAGCACGATAGCTTCGTTGCCGGGGTAAGCCACCTGCCTTTGCTCCTGTCCACGGCACTGGTGAAGGCCACGGCAGGGAGCCCGTCGTGGCGGGAGATGCGCAAGGTGGCCGGCGGGGGCTACGGCGAGATGTTGGCCCTGGCCCAGGGTGAGGCGCAGGCTCGAGTGGACCTCTGCGAACTCAACCGCGACAACCTGGTGCGCTGGTTGCAGGCCTATGCCGAGGCCCTGGAGCAGCTACGGCAGCAGATCGCCCAGGGGTCGGAGGAGTTGCTGGGGATTTTTCAAAACGCCTCCGAAGCCAGGGACCGGTGGCTGGCCGAGGGACCAGAGGACAGGGAGGCTATCTCCGAGCTGCTCCCGACGCCCGGAAAGCAATTGCGGCAGATCTTCCTGGGAGGCGGCAGGCCCCGTTCGGGCGGCAGTTGAACGGCACCCCAACGCCCGTGTACCGAGGGTGTATAGTCCGTGGTCCTTAGTCCTTAGTCCGTAGTCCGTTGACCAAGGACCAAGGACCAAGGACCAAAGACCGTTGAAGGCTGAAGTTAGACCCGGTGGAGGCTCCCATGCAACCTGAGCCGAGAATCGTCGAGGAACTGGTCCGACGTATCGTGCAGGGCGTCCACCCGCTGCGGATCATCCTTTTTGGGTCGGCAGCCACCGGGCAAATGGGGCCGAATAGCGACCTCGACGTGATGGTGGTGGTGCCAGACGGAACTCATCGCGGCAGGACGGCGCAGCAGATTTACCTCCACTTGTGGGGACTAGGTTTCGCCAAAGACGTCGTCGTCGTGACGAAAAGCGATCTGCGAGAGCGTGGAACAAATCCCTACATGATCATCAAGAGCGCCCTGGAAGAGGGGAGAGAACTTTATCGTGCCACCCGATAAATATATTCCAGGAGGTCGATCGGACTGGCTGGCGCGCGCCAAAGGGAGCCTGTCGCTGGCACAACAGCCCAAGCCAGAAGGCGCCTACTGGGAGGACCAGTGTTTCTTGGCGCAGCAAGCAGCAGAGAAGGCGATCAAGTCTGTCTGCCAGCACCAGGGCCTTCACTTTCGTCACGTGCATGACCTGGAGGAATTGGAGAAAGGGCTTGAAGACAGCGGCGTCCCTATTCCGCCTGTGGTCAAAGAAGCCCTCATACTGACAAGGTATGCGGTTGAGACGCGCTATCTGGGGCCATTCGAGCCGGTGACTGAGGCTGAATACATAGAGGCGGTTCGTTTGGGAGAAGCCGTCATCACTTGGGCTGAGGGCATCGTGGGAAAACAAAGCTGCCGGTGAGTGGCCCCGGGCGAACGACAGCCAGCGCTTCCAGTGCGAACGTGGTACCGGCCGATGCCCTACTCAATCTACGCTTGACAACCAATTGGGATTGCTCTATAGTTACGGCGGCTCTTAGAGTGGAGTGATATGGATAAGGTCGTGCTGGCGTACTCCGGAGGGCTGGATACATCGGTATCCATCAAGTGGATCCCGGAGAAGTATGGGCTCCAGGTCATCACCCTCACCGTTGACGTGGGCAGCGAAAGGGATCTACAGGAGATCCAAGCCAAGGCCCTGAAGATCGGCGCGACCAAGGCCCTGGTGGTGGATGCCAGGGAGGTCTTCGTCAAATACTTCGTCTTCCCGGCCCTGCAGAGTGGAGCCCTGTACCAGGGGGTCTACCCCCTGGCTACCGCCCTGGCCCGGCCCCTCATCGCCAAGCTACTGGTGGATGTGGCCCGGGAGGAGGGTGCGGTGGCGGTGGCCCACGGCTGTACCGGAAAAGGCAACGACCAGGTACGGTTCGACGTAGCAATCAGCACGTTGGCCCCGGACTTGAGGATCATCGCCCCGGTCCGGGAATGGCGAATGACCAGGGGCGAAGAGATCGCCTACGCCCAGCGCCACGGGATACCGGTCTCCGCCACTGTCCAGGGGCCCTACAGCGTGGATCTTAACCTGTGGGGTCGTTCGGTGGAATGCGGGATACTAGAGGATCCCTGGGCGGAGCCCCCGGAAGAGGTCTTTGCCTGGACGGTAAACCCTGCTCGCTCCCCTGGCCAACCGCGTTACCTGGAGATCGATTTCGAGAAGGGCATTCCCGTGGCCCTGGATGGCCGCCCCATGGACGGAGTGTCTTTGATCGGCGAGCTCAACGCCAGCGGGGGCGAACACGGTGTGGGGCGCATTGACCACATCGAGGACCGCCTGGTGGGGATAAAATCCCGGGAGGTCTACGAGGCCCCGGCGGCGGTCATCCTGCACCAGGCGCACGCTGCCCTGGAAGCCATGACCATGGCCAAGGATGCCCTGGCCTTCAAGAGCCTGGTGGCTAGCCGCTATGCGGAGCTCGTGTACAATGGCCTGTGGTACTCTAGCTTGCACCAGGATCTGGCGGCCTACGTGGCCAGTTCCCAGCGGCATGTGACGGGCACCATTCGGGTCAAACTCTTCCGAGGCAATTGCCAGGTGGTGGGCAGGTGCTCACCTAAGTCACTCTACAGCCACTCCCTGGCCACCTACGATCAGGCTGACGCTTTCGACCACTCCGCCGCCTTGGGCTTCATCAAGCTGTGGGGGCTGCCGACCAAGACCCAGGCCCAGGTGCAGTTCCTGGGTGAACCACCGGCGGAATTGCTTAGCATTTCCCCTCCACGGAAAGGGAAAGAGTCCCTGTCCGAGGCCGAGGCCCAGAGGCTGGGGCCATCGGAGCTGGATGCGATCCCTGAGGAAGACTAGAAATGCGGCCGAGGACCTCACCGCTTCGAAATTCGAATTTCGAAATTCGAAATTGGTCTTTGGTCCTTGGTCCTTCAGCGTGAAACGTGAGGCGTGATACGCGATTACGCTTTACGCTTCACGTTTTACGTTTAGTGTGAGCCATGGCTCTAAAAGGCAATCTTCAGGACTTTACCCCTACCCAGTTATTCAACCTGATCAAGCTGGCCCGCAAGACCGGCGGCCTGACCATCGAGGGCAATCAGGGCACTGCCCGGCTGTACTGCGACGATGGCAAGCTGGTTTGCGCGTCCCTGGGCGATGAACCGCCACCCTTGGACGATATCCTGCTGCGGGCGGGGAAGATCTCCGCAGAACAGGCCAGGATCGTCGATTCGCAAAAGGGACCTCGCCTGGATAAGGCCATAGCCCTGCGCCTGATGACCATGCGCTACCTGGCTCGAGAGGAGATCATGGAGGCCCTAAAGGCCCATATGTCAGAGGCCGCTTATACGGTTTTCACCTGGTCCAAGGGCAGCTTTCGCTTCGACCCGGACGTCCTCCCTCCCTTAGGCCAGATCCTCATCTCGGTGAGCCTGGACGACATCTTAGCCGAGGGCAGCCGCAGGCTCAAAGAGGCCGAGAAGCTGGAGGAGATGCTCCCGAACCTGGACGTGGTTTTGCGATTCACCACCCGTCCCGACGTTAAGATGCGCAGTGTAAACCTGAGCGTCGACGAGTGGAAGGCCATATCTTTCATCAACCCCCGGAATACAATACGTAAAATCGCTGGCTACGCCGGCATGGACGAGGGACAGATACGCAAGGTGGTGGGACGACTCCTGTCCGAGGAACTGGTGGAATTGGTGGGCCGGGAGGCGCCGAAGCCGGCCCTGGCCCCGGTGGTGCCCATCGTGCGTAAGCCCGCAGTAGGGATGCCCGCTTCCATGCAGCGCAACATCGTGCTGCGTTTGATCGACCGTATCAGAAGGCTCTAGCCAATTCTCTACCAGCAAAGAAGTAGGTTCGAGAATGCAGACCGTGAAGATGGTGATCACCGGGGCCTTTAACGCGGGAAAGACCGAGTTCATCAAGAGCATCAGCGAGATCGACGTGGTCTCCACCGAACGGAAGATCTCCGACGAGACCAGCCGGATCAAAGGCCAGACCACCGTAGCCATGGACTTCGGGCGTATCACCGTGGACAAGGACCTGGTGCTCTACCTCTTCGGCACGCCGGGGCAGAAGCGCTTTGAGTTCATGTGGGAGATACTCTCCGAGGGCATGTTGGGTTTTGTGGTATTGGTGGACTCCACCAGGCCGGAGACCTTTAAAGAGACCGTCTCGATCATCAATACGTTCGCCTCCTACTCCAATAGTCCCTTCGTCATCGCCGCCAACAAGCAGGACTGCGAGGACTCCTGGTCACCGGAGGACATACGGATCGTGCTGGGCATCGATGAGAGGGTGAAGGTCTTGCCCTGCATCGCCGTTCAGAGGGAAAGTGTGAAAAACGTCCTGTTGGAGCTTTTGTATACCATTCTGGAAACAACGGAGGGGGGGATAGGCTGGCCGTGAATCAGTTAGAAGAAGTTCCAGGGTTCAAACAGGTTTCCTTGAATCAACTGCTAACCGAGCTGAACCGCCGGGGCGGGTTCAATGCGTCCGTGGTGGCCACCGGGGATGGCTTGCCCATTGCCTCCCTGGCCCCGGGCCTTGATACAGACACCGTGGCGGCGATGGTGGCCTTCGTCCGCGGCGTGGTGGAACGGGCCCGGGGTCAGATGGGATTCGCCCGGGTAGACGAGGTCTCGGTGGTGGATGACGACCGAATCCGCCTGGTATGTCGCTACTTCGTCATCGCCGAAGAGGCCTTGATCCTGGCTGTGGTGCTCCCCGCGAACCAGCGCTACCGGAAGCTGACGAACCAGGCAGTGAAGGCCATCAAGCAGATCTGGACGCCGCAAGGGCCGCCAGGCAGGGCTTAGCCGCGGCAGCCAGGCTTCTTTGCCCGGAAAGAATCCGGCCTTACCATACCCCACAAAACCAGTAATCGGTTATAAGGAGGTAATGCAAATGGCTCCGACCAGGACGGAGGAGATGGTGAATGCCTTGAAGGCCTTGCAGGCGAGCACGCCAGACATCGAGGCCTCGGCGGTGGTGAGCATTGATGGTCTGATCATGGCCTCGGCGCTGCCGGCCGACGTGGAGGAGGACCGGGTTTCCGCCATGTCGGCGGCGATGCTTTCCCTGGGAGAGAGGATCGCCAGCGAATTGGGGCGCGGCACTTTGGACCAGGTTTACGTGCGCGGCGAGAACGGCTACGTATTTTTGATGTCGGTGGGCGCCGAGGCGGTTCTGACCGCTATGGCGCGCAAGGAAGCCAAGCTGGGACTGATCTTCCTGGACATGAAACGCACGGCCATCGACCTGGCCAAGGTCGTCTGAGGGACGCGCCGATTGAACCGCCAAGGCGCAAAGAACGCGAAGGGAGGACCAACAATCTTGGCGTCCTTTGCCCCTTCGCGGTAAACAGGATATGCCACAGGGGCCCGCTGGGCAGATGGCGTGGCGCTTTTTCCACCACAGGCGCGTTTGAGGCCACTTGACCAGGGGGCTTTTTTGGCGAGGGGAGATAAGTTGAAGGTAGAGCTCGTCCACGTTGGCTTCGATAACGTCATCGCCCTGAACCGGGTGGTGGCCATCGTCAGCCCGACCTCAGCGCCCATCAAAAGGCTGGTCCGGCAGGCAGACGAGAAGAGCCTGGTCATCGACATGACCAACGGCCGTAAGACCAAGGCCGTCCTGGTGCTGGACAGCGGGCACTTGGCGCTTTCGGCCCTGCAGCCCGAGACCATAGTGGGGCGGCTGGCCCTCCAGCGCGGCGCCGCCATCTCCAATGCGGCGCTGCCGGGAGAGGAGGTCGGCAGCAATTGAAGGATGAGGGGTTTGTGCCGGACTCCATCGAGCCCGGGGCCGTCTCGACCAGTAAAGAAGAGGGGCTCTTGTTCGTCCTATCTGGGCCCTCGGGGGTGGGCAAGGACGCGACGATCAACCGGATGAAGGAGCTGGGATTTCCTTTGCACTTCATCGTCACGTACACCACGCGGCCACCCCGGGCCAATGAGGTGGACGGTAGGGATTACCACTTCGTCTCGGTCTCGAGATTCCAGGAGATGATCCAAAGCGGCGAGTTCCTGGAGTGG
>JBFMCB010000124.1:0-9567 GCA_040754915.1 Chloroflexota bacterium | reverse complement strand
GCCGGCCACTCGATCGGCCACAGCACCTCGAGCGGTGAGGAAGACGATGGGCACGTCGCCCCCGGCGCGCAAACGGCGAGCTACCTCCAGACCATCCAGGCCGGGCATCATCACATCCAGGATCACTAAGTCCGGTGGCACCTGGAGGGCGCGCTTCAGGGCACTTTCCCCGTCCTCGGCGGTGTCTACGGCATACCCTTCGTAGGCCAGGCCTCGTCGCAGGAAGTTGAGGATCTGGGGATCATCGTCCACCACCAGGATGCGCATGGCAAGCTCCTCCTGGCGGCATTATATTGCCCCAATTAGGGTAGCGTCAAGGGGTATAAAGACGAGAGCGACCCCTCCGGGGTAGCTATCGGTGGATGCTCAGTGACAGCGATGGCCGCCGTGGCTACCATGACCACTGTGGCCGGACTGGGCCTGGCCGACGAACTTGGCCGGTCATCGGTCAAAGATGGACTTGCAGGCAGCCGAACAGGAATAGTACCGCTTGCCCTGATGCTCGGATTTGAACTGGGTCTTCTGCTCGTCCACATTCATACCACAAACTGGATCTTTTGCCAGCTTGTTAACCATGTCAAACCTTCTTTCTACTCTTTTATTCGCTGCCAATCCGTCGCTCTCTACAACTCCCACCGGAAGACCCGGCTGGGTACACCGCCAATTCCCTTCAGGATCAACTCCAGGACTTTAACCTCCGGCGCCAGCACGGGTTGACCGGAGGCGTTAATGGCAGACAAGGACAGGTTCCCGGAAAGGTGATGCCCCCCACTCCCTCCATCCCAGGAGAGAGGTGCGTACTCCCGCCCAAGGTTGTCGCGCAGGATGGCACTCTTAGTCAGATCGTAGGCTAGTTCCACCGAGTGGGTATCCATGACTACCTTGAAGTCCAGGGTCTTGCCCGGCATCCCCAGGTTGAGTGGTGTGACCATCACCGTCACCGCCCCCTGGTTATCGGTGCGTTTCAAGTCACCGGCGGGGCCTTTGGCCGGTATTACCGGTGAGGCGGTCGGCGTCCTGGCCGCTGAGGATGTGGGACTGACCGGAGACGCCGCGGGCGTGGCTGCCGGGCGCGTGGCCGTGGGCGAAGCAACTGTCGGTGGCCTCACTGTAGGCGAGACCTCCCCTCCAGCCGTCAATGGGCTCCGAGCGCTACAACCGAGAGCGATGAGGAAAAGTATCAGCGAGAGGGCTTCCAGTAGTATGAGACGGACAAACCGTAGTTTCATCGTTCAACTCCCTGGAATCTTGATAGTTCCTCTTCTCTCGCCGGATCATGCGCAGCATGAAAAGGATGCCCAGAATGTTGATGATTACACCGCCGAGCATGAAGGGTGTGCGGTATCGAGAGAGAAAGATGACTGCCCCAGACGTACCGATGAGGGGAAGCACATCGCTTACGTGATGGGCGCAGCAGGCCACCATGGAAACCGTAGAGGTACCCGTGCCCGTAGCGGTGAGGGTCGTGGCACTGCGGGTGCTGTGGCGTAGATGCAATCCCTTGCGCACGTAGGTGTACAGCCCCATCTGTATACCAAAGCCAAGGACGATAGGGATGATTAACCACAGGTCATTGCCCATCAGCTCCCACACATGGTCAAGGGAGCGCGAGGCCAGGCCGATAATGAGGATATAGAGTAACAAAAGTGCCGCTGAACCGACCGCGCCGGCAAGCAGGGGCCATTTCAGGTCTATCAGATGCCCAGGCCAGGGCCGAGACCGGCAAGTAGGGGTAGCAGGCAGGGCAACATGGGGCACTTCCACCGGACTCTCCTCGACAAACGGGTACTGCAATAACTATATCCCGCTTAGATTAAAGTTAGATGAAAGGGAGATGAGAGTTCGGTGAGAAATGATTTAGCGGTCTCCGTCCAACACCCCCAGTTAAAGAACTTGCAATTCTGAATAAAAGGGAGTATGATAATGAAAATTTTGGTTTTTTTGGAAACAGCGATGAAGTTAACCTTTCGACAGCAGGCCTTCTTCGAAAAGCTCTCTGAACTGTACCGTGAGGCACAGAAGCCGGTCCACTATTCGGTGCTGGCTCAGAGTTTAGGGGTGAACCGCTTTTCCGCCTACGACATGTTGAGGGTGTTGGAGAACAAAGGCCTGGTAGCCTCGGAATACCGGCTGGCCGACAAAAACCCGGGCCCGGGCCGTTCCTCCGTGGTCTTCTATCCCATCGCCAAGGCTCGGGAAGTGCTTACCCGGCTGGCCGGCGACGCCTCGGAGGGTCGCGAATGGGAACAAGCCAAGGAGAGGATCCTGGCCAGCCTTCACCAGGGCCAGATCGATGAGGATGAGCTCCTGGATGAGCTTCTCTCAGCCATACCCCAAACCAGCTCGCCGCTGGCCTACTGCGGCCGCGTGATCACCGCTCTGGTCCTGAGCATCAAGACCCGCCTTCCCATGGAGTTGGAGCCCGGCAAGATGTTGAAAGCGCTGGGAAACGGCGAGGGAGGGATTACCCCCGGCTTGAATCTGCTGGCGGGGGTGGCGGTGGGTGTGACGCTAACCATGAAAGCCAATCAGGAGGTGCTGGACACGCTCCTGGAATACGCCAGAAAATACCAGCGCTACCTGGACAAAATGGATCTGGACAAGCGACTGGAGCTTTCCCGGTTTCTGCAAGAGATATTACAGAGCGTCTCTCCGGCCTCCAGCCGGGGGGGCCGTGCCGCCTGATCCCAAGATAGTTTTTTGGCGGCAATTCTTTGGTTTTTTTGCATAAATCTATGATAACACAGGAGGGCTCAAGCCATGGTCAGGATCGTCACCGACAGCACGGCCTATCTGCCCAGTGAACTCGTGGCTCGTTACGGCATCTGCGTCGTACCACTGAACGTGAACTTCGCCGACGGCACCTTTAGGGACGGCATAGACTTGACCGACCGTGAGTTCTTTCAAAAGCTCGCTGCCGCCGATGTTTTGCCCACAACGTCCCAGCCATCGGCGGGGGACTTCCTCCAGGTGTTCAAAGAAGCTAGTGCCCAGGGGGAGGGCGTGCTGGTCGTAACCATATCCAGGGGCCTCAGCGGCACGTATGAGTCCGCACTGGCCGCAAAGGATATGCTCCCTGGTGCGGATATCAGGGTCATCGACTCGCAGAGCACCTCCATGGGGCTGGGTTTCCTGGTCCTGGCCGCCGCCCAGGCTGCCGAACAGGGCAAAGGGCTGGACGAGGTCACCCGTCTGGTGGAGGAGCTGGTTCAGAAGGTCCAGGTGTACTTCGTCGTTGACACGCTCAAGTACTTGCAAAAGGGTGGCCGCATCGGCGGCGCGGCGGCACTGGTGGGTTCCTTGCTCAACATCAAGCCTATCCTGTTCCTCGATGAGGGCAAGGTGGAGGTGTTCGAAAAGGTCCGCACCAAGACCAAAGCCCTGGAGCGCATCTCGGAGCTCCTGGCGGAGAAAACAGATGGCTCCCAGGAGCTCCATGTGGCCGTGATCCACGCCCAGGCCGAGGCGGAAGCCCGGGCCCTGAGCGAGCGCATCGCCGCCCGGTTTCACCCCAGCGAGCTCCATCTGACCAGCGTCAGCCCGGTCATCGGCACCCATACTGGCCCCGGCGTGGTGGGCCTGGCCTTCTACGTCCCATAAATTGAGAAACCAGGCTTCCGGCCGGGTTAAGAACAAGAAACCTGGTTCCTAAGCAACTCCGCGCTCGAGACTTCGCCTCAAACCCTGCGGTGAATGCTTTCATCGGTTTGAGGCGAGGCCTCGCTAAGGCAAAAACGTAACGATCTCCTCCAGGGGCTTTCGTGGCCTTGGCGGCGGCGATTCGGCCGGGAGCCCCACTGGGACCAGAGCAAAGAGTCTCCAGGGCCTGGCGACGCCCAAGAGTCTCTCCAGCTCGTTGCGCGCCACCAGGGGTCCATGGGTCCAACAGGCACCGTAGCCCAGGGCATGGGCCGCCAAAAGCAGGTTCTCCACCGCCGCGGCGACCCCGTGGGGGCTGGGGTCATGCTGCTGCCCCAGGATCAGCTCTATAGCGTTCAGGTCGACCAGGTCATAGTCTTTCTGCAGCACAGCGATGGTCACCGGCGCCTGGGCAAAAAAGGTAGAGAACCGGCGCAGATAGCGCAGGTAGGCCTCCATGCGGCGGGGCGCCCCTACCTTCTCCGAGCGTTCCAGGAGAGAGCAAAATTTTTGCTCCACCGCCTGGGCCATCTGCTGCAAGAGGCCCCGGTCCTGAACCACTACGAAGTGCCAGGGTTGCTGATTGGTCCCGCTGGGGGCATTCCGGGCTGCCTCCAGCATTCGCCGGAGGTCCTCCCTGGGCACTGGGGTGTCCTGGAACTTTCGAATACTGCGTCTACTCTGAATCGCCGTAAAAAACTCCACCTTCATCCCGCCTCACGCCTCAGCCCAACTCTCTGCCGCCGCCGAGCATGGCATCTACCCTGCGCCACAAGCGTATGAGGGCTGACCTAAAGGCGTATAGTTTCCCTCGCATGCGGTGCCAGGCCGTCTTCCACCAGGGAACCGGAGCCGGAGCAGCCACCGGCCCCCACTTCAGCACCGCTGAGGCCCAGGTGAGCCCCGCCCCGAACCCCACCAGGACCAGGTTATCCCCCGGTTTCACCCGGCCGTTTTCGATGGCCTCGCACAGGGCAATGGGGATCGAGGCGGCAGAGGTGTTGCCATACTTCTCCAGATTAACGAATACCTTCTCGGGAGGGAGCTTCAGGGACTTCGCTGCAGACTGGATGATGCGCAGGTTGGCCTGGTGCGGTATCAGCAGATCGACCGACCCCAACCCCAGGTTCGCGGCCTTGATCGCCTGGACTGCAGCCTTACCCATCACGTTCACCGCGAAACGGAAGACCTCGCGGCCGTCCATTTTCACGTAATGCAGACGCTCCTCCACGGTGGAAAGACTGGTCGGGTACTTGCTACCCCCTCCTGGCAGGATGAGCAGATCGCCACCGGAGCCATCGGCGCCCAGGACGAAGGAGAGCAGGCCGCCGGCGTTGGCGTTGGGCCGCAAGAGCACCGCCCCTGCGCCGTCACCGAAGAGCACGCAGGTATTCCGGTCGGTAAAATCCACGATACGGGAAAGGGTCTCCGCGCCGATGACCATGATCGTGTCATAGGCGCCGGTTTGGATGAACTGGGCTGCCGTGGCCAAAGCATAAACGAAGCCCGAGCATCCGGCAGCCAGGTCGAAGGCGCCGGCGCGGCTGGCCCCCAGGGCGTCCTGGACCAGACACGCTACCGACGGAAAAGCGTAGTCGGGGGTGGCAGTGGCCACGATGATCAGGTCCAGCCGTGCTGGGTCCACGTCGGCCACTTTCAGAGCCTCCTGGGCCGCCTGGATCGCCATGGTTGCCGTGGTCTCCCTGGGAGCAGCCACGCGGCGCTCGCTGATGCCCGTACGCTCGCGAATCCACTGATCGGAGGTGTCTACCAATCGGGCCAAGTCTTCGTTGGTCAAGACCTTGGCCGGGACGTATTTGCCCCAGCCCACCACCTGAGCATGTCTCTTCAAGGCTGGCTCCTCAGCCCCAGGGGACTATCTATCGGACAACAGATGACTCCCACGGTGCCTGGGCCGCCGTGCACCGTAAGTGAGTGGACCAGCTCGTGCACCGTGGCCTCCTGGCAGTTCAACCGCCTCTGGGCCTCTTGACAAAGCCACTGGGCCTCCGGCAGGGCCCTGGCGTGGGCCACGGCTAGCTCCACTGGCCGCTGGTCCATGGCCTCCCCAGTCAGCTCCAACAGGCGCTCCAACGACCTTCTCCGGGTGCGGACCTTTTCAACCGCCTCCAGGAGACCGTCTTCCACCTTGATGATCGGCTTGACGTCCAGGAGCGAGGCTAAGGCGCCTTGCAGCTTCCCTACCCGGCCACTGGCCTGCAGGAACTTGAGGGTCGCCGTGGTCAGGTAGATCCTGGTGTTTGCCTTCATGAAGTCCAAGGTCTGGAGGATCTCCTCCTCGCCGGCCCCGCCCTCTGCCATTTGGGCGGCCCTAAGGACCATGAAGCCGGTGCCCAGCGAGATCGAGGCGGTGTCGTATACCACCACTTTCGCTCCGCCATGGACCAGGCTTGCGCCCACACTGGCTGACTGGCAGGTGCCCGAGAGCCTGGCGGTAATGTGGATGGAGAGGATGGTCGAGGCGCCAGGGGCCAGCTCCTGGTATACCTGGGCGAACGGTCCGGCGGCTGGCACCGAGGTTTTGGGGACCACGCCCGACTCCACCTGCCCGTAGAAGTATTCGCCATCCAGATTTACGCCCTCCTGGAAAGTCGCCTGGCCGAGCTGGACGTTGATCGGCAGGACGTGAATGTCATAGCGTTTCAAAAGCTCCGCCGGCAGGTTGCAGGTGCTATCGGTGACCACCTTGATCTTCGCCATCGGTGTCTCCTGCCCCCGGAAAAGATGGGACGATGAATGGTTGGACCAGCAGTGACCGTGCTGGCTGGGCTCCTAGCCGTCGAACTTCTTGATGGCCACACAAGCGTTGTGGCCGCCAAAGCCAAAGGAGTTAGAGAGGGCCGCGCTCACCGCTCTGGCCCGGGCCACATTAGGGACGTAGTCCAGGTCACATTCCGGGTCGGGGTTTTCGTAGTTGATAGTGGGATGGATCAGGCTGTCTCGCACGGCCAGAATGGTGGCAATGGCCTCCACCGCGCCGGCAGCACCCATGAGGTGGCCCACCATGGACTTGGTGGAGCTGATAGCCAATTTATGGGCGTGAGGCCCAAAGACGGTCTTGATGGCCGCGGTCTCGTTTTTATCGTTCAGTACCGTAGAGGTACCGTGGGCATTGATGTAATCCACCTCCGTAGGGGCAAGGCGAGCCTTATCCAGGGCGATCTGCATGGCCCGGGCCGCCCCCTCGCCGGCCTCGGCTGGCGCGGTGATGTGATGGGCATCGGAGGTGGCGCCGTAGCCCACGATCTCCGCGTAGACCTTGGCCCCCCTAGACCGAGCATAGCCCAGCTCCTCCAATACCAAGATACCTGCCCCCTCGGCCATCACGAACCCGTCCCGATCGCGGTCAAAGGGTCGCGAAGCCCGCGCGGGCTCGGCGTTGCGTCTGGAGATGGCCTGCATGCTGATAAACCCTCCTAGGGCCAGAGGCACGATGGGCGCCTCGGTGCCGCCGCAGATCATGGCGTCGGCATCTCCCCGGCGAATGGTCTCGAAGGCCTCGCCAATGGCATTGGAGCCAGTGGCACAGGCCGAGACCAACGCGTAATTAGGGCCCTTTGCCCCGTAGGTTATGGCTACCTGACCGGCGGCCATGTCCACGATGAGCATGGGAACAGCGAAGGGGCTGATGCGGCCGGGACCTCGGGTCTCCAGCACCTTGTGCTGCTCGACGATCGTGCTGATCCCTCCGATGCCGGAGCCGATGATCACCCCCACTCGATGGCTGTTGCTGCCATCGATCACCAGGCCGGAGTCGGCCATGGCCTCCCGGGTGGCGATCAAAGCGAATTGGCAGAAGCGATCCATCCGGCGGACTTCCTTGGGATCAAAGTAGGCCAGAGGGTTATAGTCTTTAACCTCGGCGGCGAAACGCACCTCAAAGGGGCTGGCGTCGAAAAGCGTGATGTCAGCCACGCCGGAGTGGCCTGCTAGCAAGGCCTCCCAGGTGGAAGGGACATCATGGCCCACCGGAGTGATGGCGCCCATGCCGGTGACGACTACTCGTCTCATCAGGGTATTCCTCCCGGGCAAAAGGTCCTCAAGCCAGGGACCTGTCGCACGTACTCGAAGGGGCTATTAGGGCTAAGCCATCTGGTCGAAGCCCACGGACTTCAGGGATTATAACACCGCTTGGCAGGAAAGGATACGGAACTAACGGTCAAAGTAGAGAGGAGATGCCTTTCCCGGCGCTTTCGTGGTCGCAACCTTTTAGGACCCTCGGCGAGATAGCTAGCGCATTATATAACAACGCCGAGATTTGTTCCAGATCTCATTGGCCATCTAAGTTGACAACAAAGGACGACATGCTATAATACTTTTGTATTTTCGATCTTACATCAGCACACCCTCCCGCCCTGAGCCCGCCCGCTAGCGCGCCTGGACGTGCTGCGCTACGGCGGTATCGGCTTGGGATTATGGTGGCCTTCTCGTTCTCCGAGCACGTGCTGTGCCTGGACAGCGGTGGTCTGGCTGGTCTCTGACCTCCTCAAGGTCAGCGGCCTAGTTGGGGCACGATGGGTGAAGGAGGCCCGCTACGAGTCAGCTCGACTTCATCCTCTGGTTGCAGTCCTTTCGTTCCCCCTTCCTCGACGCATTCTTCGCCGCCGCCACCAGCACGGCCGAGGACAACCTGATGGCCTTCATCGCCGTCATTCTCTACTGGTGCCTGGATCCCCTGCTGGGGCTGCGGTTTCTCCTGGTCCTTCTCCTTTCCAGTTACCTGAACACCGGCCTCAAGGACTTCTTCCACACCCCACGCCCTACCATCGAGCAGGTTTGGCTGGCTACCCCACCTGACGGCAGCTACGCCTTCCCCAGCGGCCACACTCAGAACGCTGCCGTCCTGTGGTCCTACCTGGCGGGCCACTACCGGCGATGGCCTTCGATCGCGGCGGCCATCGTCGTCATTCCCCTCGTCGCCCTGTCACGCCTCTACCTGGGAGCCCACTGGCCGGTGGACGTGGTGGGCGGGATAGCCATTGGCATCGGGCTAGTCTGGCTGGCGCTGACCCTCTACCGTACCTGGGACCGCCGCTCCTTTTCGCTGTCGCTTTGGGGGCAACTGGCCCTGGGCGTGGCCGTCCCTCTCATCCTGTTCATCGTCTACCCAAAGACCTCCACGCTAATGGGCGCTGCCTTGGGCATGGCCACCGGCTACGCCCTGGAGCGGCGGTACGTGCGTTTTCCCGTCCACGTGCCTCTCAGGAAGCAAGTGGCCAAGGTGATGATCGGGTTGGTGGTGTTGGTGGCCTTGCAGATGCTCCTGCCGAGGCTGTTTCCGGTGGGGCCGGCGTTCCGTTTCACTCGCTATGCCCTGATCGGGTTGTGGGGGACGTTGGGCGCGCCCTGGGCCTTCAAAGTGATATTCGGCTCGGAGGCATAACAATTAACTCACGACAACGAGTGATGGCGGTTCTCCGCCACGAGATGCCCGACCGCGTGCCGGTGGACTTGGGCTCCACGGCGGTGTCCAGCATCCACCAACGGGCCAACGACCGCTTGAAGGCATTGTTGGGCGTCGAGGCTGACGAGCCGGTGCACGATAGGGTCCAGGGCATTGTCGTCCCCGATGAGCGGATCCTGCAACGGTTCGGTGTTGATCTCCGCCGGGTGGCGCTGCGGCCGCCATCTACAGCGACCGCCGCTTCACTGGCAGGCGGCGAAGACACTTACTTTGACGAGTGGGGGATGCGGCGGCGGCGCACCGAGCTGTACTGGGAGATCGTAGGGCATCCGCTGGCGAACGCCCGAATGGAAGACCTCAAACACTATCCCTGGCCCGATCCGCGCGATCCCCGCCGGGTAGCAGGCCTGGCCGAGGAGGCCCGGCACCTCTACCGGGAGACCGATTACGCCCTGGTGGCCGACTTCCTGGGCGGCGGCATCTTCGAGCAGGCCCTCTGGATG